>NZ_JBICTE010000033.1:44196-85254 GCF_043197485.1 Micromonospora sp. NPDC049102 | reverse complement strand
ACGCCGACACCAAGCACGAGCCAGACGAGCCCACTACGCCCGCCGACTCACCATCGAACTCCAACCATGATCACGAACGGCGGCTGCCGTACTAGCAGCTTTCCCTGACGGACCTTGACGAGCTGGAACGGATGCTGGCGGCCAGCGGTGGCGGCACCGAAGACTTTGACCAGGCCCGCCGCTCGGCCCATGGGCTCGGCTTGTTCATCTGCTCACTGGTCGGACTCGATAGGGAGGCCGCCACGGAGGTGTTCGGCGATTTCCTGAGCAGCCGGACGCTCAACGCGAACCAGATCAACTTCGTGAACCTGATCATCGCTGACCTGACCCAAAACGGGGTCATGGAGCCCGAGCTGCTCTACGATTCTCCGTTCATCGACATCGTCCCGCACGGGCCGGACTCGATCCTCCCATCCTCCGAGTAGACCGCCTGATCACGATCCTTCACTCGGTCCGCGACACCGCCGCTCCGGCGCCGGAGGTGGCCTAACTGCACGAGGAGGGCCGTCCTTCATGCTGGCGGAGTCGCGATCTTGACATGACCGCAGCGTGTACAGCTGTCTATGTTGCACATAGTCTGTCGAGAAACTCACCTCTAGAAGAGGGGAAACGATGGCTGCATCGGGGTGATCGTGGCCCTGGTGAGCCACCGGCTTCGACCGCCTGGGATCGCCAAGCAGGGCGACGGTCCGGGATGGTCAGCGGGCCGGCGTGGCCGAGTTGGGTTATCTGGCAACGAGGCTAGATCGGAAGATCAGCGCGGGTCTGCCGTGGTCCAGGAGTTCGCAGGCGTCGGTCGCCTGAAGCTCCCTTGCTCTAGGAAAAACGCTTGAGCAGGCGCTCGACGAAGTCAGGCCCCTTGGTAGTCCTATCGTGCGATATCCCCAGCAGGTACTCGACGAAGTCAGGCCCCTTGGCGATCTTGTCGAGTGAGTTCCCCGTTCGGCGTTCGTGTGCAGCAAACTCGCCGCGGAGGAAGGCCAAGGTCGCCGGTAGGTCTGCGTCTGCCAGCGGGGTGCCAGCCGAGGCCAAGCGGCTGAGCTGCTTCGGAGACCGTACGGGCTGGCCCACGAGCTTCGCCGTTGCCACCATTGCCAGATGGAAGCGGTAGTTATTGCGCTCAGGCACGCTGACGCCGGCAGTCTCCGACGCCAGGAAAGCATCGATCTCCTTCTGAGCCCGGGCGACCCAGAGATAGATCTCCACTGGGATTTCCTTGGAAAAGATCCGCTTGTACTCTTCGTCACGCTTCAGCAGGCTAGAAGGTCGGGCACGGGAGTTGTCGGGGCGACTCAGCCCCATGGCCATAACAGCCTGCGCAAGCAGAGAGATGCTCACGATCCGTTCGGCGCTGCGGCCGCTGTTGCGGTAGAAATTCTTCCGACGGTCGTAGTACCAGTCGTGTCCGAGGAAGTACGCCTCAATGTCGCGCTGGATGTTGTCGGTGGCCCGCAGTGAGGCGGCGGGCACCGACGTTTGGCGGTTGGTGGCGCGGATGACGAGATCCCGGGTAGCCAGGTCGTCGCCCGTGACCAGGATGCGGACCAGCACTGAGCGGTCGAGGGCAGGATGGCTTTCAGATGCCGTGCGCAAGAAATTGAAGATGGTGTGCGAGGACTGTAGCCCGTTGACTACCTGAACATCGTCTAAAGAATAAGTCTTGCCGACTGCGGTTGCCTTGGAGCAGACGATAGTTACCCCGTTGTTGAGCCACCAAAACTCGGGGCCTTCGGGGTCTTCCAGCGAGGCCCGGATTTCTCGGTTAACCTCAACGTCGCCTTGATAGTCCCTGACGTTCCAGTCGAAGATGTGCCGCCGGAGTTGGCCGTCCTCATCCTTAAGGAAGGCCATGTAATCGCGGAGCTTAACCAGAGCGACGTGGCTGTTGCCGCTGGTCGCGTTTTCCTGGTAGGTCAGCTCGGTCGTGTATGACGCGACGGTGTTCGCCCGTCGCCATAGCTCGGCCGCCCCGAGGAACTCGACGTGGCCCTTCGCGCCGGATATGACGCTAGCGAGTTGGGTCTCCAGGTCGCGTGCCTTGATCTCGACCTTGGTGTTGATCGAGTTCTGGCCGGTGGCCCGACCACGGGTGGCATATACGAAGTGGATTTCCACCTGGGGATGCCGTGTGGCTAGGGCCCGGAGAGCCTTTCGGAAGAATCCGGTCCGCGAGACGGTGCCTGAGGAGTAGAGCTTGAGGAGATCATCTTCGTGCTCCGCGAGGCTCAGTAACCGCGCGAGCGCAGCGGCAGCCTTGTCGATGGCCGTCTCAGTGAACGAGGTCTCCCGCTTGGCCTGTACCAACCATAGTTGCAGCTTGACGCCCCGTGGCAGCTTGCTAGATGAGAATCCGGCCTGCAGCACATCGCTGTCCTCGGAGAGAAGCATTCCATCGACGAATACGTAGATCGCGTCGATGGCGCCGTCGTTGCTGCCTCCGATGACTCCCTCGGCGACTTCCTCTGCAGATAGTTGCCGGGTTACGAGCGCCTGTTCCGCTGCGAACAGTTCGAAGGCTTCATCGTCGCGGATCGGGACTGATCGTTCGGCCTGCCGCTGGACCAGAACTTGATCGAGCAGCACCTGTTCGTTGTCGGCCACGCACGAAGTGTAGGGGAAGCCTCTCGTCCTCGCGATCCTGAAAGGGCATCGGTCTTCCGCCTACTATCCGACCGAATGGTGGAGTACGCAACCTAACCTGAGGACGTTCCGCCCTCCGGGCAGAGAGTGTGCCGGCCGGTCATCGGGACGTCTGACCCGGCAGTACCACGACACGAGTCAGGCGTGCCACTTGAGTGGCACCATGCAGGAGTGAAGCGTGTTTGGGCGTCACGTTCCGTTTACGCTGCTACATATCAAATCAGGGCAAACATATATACATGCAGGTCACGGCAACTTCCTTGCGTTGACTACGGATCAGGAGGTTAGGGGTTCGAGTCCCTTCGGGCGCACAAGATCAAAAGACGTCTGACCTGCGGAAACGCGGTCAGGCGTTTTTTGTTGATCGTCCCGTTGGACAGTGGGTGTCGCGTGGGTCGCTTGTACGTTGACCTGCTCTCGGTTCTGTCTTGTCGAATGATTCGGCAAGAAGATGGGCGGCATGAGATCGGGTCGTGATCTACCCGGGCGCGGGAACCCCCGCGCCCGAGTAGACCTCACAACGATCGTCAGGCGGTCACCGGCGGTCGGACTTGTCAACCACCTCTGCCACTGGTCAGGCGGGTACGAACTGCCACTGTTGGTTGGTCCCGTTGTTGGCGGTCCACTGCACGACCTGCGCGCCGTCGCTGGTCGAGGCGGCGGAGACGTCGGCCACGAGTCCGCTGCTGCGGCTGACGATGGTGTAGTAGCCGTCACCGGTGGGCCGCAGGTACCACGACTGGTTGGCACCGCCATTGGCCGACCACTGCTGTAGCTGTAGGCCCTGTGTGGTGCTGCCGGCGTTGACGTCGAGCATCTTTCCTGAGGCGGTGTAGCGCAGGGTGTACGTGTCCTGGGTGGTGCTGATCGTCCAGGTGGGGGAGCCGCTCTGCTGGACCGTCTTGGCGCCGTCGGCGGTGGAGTTGCCGGCGATGGCGAGGGGCTTGCCGCTGTTGCGGTTGACGATGCGGTAGGTGCCTGCTGCCGGCCCGGTTCCGCCGCTTCCGCTGAGGTTGAGGTACTCGACCGCATCGGTGAAGACGGTGCTGCCGGACTTGGCGGTCGACAGCTGCAGGTACACGCGGCTGCCGGTGGCGGGGGCGGTGAAGGAAACCGGTTGGGTGACCCGTGAGCCGAGCGGGACGGTCAGGGTGCTGTTGCCGGACGCGACGACCGTTCCGGTCGGGCTGTCGAGCCGGGCGGTCCAGGTGAAGTCCACGGAGGTGTTGGTGAGGTCGTCGTTGAACACGGTGATGTTGCGGGTCACCGTGGCGTTGCGGGCGTAGCTGGGCACCGCCTGCGCCAGCGGGAAGCTGCCGTTGGAGTCCGAGTTACCGGAGGCGGACCAGTACGGGAGGTCGATCGCGGCCACCGGGTTGAACGCCGCCTGCACGCGCTGGATCTGCGCGTTGCTCCACGGATCGGGCAGGTTGTCCACGCCGTAGATGGGGTGACCGCCCTCCTCCGGGGTGAAGTCGGTGGACCGCACGCCCGGCACCACGCTGGCCCAGGCGGACAGCAGCGTGTACGGACGCAGGTCGGTGGCGCCCTTGCCGCGCTTGGCAGCAGTCGCGGTGGCGAACCACTCGAAGCCCTGCTTGTTGTTGCATGCCGGCCAGATGAACTCGCCCTCGCCGTCGGGCCGCCCGTTCACGCTGACCAGGCCCTCCCCGTACCTGCCGAAGCCGTCGACGTAGTGCGGAATCACCGCGAAGTTGGCGTACGTCATCCCGGGATACAGGCTGACATTGTTGCCGACGCCCACCTCGACAATGATCGGCCGGGTGCCGTCGGCGCCGTTCATCGCCGCGTACAGGTCCTTCTCGAACTGCTCGGAATCCTGGCCGCTCTGGTTCGGCTCGTTGTTCTGACTCCAGCGGATGATCGAGGGGTGGTTGCGGTCGCGCAGGACCAGCGCACGGGCGTGGTTGATCATGTTGTCGCGACCGACGGAGTTCTGCCACTCCTGTGAGGACTGGGAGCCGCGAATCGCGACCTCGTCGATGATCATCAGGCCCATCTCGTCGGCGACATCCAACATGTACGGGCTTCCGGGCTCCTGGTGGATGCGCACCACGTTGTAGTTCAGCCGCTGGTAGTTGTCCACCGCCTGCGGCCAGCCGCCGTTGCCGGACGACGGGGGCAGGAAGCCGGGCAGCGTGTGGTACGCGTCGCCCTTGCCGCCGTTGTTGATCCGGTCATAGTCGGCACCCTGGAGGTTGTCGCCGCGGAAGTTCACGCGCACGCCGTTGAGGTAGTAGTAGTCACCGTTCTGGGTGGCCTCCCGGAACCCGAACCGGGACTCGGCGTCGCTCGTCCGGCCGTCGTCGGTGACGGCATGCACCGTCAGCTCGTGCAGCTGCGCCCGGTACCCCGACCGGTACGGCACGTTGGGCCACCAGTACGAGGTGCTGTCGAGGTTCCACGCGACCGGACCGACGGTCACGGTCGCGGTCGAGTTGGCCGCCACGGTGACCGTACGGCTGGGCAGTGCCGGGTAGCTGAAAGCCGTTCCGTTGTGGGACGACAGCGACCCGGTCAACGTCACCGACCGGGAACTGCCCGACGTGTTCCGCACCGTCACGTCGTAGGTCAGCGTCTTGTTCGCCACCGACGTACGCACGAATGTGTCGCTGACGTACACCGCCGGGTACGCCCGCAGGAACGCGGACCCGAAGATCCCCTGCGGTACCGCCTCGGACCACGTGGCTGCGTCGGGCACCAGGTACCGGCCGTTGGATGCCTTCAACGCGCCGCGGCCCTTCACGTTCACCGTGATCGTGTGGGTGGTGCCGGGCGCCGCGTATGCGCTGATGTCGAAGTTCGACGGGGTGAAAGCCGTTGTCTGGGTGGCGACCACGCGGCCGTTGACCGACAGTGTCGCCTGGTGGTTGACGGCGCCGAACTCGATCCAGGTCGACTGCGGCTGCCCCGAGTCCGGCACGGTGATGCTGCGCGAGTACACCGCCTCGTTCACGGTGGTGAAGCCCTGCTTGTACCAGCCGCCACCGGGTACCGCGATCGTGGTCGCACCCCGACCCGCGGGCGTGAAGTTCCATGTCCCGCTCAGATCGACCGAGGCGATCGCGGCGCTACCGGCCGCCACACCGTCAAGTCCGGCGGCCGCGACACTCTGCGTCTCGACCGGCGCGGCCAGGGCCGACCCGGGGGTCGCCAGGGTCAGCCCACCCAGCGTCAGGGGCAGGGCGAGCGCCACGGTCGCGGCCAACCCTCTGGCCGACGCCGACAATCGGCCACCCCAGTGGACGTTCGTACGATGCACGGTAACCCTCCTGTGACTCATCCGCCGGCTCCGAAACTCGGTTCAGGGCACAGCCACAAGGCCGATGCTCGAATCGATTCGACGAATCTGCCGGCGTCGCCGACCACCCGGGAAGGGTGACTGCGGCCCAAATGCATAGATATGTATTAATGGGTGCAGCGAGCGTGAAGTCAAGGTTTCGACGCGGTTACGTCCTGCTCGTGACCCCTCGCAAGTGTCGAGCGGCCGTCGATAGTACGACCCTTCCGGAATGCCGGAGCATCGCGCTCAGGCATTCCTCGTCGCCGGCCCACCGACGCGGTGCCGATCGAATTTCGAACCGATTCGACCCTGCGGCGCGCCCGGCCGCGTGACACGCTGAAGGCGCGGACAGCACCGGGGTCCTCGATGAAGTCGGCGGGCGGCCCGGCCTGACTTGTTCGGTTCCAAATGGAGTTAGGGTGCTGGTAAGGAACGTGCTTCGCCAGCGTCGCGGGCGGGTTGCGGGCTCTTAACGGTGAGTGTCTGACTGCGTAGACATGACTACGCAATCATACAGGACGATGGCCGGTGATGGGAGGTGCCGTGACGCGACTGGTGAGGCCGGGTGAAATCCCTCCGACGCCGCGCAGCGTGGACGTCGCGCGGCTGGCCGGCGTCTCCCAGAAGACGGTGTCCAGGGTCCTCAACGACGAGCCGTATGTCTCGGCCGACGTGCGCCGGCGGGTCCTGGACGCCGCCGAGGAGCTCGGCTACCGGCGCAACCAGGCGGCCCGGGCGTTGGCCTCCGGGCGGACCCGGTCGATCGGCGTGGTGACGCTCGGCAGCGCCTTGTACGGGCCGGCGTCGTGGCTCATGGGCGTCGAGCGGGCGGTCCGGGAGGTGGGCTACACGCTGCGGGTGGCCGCCACGATCGAGGGCGACCCGGGCGGCATCGCGAGCGCCCTGACGTCGCTGCTGGGCCAGGGCGTGGACGGCATCGTCATCTCCGAGCCGATCGACGAGGGTGTCGGCCTCATCAGCGTCGACGTGCCGGTCCTGGTCCTCGGCGCGCCGCCCACCTTCGCCGCGCCGCAGGTGGTGACCGCCAGGGTCGGCGCGAGCCGGCTCGCACGGGCCGCGACCGAGTACCTGCTGGAGCTGGGGCAAGTGACCGTCCATCACCTGGCCGGCCCGCAGCGGTGGTATTCGGCACGGGACCGTCTCGCCGGCTGGCGCGAGGCGCTGCGAGCCCACGGCGCGGACGAGCCGCCGGTCGTCGATGGCGACTGGTCGGCCGCGTCCGGCTACGCGGCGGGCCGGGAACTGGCCGGCGACGGCACCGTGACCGCGGTGTTCGCCGCGAACGACGACATGGCGATCGGTCTCATCCGCGCGCAGCTCGAGGCCGGGCGCCGCGTGCCCGAGGACATCAGCGTCGTCGGGTTCGACGACATCCCGGTCGCCGCCTACGTCACTCCCCCGCTCACCACCGTGCGGCAGCCGTTCGACGAGGTCGTGCGGCGGGGCCTCGCGCTGCTGGTACAGGTCATCGAGAAGCCGGACGTCGAGCTTCCACCGGCGGCCGACCAACCGGTCGAGCTGGTCGTCCGCGCCTCGACGGCGCCGCCACCGCCCCGGCCGATCCCGGAACGTGGCCGCCGAGCGATCCCCCAGGCCCGCGGTGGCCCGCACGGTCAGTCCGCCGGCAGCGAAGTCCCATCCACCCAGCCCTGATCAACGTCGATCCGTCCACCCTCCACGATCCATCTGCCGAGAAGGCGCGAGCGTGCAGGCCAGAATCCACGTCGCGACGAGGGCTGCTCGTGGTGCTCCCGACACGGGCACCTCGGGCGCCAACGCCCGGCACCCTGACGTCCTGGCCGCCCAACGCCGAGAACGCGCCCGTGTCCGCAGCGAACGCCGGCACCGCTGGGGCCGATCCCACACCAAGGCCGCCCGACGACTCAGACACGGTGAACCTTCATGGACAGCGCACTAGGCGGTGGAACGGCTCGGCTAGTTCGGCGACACCGGTGTGGTCCGCCGCCAATGGAATCCCCGTCAGTGAAGACAGAACCTCCGACTGAACGTGACCAGGAGGCTTCGCACCAGACTGCCAAGGCGCGGCATCCAGCGGCGCGTGGTGATGTGTTCGGTGCGAGCGGAGGCTTTCGAGCCGACGATGCCGGCAGTACGTGTAGGTGATGCCGTCCGCTCGATCGGTGGCGACGGGCCCGGGCTGGACCCGGAGGGGGCGGGCGGTTACCGCTTGTCGGCGACGAAGGTTCCGCGCGCCGGCAGCGTCACGACGAGACCCCGCTCCCGCAATAGGCGGATAGCCGCTCGGACCGTGCCGCGAGCCACGCCGTACTCCTGCTGAAGGTGGGCCTCGGAGGGGAGCGGCTGACGAGGCTTGAGCTTCCCGGACTCGATCTTCTTCGTGAGGAGATCCGCGAGCTGGATGTAGAGCGCTACCGGGCTCATCTCGTCAACCATGATCGACACCCTATAGACGCCTCTGGGACGACACCTGCCGTCGCTGCCGAAAGCTGCGTACGGAGGTGAGCGGTGAGCGACGTCCCGTTCGATGTGGAGCTTTCCTGGACGGTGCTCGACCACCACCGCATGCAGAGGTGCAGCTGCTGTCACCCGGACGGCTGGTGCCCGAGGGCTGCGGTAGCCCGAGCGCGGATCTTGGCTTGGCGACGGGCGGTGGGTCGTGCCCCCATTCAGGAGTGGTGACCTCCTGCACCTCACGAGGTCGGCCAGCGTCCAGTTCTCCCGGCCGTTTCCTCTTCCGGCTCATCCGCGTGCTCGAAGACCGGATCACGTACGACGGGTGGGTCTGGATCGAGGGTACGAGCTGGACGCCCGGGGTGAGGCGGTAGCCCGGCGGGAACTGTTCGTCCAGCCTGCCGGTCTCCGGAAGTTCTCCCCGTCGTCCCGCCGGAGCACCCAGGCCATCCGAGGCACCCACACATCAAGGGTCAGGCGCGAACCAGCCGCGCCTGACCCTTGATGTTCGTTACAGCGTCGCCGCAGCTACGCCTGGACTGCCGGCGCCCAGGAGAAGATGGCGTTGTCCGCCGTGCTGCACGGGTAGAGGATCAGGTCGGAGCCGTTCGACGTGCTGCTGCCCTGCACGTTGAGGCACTTCGTGTTGTTCAGCCGGCTCTTGAACTGGTAGAAGTCGAAACCGCCGATCTTCCGCACGAACTGCGGGTACCACTGGTCGTTCAGCGTCGCGCTGCCACCGCAGTTGTACTGGACGATCTTCGTGCTGTTGACGTCCGTGCTGCCCTTGATGTTCGCGCACATGCCCGTCTTGCCGTTGATGATGCGCTGGTAGCCACCGGAGGTGGGCCGGAAGATCCACCGCTGGTGCAGCGGCGTGACGCCGCCGCTCCAGGTTGAGCAGGTGTAGACCTGGACCTGTGCGCTCAACGAGCCCGAACCACCCTGGACTTCGACACACTTGTCGACAGCGCTCGCGGGAAAGATCTCCCACGGTCCGTTGTCCGCGGCGTAGGCAGCCGACGGCCCGATCGCTCCACCGGCAGCCACCCCGACCAGTGCCGCGCAGACAGCGACGAATTTGCGTAGCTTCATACTCGTTCCCCCCCATTCATCGAACAAACAACGGGCATGACCCTACCCAACGCACTCAGGCATGTATATCCCTAGTTATCTTGGCGGGGGGCACCTGCCGAGCTGCGGGAATCCGCAGTCAGGTGAAACGTCTCATTGGGCGTGGTGGCTCGTCGTATCGGCCCCGGGTGGCTGCCTGAGGTGGTATCAATTGCCGATAGGTGAAGAATCCGGGCAAGGCCGGGCGGCGGCATGTCGACAGGCGCGGCAACGCTGCTTCGCAAGTCGGCGCAGCCGCAGCGGCCGAGTCTCCTGGAGCTCTTCTTCGACCTGGTGTTCGTCTTCGCGCTCAACCGGGTCTCTCATCGGCATCGGGGCGGGTGAGCCGCTAGCCGTGTTGTTCTTCGGCGGCTCCTTCGGCGTGGGCGCGATCTTCTTCAATGCCCTCTGGTGGTACGCGTTGCGCACACCGAGGCTGTTGAATTCGCGGGTCAGTGCGCACGCGGGCAGGCTCGTGGGCAGACGCTTTCTGGCGGGACCGCTGCTGACTCTCCTCGGTGCGGCGGTCGGCGCGTTCGCCCCCGCTGCGGGGCTTGCCATATACGCCCTGATGATCCCTGTCTTCTGGCTGCCTCTGCCCGCGCTCGAACCAGTCCCTCTCGGCGACGAGAGTCGCTGACCGTGCCGGTCGGCAGCTCCCTGTCGGCCGGCAGCGCAGGACGCGGGGGAGGCGGAGAATCGCCGTCCCCCGCGCGGCTGCTCAGGGGCTGGTGCAGGTTGGCGACGGGGTGGTCGGCGTACCGGAGCCGAGGAAGCCGAACGTCGTCGTGGTGCCCGGTGCCAGCGAGCCGTTGTACACCGCGTTGCGGACGGTCGCTGTCGAGCCGCTGGTGCTCAGGGTGCCGTTCCAGACCTGACTGATGCTCTGGCCGTTCCCCAGGGTCCAACGGACGGTCCACCCGTCGACGGCGGCGGTGCCGGCGGTCACGGTGACCTCACCCTGGAAGCCTCCGGACCACGAGTTGACCGTGCGGTAGGTGGCGGTGCAGGCGGCACCCGAGGGAGGCGGCGTGGTCGGCGGTGGCGTGGTGGGAGGCGGTGTGGTGGGCGTACCCGTGGTGGGCGGTGGTGTCGGTTCACCCGGCGGCACCAGGGGGCAGGTGGCGCTGTACCGCGAGACGCCCCGGCTGTCCGCCAGCGGGCAGAGGAACTGGGTGTAGCGCGTGTCGTTGTCGAGGAACGTCTTGAGCCAGGGGATCAGGAGTCGCATCTCGGTCGGGTTCGACCTGGTGAAGGAGAGGTGGTCGTTGCCGGCCAGCTCGGCCCAGGCGTGTTCGACGGTGGCCGGCAGGCTGTTGTAGATCCCCTGGACGTACGAGGGAGTGACCGTGCCGTCGTTCTGGCCGGAGATGAGCATGGTGGGCACCTGGGTGCTGGACATGTTCAGGTTGTTGCCGGGGGTGCCCGGTGCGAGACCGACCGCCGTCTTCAGGGTGGGTCGCCGGAGCGAGGCGAGCAGGGTGCCCGCGCCGCCCGCCGAGTGGCCCATCACGCCCAGTCGGCTCGGGTCGACCCTGTTGCGGACCGGGCTGGTCCGGGTGAGGTAGTCCAACGCGGCGAGCAGTTGGGTGGCCCGGGCGTCGGCGCCGTCGGTACGGCTGTTGGTCTCGATGCCGATCACCACGAACCCGAACGAGGCCAGCCAGGGGCCCATCCAGGCCTCCTCGTTGGCGAACAGGGCGGAGTAGCCGGGGACGATCGCGATCGCGCCCCAGGTGCCCAGGCTGGTGTCGGTGGGGTAGTAGACGTACCCGCCGTTGAAACCGTTGCCGGCTGGGACGGTCGCCTGCGTCGTGGCGAACGGGCCCCGGGTGGCGGCCACGCTGGCCAGGGTCGGGTCCGGGCCCCGCTGGTACGGGCTGTCCGCGACCGCCGCGTCCCGGGTCGTCGTCGCCAGTGCCATGCCGAGGGCCACGGCCAGTGCCCCCGTCAGCCAGCTGGCGGTGCCGAGCCGCTTCATCGACGGCTCCACTGCTGGTTGGTCTGGCCGGTGCAGGTCCAGAGGACGAGCTTGGTGCCGTTGGCTGTGCCCTGGTTGTAGGGGTCCAGGCAGAGGCCGGACTGCACGCCGGTGATGGTGCCGTTGGCGTTGACGTTCCACTGCTGGTTCGTGCCGCCGTGGCAGTCGTAGATGGTGACCAGGGTGCCCGGCGAGGTGCCGTAGCCGGCGGCGTCGAGACACTTGTTGCCGTACACCGTCAGGGCCTTGCCGGACGTGTAGGTCCACTGCTGGTTGGTGCGGCCGTGGCAGTCCCACAACTGCACCTGGGTGCCGTCGGTGGTGGAGGAGCCGGGGACGTCGACGCACCGGCCGGACAGCGTGCCCACGAGGGTGGTGGTGGTCTGGCCGCCGCCGCTGCTCGGGTCGCCGATGCTGCCGGGGACCGACTGCAACGCGCTGTACCAGCGGGCAGCCATCTTGTCGTAACCGCCGGCGGTGGGGTGGACGCCGTCGATCAGGTCGGCGGTGGTGAGCGCGCTGTGCATGTCGACCAGGTGCACCCGCTTACCGGCGTTGGCCCTGCTCTGCACGATGCCGGGGATCGCCGCGTTGAACGTACGGGCGGCGTTCTCCTGGTTGCTGTTGGAGAGCGGGATGAGTTGCGCGACGAACACCTCGGCGGTGGGCGCGGTGATGGTGATCTTGTCGATCAGCGTGGAGAGCCGGTTCGGCGCGGTGCTCACGTTGTAGTTCTGCAGGATGTCGTTGGTGCCGATGTGCAGCAGGACGGTCTGCGGCCGTTGGGTGTTCAGCCAGTTGACGATGTTCGCGTCGATCTGGTCGATGCGCCAGCCGGGGTGCCCCTGGTGGTCGTGGTCGCCGAGGCTGGCGGGCCCGTTGAACTGCGATCCGACGAAGTCCACCGTGTACCGGCCACTGACGAGACGCTGCCAGAGCCCGATGCGGTAGCCGCCGGGGACCTGCGTGCCCTCGGTGATGGAGTCACCGAGGGGCATCACGCGTACGCCGCCGTTGGATTCCGCGCTGGCCGGCGAGGTGGGTGCCACCACTCCGACGACCACGACACCGAGCGCCGCGAGTGTCGCGAGCCACCGTGCCTTCGTTCGCATGTCTTCTCCCTGGGTCGGTCGAGCTGGCCGAGGGCGTTGGCCGATCGGTAGGGCCGCCACGGGCAGCCGGCAACCTCGGGGGCCGGCGGACCGAGCAGCCGCCGGCTGCCGGGCGTTGCCCGGCTCGCGCCGATCGTCGGATCGGCACGGCGTTGCTGCCTCAGCACTGGGACGAGTGTGAGCGTTAACAGAGATGAGTGTAGATTCATCGAACCGATCTGGTCTACCTCGACGACGACCGCACCCGGGCGAGCACTTCAGCGGCGGTGGCCCCGGTCACTGACCTGCGGGCCGGTCTGTGGCAGCGTGCAGGGGCGACCGTCGTCGTACCTTGTACGCTGCCGTACCGAGAGAAGGCCATGCTCGCCAGGTCCGCCGAGACACTCCCTCCGTCCCCCGTCGTCGAACTGTGCGACGTGACGTTCCGGCGGGACGGCAAGCAGATCCTGCACGGCATCGACCTCACCGTGCGCGAAGGCGAGCACTGGGCGCTCCTCGGCCCGAACGGCGCGGGCAAGAGCACGCTGCTGGGCTTCTGCGGCGCGCTCACCCATCCGAGCTCGGGAATCGTGCGCATCCTCGGTCAGCAACTCGGCCGCGTCGACCTGCAACAGTTGCGCAGGGCGATCGGTCACGTGAACCCCCGCCATCCGCTGCGGTCGCCTCTGACCATCCGTGAGGTCGTCCTGACCGGGTTCGTCGGGTCGGTAGACCTGCCGCCACGCTGGCGGCCGACCCAGGATGACCGTGCACGGACGGATTCCCTGCTGAGCACGTTCGGGCTGGTCGACAGGGCCGACGAACGCTGGCCCACCCTCTCGCAGGGCGAGCGGGGTCGTGCCCTGATCGTCCGGGCTCTCATCAGTCAGCCGCGACTGCTGCTGCTGGACGAGCCCTCGACCGGTCTCGACGTCGCGGCCCGCGAACAGTTGCTCGAGACCATCGACCTTCTCCGCGCGACCCACCCCCGCCTCGCCTCGATCATGGTCACCCACCACCTCGAGGAGCTTCCGGCCACGACCACCCACGCGATGTTGATCAGCGGCGGCAGCGTGGTCGCCGCCGGCCCGGCCGACGAGACGGTCACGACCGCGCAGGTTTCGGCGGCCTTCGCGCACCCCATCGAGGTACGCCACGAGGACGGGCGTTGGGCGGCCCGCGCCGGGTCCGTCCGGCGGCTGGCAGCCGCCACCGGCTGAAATCCTGTCCGGTACGCCTCGCGGGTGAACGGTCGATCAAATGTCACGCGGTTTTGATCGGCGCGCGGATTCCGTCCGTAAAAGGATTCAGGTGGGCAGGAACCTGCCCGCCCGAATCGGAGGAATCTCATGCGCAGCATGTCTCGTTCCCGCTTGCGGGGACTCCTGGTCGTCGGAGTGGCCGGTCTTCTCGCGGCGGCCGGAGCGGTGACCCATCAGGCCTCCGCGGCCGAGGTGGCTGCCCCGGCTGCCGTTGGACCGGACGCCCGCCGGGTCGACATCCCGCGAATCGCCGCAGCGATCAAGCCGCCGGCGGGTTCTCGACCGGTCGGCGCGTACGTCGTCACCCGGGGAACGCAGACCTACACCTGCACCGGTGGCGTGTTCACCGGCGCTTCCGTGCCGGAGGCCCAGCTCCTCGGGACCGGTGGTCGGATCCACCACTTCAAGGGACCGAGCTGGCAGTCCCAGCGCGACAACTCCCTGATCACCGCCAAGAAGACGGCGGAGAGCCCGCGTGCGGGGACGATCCCGGAGTTGCTGCTGACGGTGGACAGCCACACCGGCACCGGCACGCTCGGCAAGGTGGCGTACATCAGTCGGCTCCGGACCTCGGGCGGCGCGGCCCCGGCGGGCGCCTGCACGGACGGTGCCACGAAGGCCGTGCCGTACGGCGCGGTCTACGTCTTCTGGGCGGCGAAGCGGTAACCCCCGGCGACGAGTCTCCCCGCTCGACAACCGCTGGTACAGCAGGCTGTACTTTCCGCCGCGGACGCTGCCGAGGGTGCCCACCGTGACCTATGTTGGCGCTGGAGGTGGGTGGCGATGGGACACGTGCGGGGCCGGCTGCGCGCCTCGGTCGACGCCCTCGAACACCTCGTCGGCGGGCTCGGCACCGCGCTGCTCGCGTTGGGCGCGTTGCTCTGGGTGATGGTCGTGGCGGTGACCTGCCTGACCGGGCTGGGGCTTCGGTTGGTGCCCGGCGCCCTGCGGTCGGTGCGCTCGGTGGCCGATCGGGAGCGGGGTCGGCTGTCCCGCTGGGGCACGTCGATACCCGCGCCGGGGCCGGTGCAGGACGGGTTGCGGGAGGCGGCACGCGATCCGTTCGTGCGCCGGGAGCTGGGCTGGCTCACGCTCCACTCGACAATCGGGCTGGTGTTGGGGCTGGTCGGCCTCGCCCTGCCGGTCAACGCCGTCCAGGACGTCACCTTCCCGCTGTGGTACCGGCTGGTCTCGCCCGAGGACGGCGCCCCGGGGTTCGTCTGGTGGCGTGTCGACGGGCTGTCCGAGGCGCTGCTGGTGGGCCTGCTCGGGGTGGGCCTGCTGGTCGCCGCGTTCGGGTTCGGTCCGGCGCTGGCCCGCGTCCAGGCCTGGCCAGGCCGATTGCTGCTGCCCCCGCCGCCGGGGATCGACCTGTCGCTGCGGGTGGCCGCGCTGACGGCCACCCGGGCCGCCGCGCTGGACGCCCACGCGCTGGAACTGCGCCGCATCGAGCGGTCGCTGCACGACGGTACGCAGAATCGGCTGGTCGCGGTCAACGTGTTGCTGGGAGCAGCCCGGCGAGCCGTGCGGCGCGACCCCGAGCGCGCCGACGAGATCATCGGGCAGGCGCAGGACGCTGCGGAACAGGCGCTCGGCGAACTGCGTACGGTGGTGCGGGGCATCCTGCCGCCCGTGCTGGACGACCGAGGGCTGGCCGGCGCGCTGGCGGGCCTCGCCGGCAGTTGCGCGGTGCCCTGCCGGCTCGCGGTCGACGTGGCCGTCCGCTGCGCGGCCTCGGTCGAGGCCACCGCGTACTTCGTGGTGGCCGAGGCGCTGACCAACGTCGTCCGGCACAGTGGCGCGAGCCAGGTGGACGTCGCCGTGCGCCGTGAGCAGGGACTGCTGTTGGTGACCATCGAGGACGACGGGCGTGGCGATGCCGACGAGGCACACGGCTCCGGGCTCACCGGCATCCGGCGGCGGGTCGAGGCGTACGACGGCCGGATGACACTGACCAGCCCATCGGGAGGACCGACGAGGATGCACGTGGAGCTGCCATGCGGATCGTGATCGCGGAGGACGATCCGCTGCTGCGCGAGGGGCTGGCGCTGCTGTTGCGGGCCGAGAAGTTGGACGTCGTCGCCACGGCCGGCACACCTGGCGAATTCCTGGTCGCCGTCGACGAGCACGCGCCGGACGTGGCGATCGTGGACGTACGCATGCCGCCGACGCACACGGACGAGGGCATCGTGGCCGCGGTGGAGGCCCGGCGACGGCGGCCCGGCCTCGCGGTGCTGGTCCTGTCGGCGTACGTCGAGCAGGCGTTCGCCACCGACCTGTTCTCGGTGGGCGCTGTCGGGCTGGGCTATCTGTTGAAGGAGCGCGTCGGCCGGGTCGAGGAGTTCCTCGCCGTGCTGCGCCGTGTCGCGGACGGCGGCAGCGTGATCGACCCGGAGGTGGTGGCCCAGTTGTTGGCCCGCAACCGCCGGTCGGACGCGGCGCTGGGCGAGTTGTCACCCCGCGAGCGTGAGGTGCTGGGGCTGATGGCCGAAGGGCTCGGCAACACCGCGATCGCCGAGCGGCTGTTCGTCACCGACGGGGCGGTACACAAACACATCCGCAGCATCTTCGCCAAACTCCAGCTACCGCCGGACGACCGCGCTGACCGCCGGGTCACCGCGGTGCTGCGCTACCTGGACGGCGGGCAGCGGTAAGCAGCGAGCCGGTGATGACAGACCGCTGCCCGGCGCCCCGTTGCGGGGTGCCGGGCAGCGGCGGGGCTCAGAGGCTGATCCGGTCGAACTTCTCCCAGCTACTGATCGACGTACGGTTGGCGATGAGGGGCTTGGTGCCCTTGCTCTCCGCCACCACGTACTTGCCGTTGGCCGCGGCGCGCAGGCTGATCGTGCCGTCCGAGTTCTTGATGATGGTGAACTTCTCCCAGGTGCTGACCTTGGTCCGGTTGGCGATCAGCGGCTTGGCACCCTTGCTCTCCGCGCTCACGTACCGACCGTTGGACCGTGAGCGGAGCGCCACGTAGCTGCCGCCCGCGCTGATCACGTCGAACTGCTCCCACCGGGCGACAGTCGTGCGACTGGCGATCAGCGGCTTGGCACCGGCGCTCTCGGCCACCACGTACCGCTTGTTCGCCCGCGAGCGGAGCGCGACGGGAGGTGCGGCCACCGGTGCGCTGGTGAGCTTGGTGAGAGCCGCGTAGGTGCCGTTGAAGACGTTCTGGCTGTAGTTGCCGGGCTGGCTCGGGTTGCCGGCGGCGTACTGCCAGATGGTCTCCGTGGTCCAACCTGCCGGCAGCGGCGGGCGAGTGGCGGTGTAGCCGGCGATGTCCAACGGGTTCGCGCCGAACGACGCGTTCTTTCCGGTGCAGGGGTTCCAGTAGTTGGTGTTCGTGTAGATCATCGGAGGCCGGCCGATACGTGCCTTGATCTGGTTGGTGAAGGCCTTGATCCAGTTCGACATCTCGGTCGGGGTGAGCCCGTAACAGGTGGGCGCGCCGCTCCAGTAGGGCCATTCGATGTCGACCATCGGCACCAGGGTCTGGCCGTCCTTGGCGAACTTCGCGTTGTCGACGAAGTAGTTGGCCTCGTTGATCGGGTCGCGGCTGTCCGGACGGGTGAAGTGGTAGGCACCGACCAGAAGGCCGGCGTCCTTGGCCGCCGCGTAGTCCTCGGCGAAGTACGGATTGAGGTACGTCCTACCCTCCGTCGCCTTGACGTAGGCGAACTTGACGCCGCTCGCCGCGACCGCGGGCCAGTTGATCGGGCCCAGGTTGTGGTCGTGGCTGGAGACGTCGATGCCCCGGACCGTGTAACCCGCCGGGATGGCGGCGCTCTTGGCCATCGCGCTGCTGCGCGCGCCCGGGGCGATGCCGGCGTTCGCTCGGCCGCCACCGTCGACGGACGGGTCTGCGGCCTGCGCCGGATGCGTGACGCCGAGCGCCGTACCGACCACGAGGCCGGCGGACATCAGCACGCAGAGCAGTCTTCTATGCATGTGAGGTGGGTTTCTCCTGGTCGCTGAGTCGAGGCGTCCGTCGGCGTGGCTGCGGAGCTCGCTACGCCTGCGCGCCGCCGACGGGTGGCTCATCGATATGGGTCCGCAGAGTATCCCTTGTCGGCGGCAGGCCGCGCTGTCCCGGGGGCCGAAATCAGATCATCGGTAGGACGGGTCCAGCCGTACGGTGGAAATCAACTCCGCGTAAAGTTCCGAGCCTTAGCGTGGGGAATTTTCTCCGATTCTCCGTTGTCGTGGCGTCGCTTACTCTATTGTTTCAATCCTCCCCCGAGGGGTATCTGCGCTTTCGCTGAACGCCTGGCAGACGTGAGTGGGAGGTATTGATGAAGGCAGTCGTTTATCACGGCACGGGCGACATCAGGGTAGACGATGTCCCCGAGCCGAAAATTGAACAGCCGACCGACGCCATTGTACGAGTGACGACGGCGGCGATCTGCGGTACCGACCTGCACTTCATCCGCGGCACGATGTCCGAGATGGAGCAGGGCCGCATCCTCGGTCATGAGGGCGTCGGCGTGGTCGAGGAGGTCGGCTCGCAGGTCCGCAGCTTCAAGCCGGGTGATCGCGTACTCATCTCGGCGGTACTTGGTTGTGGCTCCTGCTCCTACTGTCGGCGCGGCTACTTCGCGCAATGCGACGACATCAACCCCTACGGCCCGCGATCCGGCACGGCATCCTTCGGGTCGCCAAAGCCCCAGGGTCCTTTCAACGGTCTGCAGGCCGAGTACGCGCGGGTTCCGTTCGCCCACACCAATCTTTTCCGACTGCCGGACACCGTCACGGACGATCAGGCGATCACCCTGTCCGACATCTACCCGACCGGCTACTTCGGCGCGGTTCTCGCGAACGTGCGGGACGGAAATATCGCCACGGTGTGGGGCTGCGGTCCGGTCGGTCAGTTCGCCGTGGTGTCGGCGTTCCAGCGCGGCGCGTCGCGGGTCATCGCGATCGACGGGCACGCCGACCGTCTGGAGAAGGCGAGACTCCACGGCGCCGAGGTGGTCAACTTCAACGAGGTGGACCCGGTGCAGGCCGTCATGGAGCTGACCGGGGGCATCGGCGCCGACTGCGCGGTGGACGCTGTCGGAGTGGACGCGGAGAGCGCCAAGGCCGGGCCCGCCGCCGAGGGTACGCGCGCGGCCGCCGAGCAGAACCGCAACGAGCAGCGGGAGATCTCCCCCGACGCCAACCAGGACGTGACCGACGGCCGGTGGAAGCCGGGCGACGCCCCCACCCAGGCACAGACCTGGGCTGTCGAGAGCCTCGCCAAGATGGGCACCCTCGGAATCGTGGGCGTCTACCCGGCGAACGACCGCTACTTCCCGATCGGCACCGTGCTGGGCCGCAACCTCACCGTGCAGGCCGGTAACGGCAACCACCCGCGCTACATCCCGAAGCTGTTGGCGATGGTCGAGTCGGGCCGCATCGACCCGGCGACGGTGGTGACGCAGCACGAGCCGGTGACGGACGCGCTCAGCGCGTACCGGGAGTTCGATCTCCGCAGCCCGGGATGGCTCAAGGTCGCATTGCGACCCTGACCGGCTTTTCCACACAACGACAACCAACACGAGCCCAAGGACGGGACGGAAAATGACGGACAAGGCACTGAGCGGGGTCAGGATCGCGGTTCTCGCCACCGACATGGTGGAGACTCCCGAGCTGGTCGAGCCGTGGAACGCACTCAAGGCGGCCGGCGCGGACCTGGAACTGATCTCCAACAAGGGTGGCACGATCCAGCTCTTCAACCACTACGACAAGGGCGACACCTTCCCGGTGGACAAGCAGGTCGGTGAGGTCTCGGCGGCGGACTACGCGGCGCTGGTGCTGCCCGGCGGCGTCGGCAATCCGGACACGATGCGGACGAACCCGACGGCCGTCCAGTTCGTGCGGGACTTCTTCGACGCCGGCAAACCGGTCGCCGCGATCTGCCACGCCCTCTGGCTGCTGGCCGAGGCCGACGTCGCGCGGGGCCGGACGATGACGTCCTGGCCGTCACTGCGTACCGACATGGTCAACGCCGGCGCGACCTGGGTCGACCAGGAGGTCGTCGTCGACGACAACCTGGTGACGAGCCGGAAGCCCGACGACATTCCGGCCTTCAACCCGAAGGTGATCGAACTGTTCGCGGCACGAGCGCGCTGAGGGGCACTGCATGCTCATCATCACCGCGAGGTTCCGGGTACGGCCCGAGGACGCGCAGCAGTGGCCGGAGACGGTCGCCGACCTCACCCGCGCGACCCGTGCCGAGACCGGGTGTCTGTGGTTCGACTGGTCGCGCAGCGTCGACGACCCGAACGAGTACATCCTGATCGAGTCCTACCGGGACGAGGCGGCGGTGAACGCGCATCTGCGATCGGACCACTTCCGGCAGGCTCAGCGGGATCTGCCGCCACGACTGGTCGAGACGGTGCAGACCGTCCGGGCGACCATCGCGCAGGACGGCTGGACACCGTTCCCGGACCTCGCCGTACCTGCCAACAGCTAGCGAACCGGGGCGGGGGCCAGATCGGCTCCCGCCCCGCCGTCGACGGTCACGCCGACACGAGGGGGACTCTTGACCAGGAACACGGCTGGCGGGGAGCACAAACCCGGGGAACTCCGCACGGTGCTGACCGTCGTGGTCGTCGGCATCGTGCTGGCCATGACGTTCGTGGCCTCGTACACCCTGGCACTGGACCGTCCGCCGCCGCAGCGCATCGCCGCGGCGCTCGTCGGTGGCGAGACGAGCGACGGAGCGATCGCCCAACAGCTGAAGTCGAGCATGCGTGGCGCGCTCGAATATCGCAGCTACCCAACCGCCGAAGCGGCCGAACACGCCATCGAGCAGCAGAAGGTCTACGCGGCCCTGATCGCCGAGCCGGGTAGGTCTCGGCTCCTCGTCGCCAGCGCCGCCGGCAACTCCCTCGCTCAGATGCTGCGCAACGCCGCTCTGAAGCTGGACGAGCAGGGCGGACGGAAACTGGTCGTCACCGACGTCCGGCCACTGCCCGACACCGACCGCTCCGGCCTTGCCGCCTTCTACGCGATGATCGCCGCCACCCTGCTCGGCTTCCTCACCGCCCTGCAACTGCGGATGAACGTCGGCCGACTACCGCTGCGGACCTGGCTCTCCATCATCGCCGGACTCGCCGTTATCGGCGGACTGGCGCTGGCGGTCATCGTGGGCCCGGTTCTCGGGGCGCTTCCCGCGTCCCTGCCGGCCCTGTGGGGCACACTGGCCGCCCAGATCGCCGTCACCGGTCTCTTCGGCACGCTGATGGTGATCCTCATCGGCCGATGGGCGGTGGTGCCGACCTGGTTGATCTTCATCGCGATCGGCAACGCGGCGTCGGGCGGTGCCGTGGCGACCGCCCTGCTCCCGCAGCCGTACCGCACCATCAGCGACATCCACCCGAACGGGTGTGTCGTCGCGCTGCTGCAGACCACGTCGTACTTCCCCGAGGCGATCGGCGTACGACCCCTGCTCGTCGAGGCGGTGTGGCTGGTCGGCCTGCTCGGACTCGTCCTGCTCAGCGCCCGCTTGGTGCGCAACGGTCCGCGCTGGAAGTGACGGTGCCCGCAGTGTAGTCCGCCCGCACCCGTCGCGGCAGGTGCGGGCGGTTGTGTGGCGACCGTCAGCCCTGTGGCTGAACTTCGACCTTCAGCCAGCCCTTACGGCGGTGGTCGAAGGCCTCGTACGCCTCGATAATGTCGGCGATGGGCTCGTCCTGCGTGACGATCTTCGTGGGGTCGAGCCGGCCGGCCAGGATGTGATCGAAGATCACCTGCACGTAGCGGCGGTGGTTGCAGATGCCCATTCGGATGGTCAGGTTCTTGTTGATCGCCGTGCCAATGGGGTAGGAGCTGATCGTCGGAGGGTAGACGCCCACGATCGCGATGGTTCCCACCTTCGCGGCGCACTCCACGGCCCACTCCAACACCTGGGCGGGGTTGTCGCCGGCGACCCAGTGGTCGCCGCTCCGGATGGCGTCTGGTGTGGCCGACTTCCGAACCTGGGCGATGGCGGCCGCTTCGTCCTTCCCGGGGACGCCCGGCCCCTGCTGCGGGTGCTGGGCGTCGATACCGACGAGATCGATGACCTTGGCCGCGCCGTCGCCGTCGGTCAGCCGAAGCACCGCGTCGACCACCTTCTCCTCGTCGAAGTTGATGGTGTCCGCGCCCTGCCGCTTCGCGGCTTGGAGCCGCTCGGTCAGGCGGTCAACCGCGATGACCCGCGCTCCCTTGAGTTTTGCCGACGCGATGGCGAGCTGCCCCACCGGTCCGCAGCCGAAGATCAGGACATCGTCGCCCTCCTCGACCTCGGCAAGTTCGGTGCCGAACCAGGCGGTGGTCAAGATGTCACTGACGATGACGGCCTGGTCGTCGGTGATTCCATCCGGAATCGGTACGAGGTTGACATCGGCGTAGAGGACCCGAGCCTTCTCGGCCTGCAGACCGGGAAGATTTCCGGTCGCCACCGGCCCTCCGTAGAAGACGCTGCCCGCCAGCTTGCCGCCAGGGTTGGCCCGGTCGCACTGGGCGTACAACTCACGTCGGCAGAACTTGCACTCGCCGCAGCCAACCGTGGACGGGATGACAACGCGTTGGCCGACCTTGATGTTCTTGACGTCCGAGCCGACGCTCTCGACGACGCCCACACCTTCGTGACCGAGGATCTGACCCTCGTCGAACCCGGTGAAAGTGCCGCGCACGAAGTGCAGGTCCGTTCCGCAGATGGCGGAGCCGGTCAGGCGCACGATCGCGTCGGTAGGGGCCTGCAGGGTCGGCTCCGGGACATCCTCGAGGCGGATGTCACCCACGGCGTGAAATACGACGGCCTTCATGCATCTGCCTCTCTCGGTGTTACCAATAATCCGATATGAGGCTATTACCCAGCATGTGCGTTTTTATCGCCTTTGCGCAGAACGTGCGTCCTTCGCGGTGGACGTGCCGAGAGGAGTGTGACGGTGCGGCCCCGGGCGCACCAGCCCGGGGCCGCACCGCGTCGTCACTGGATGAAACTCCACAGCTGGTCGCGCTGGCCGGGGACGATGTCCCACTGCTCGACCCACTTGCCGTTCCAGGTGCCGTCCGACACCGGTCCCAGGTCGTCGCCGAGGATGTCCAGCGTCTTGCCGGTCGCGTGGTTGCGGATGAACCACTTGCCGCCGCCGGCATCCTGCAGGTACCACTGCTGCGTGGGGTCGGCCGGGTTCAGCTTCACCTGGAGGACCTTCGCGCCGTCCCAGGTTCCGCCGGATTCGAGGCCCAGGGCGTGACCGCTGAAGGTGTTCACGAAGACGATGTAACCGGCCGCCGGGGCCGCCGTCACCTTCCAGTACTGATCAGCCTGGTCCCTCTTCAGCCAGAGCTGGACGTGCGCGCCGACACTCTTGTTGGTGTCCTGGTCCGGCAGCTCGGCCACCGAGTTCGTGTGGTCGTTGAGCAGCTTGTACTTCTGACCCACCCGAAGCCCCGCGATGGTCGCCGGTGGGGCCTGCGGATTGCCGGCGGCCGGGCTGGGTGAGGTGGTGGACGTGCCCTGGCCCTGGGACCCACCGCCGGCCGGGGGAACGGCGCCGGGGCTGGCACCCGTCGGCGTCGGCGTCATCGCCGGGCTCGGGCTCGGGCTCGGGCTCGCGGGCGTCGGCGAACTGCCGGGCTTGGCCGGGCCGCCGCCCAGCCGGGTGTCCTTCTCGTACGCCGAGACGTAGCGCGGCGTCATGTCGGCGAGCTGGGGGACGTTCGCCCTGGGCACCCCACCGGCCGCGCGGACCGCCATGTCGCCCCACTGGAAGGCGGCGAGAGCGAGCCGGTACGGCTCGGCGCCGTTCAGGTCGGTCAGCTGTGCGCCCAGGTCGCACATGGCCATGCCGAGCGCCGGAATGGCGTCGTTCGGGTTCCACACCGAGGCGGACGCCGTGGCACGGTACTGACTCCACAATTCCGGGCTGAACTGGGCGATGCCCTGGTTGCCCTCCGGCGACCGCAGGTTGGCGTCGAACTTCGACGCCGCCATGAGCTGCGCCGCCACCAGTGGTGGCGGGACGGCCGGGCACACCGAGCCGGCCTTGCGGATCGCGGCGACGTAGGCCTCCGGCACGGGGATCGCCGCCGACGGCGAGGACTCTGCGGCCTTGGCGTCGATGCGGAACGGCTGCTGGTCGGCGTACCAGCGCGCGTACGCCTCAAGGCGGTTGACGTAGACGCGGGCGGCGTCCGGGATGCCCTTGGCCCTGGTGACAGCCGCGAGTCCGCTCGTGTCGGCGGCCATGGCCAGCGGCCACAGGTCGCCGGTGAGCCCGGCGGCCCGCAGTCGGCCGGCGGTGTCGCAGGTGTGGTGGGCCAGGGCGTAGATGTTGGCCTCACTGTCGGCCCGGTTCGCGGTCTTCGTCGGGCGCCAGAGCTTCCAGTCGTCGTCGTCGAGACCGGCGACGCCCCGGCTGTCACCCGTGTTGAAGCCCGACGCCATCATGATCTGGGCGGACAGGCGGGACGGGTTCAACGTCGGGCACGACAGGGACGCCGCGACGATCGTCTCGGACAGCGCGGGCGGCACCGGCGCGCCGGCGACCGCCTCCGCGGCCACCGCTGCGGGACCGTCCCCCGCCATCGGCAGAACACCAGCCATGAGGGTAAGGACACCTAACCCGGCGATCGCCGCGTGCCGGCGGCGAAGTCGGGGCAACTGCCATCGGTTGGGTCGAGGACTTCGGTTGAACGGAGTCACTGCTACACACCTTCACGCCACGGTGGTACGGGTCGACGAGGTAACGGCCGGACACTGATGCCGGTTCACGCTTTCGCTTCGTCGCCGAAGAAAGTTCGTCGACATCGTGAACCGGTGGATGACCCACCTCGTCTGGCTGGCGTGGCCGACCGGCGTGCCGGTCGGGCGGCCGCGCGGAGAAGTCCGGGGCGACGACGAAGGTGAATACATGTCCTGCAACACCCGCTCGGCCGGACGCGTCAGCCTGGTCACCGCGATGGTTCTGGCGCTGCTCGGCCTCACCGCGCAGGCGGCGTCCGCCGCCGAGGACGTCAAGTACTACACGGTGACAACGTCGTACGCCGGGAAGCCGGAGAACCTGACGGAGGTCGCCGACCGGTTCCTGGGCAGTGGCTCCCGATCGTCGGAGATCTTCAATCTGAACGCCGGCCGGAAGCAGCCCGACGGCCAGGCCCTGACCGATCCGGCGAAGCTCAACCCCGGTTGGATGCTGATCCTGCCGTGGGACGCGGTCGGCGCCGGCGTGCAGCACGGAGCACTCGGGGACAAGTCACCCGTGACGGTGCCGTCGCCCGGTCCGAGGCCGCAGTCGTCGCCGTCCCCCGGCGCGACGAAGCCCGGCAAGGGCACGACACCGCCGGGTTCGACCACGAAGCCCGGCAAGACCACCAAGCCGGGTACGAAACCGAAGCCGGGCCAGTGCGCGACCGCCTCGACGTCCTCTTCCAAGTCGAACTGGGCCACCCTTCGACTCGCACCCGACCAGGCGTGGCCCACGAGCAAGGGCAACGGTCAACTGGTCGCCGTGATCGACTCCGGCGTCGACGGCAGCCTCCCGCAGTTGGCCGGCCACGTCTCGGAGGGAATGGACATCATCGCCGGGTCGGGTCGGGGCGACACCGACTGCCTGGGCACCGGCACCGGGATGGCCGGGCTCATCGTGAGCCAGGACCGGGGGTCGAGCGGTATCGCTCCCGATGCCACCGTCATGCCCGTCCGGATCACCGACGCCGCCGGCAAGGCCCGCCCCGAGGACAGCGCGTCGGCGATCACGGCGGCCGCCGAGGCGGGCGCGACGGTGATCGCGCTCGGGGCACACGTGGACACCAACGACCCCGGCGTCATCGCAGCGGTCAACGGCGCGGTGGGCAAGGACGTCGTCGTGGTGGCGTGCTCCCCGTTGTCCTCGGTGGTGGTGGCGCAGGACGCCAGGACAAGCCCGGGCCTGCTGCGGGTCGGCGGCATCGGCATGGACGGGCAGTGGGCGGCGGACTACCACCTCGGCCGTATCGACGTGGTGGCGCCCGGTGTCAACATCACCGAGCTCGGCATCACCGGCACCGGTTCGTCGGCACGTTCGGGCACCCAGTACGCGGTGGCGTTCGTTGCCGGTGCCGCGGCGCTGGTACGGGCCGCGTACCCGGATCTGACGGCGCAGCAGGTGGCCCACCGGATCGAGGCGACGGCGCAGAAGATGGGCAGCGGCAAGGTGCCCGACGCCCGGTACGGCTACGGCCTGATCGACCTGGCGGCGTCGGTGACCACACGGCTCCCGGAGGAGGTCACCAAGGCCAAGGTCGGCGGCATGCCGGTGAGCGGCGGTGGGATGACCGATGGACGTACCACTCTGCTCGTGGTCGTGACCCTCCTGGCGCTCGTCGCGGCGGTGATGCTGGTCCTGCGCGTGCGGCGGTTGCTGCGTGAAGACCGTGCCCAGGACGAGGATTCCTTCACCGAACCCAGCCCGGCACGAGGCTGATCCAGGGGTCGGACGTCCCCCTCGGGACATGACGGACGTCCCCTTTCGGGGACGTCCGTCGGTGCGCGGCAACGTCATGACACGTCTGGTGATCACTGGCATGGTGGCCGGGTGCCACATATGTCCTCAGGTCTTCGTGGCCCGGACGAACCCGAGGCCGCCCCGATCGTCCCGTACCAGTCGGCGGCCGCGACCGATGAGAGCGACGAGGAAGCGCTGCGACACCTGGAGCAGGTCCACGGACCGGTGCTGCTCAGCTTCCTGACCCGACTGACGCGCGGCGACGTCCACCGTGCCCAGGACATCGTCCAGGAGGTGCTGCTCAGAGCGTGGCGGCACCCGGGTGCCCGCAACGCGGACGGGCGCTGGAGTCGGGGTTGGCTCCTCACCGTGGCCAAGCGCATCTTCATCGACCAGCTTCGCGCCGCGAACGTGCGCCCCGACGAGCGTTCCGACGAGTTCATCGACACGCACGCGGGGGCGGGCGACGCTTTCGAGCGAATGATCGACGCGCAGGAGGTGCGCGCGGCCCTCAACTCACTTCCGGAGCGGCTGCGGGTCACGCTCGTCGAGGTGTACTTCCAGGAACGGTCCGTGGCCGAAGTCGCCGAACTGCTGGCCGTCCCGCCGGGCACCGTGAAGTCGCGGAGCTTCTACGGGCTCAAGGCGCTCCGTGAGGCGCTCATCGCCCGAGGATTCGTGTTCCGGCCTCCGACGAAAGAACGAATGTCCGACGAACCGTGAACCGCCGCCGTCGCCGCGCCGTCTGGTGAGCGCCGTCTCCTTCCGGACGTTCTAGCCGCAAAGAGTGGATCATGAAAAAGCGTGCAAAGCTGCGGCGCGTGTGGCACCGCCTCCTGGCGACCAGACGCGGACGTGCCGAAATGGGTGCCTTCGGGCTCTCCGTGAGTTCCGAGGACAAGGTGTGGAAGAGCGCTTCCCCGCGGCCCGGCTACGTCACCGACGCGTACGACGGGCTGAGAACCTCGCCCGCCGAGGGTGCCCCGCCGCGACCGGCCGCCGCGCGCCCGGACCGGCAGTGGAGCCGCAGGGACGTCAGCGGCGGCACGGTCTGGATCGCCAACCGGAACTCTGGCATGGTCCTAAAGATCGACGGGGCAGACCAGGTCCCGTCCGGCAGGAACCCCACCCGGAACCGGAATCCGGTCAACCGGTCGGGCAGGCTGACGACGCAGCAGGATCAGAGGCGGCGGCTGCTCGGGTCCTGAGACGGGAAGCTGGGCGGAGAAGAGGGGCGGAGAGCGTGCGGGGCGCTCACATCGAGGAGGAGCAGCTCGTCCTCCACTACCTGGGTGCGCTCGACCCTGGTCGGAGTGATCTGATCCACCGCCACCTCCAGGTGTGCGCGTGCTGCCAGGCCCATGCCGACGAGATCGTCGAGACGGTCGCGGCGCTGGCCCTGCTAGACGAGCCTGATGAGGCAGTTGCCAGCGACGAGGATGTCGACCCGTCCACCCGGCCGGGTGAACGATGAGCGGCGGAGCTGGCAACCCACACGTCACCGAACTGCTCACCCCGTACTACCTCGACGTGCTCGACCGCGTGGAGGGAACGCTGGTGACGGCGCACCTCGACGACTGTGCCGACTGCCGGGACGCCGCCGAGGCCGTGATCGAGACGATCGCGGTGCTGGCACTGCTGCCGGAGAAGGATCGGGAGGAACTGCTCGACAGCTTCGGGGCGCTGAACCGCACCGGCCCACCCCCGGCCCGGTTCGTCGAGTTCCTCGCGCACCAACCGGAGCCGGAGCCCACACCGGGTCTGCGGCGTCGACTCCGGGACCGGGCCGGGCCCGTGGCATCCAAGGTCGCCAGGTCCAGAGCTGCCAGCCCCGAAGCCGCCGCGTCCTTGGCCGCCGAGTCCCCGGGCGACGGGCCTGCGGTCGCCGGCTCCGGAGCCGCCAGGTCCGACAGCCGCCCGTCTGAGCCGCAGCCGCCCGCTCCGGTGGAGCCGCCACCGGTCACCCAGCCACTGGTCGCACGCCCGCTCGCCACGTCACCGCCCGCGCCGAGAAACACCACATCGTCGTCGGCAGCCGCCCCACCGGTGGCCCCTCCGGCCGCTCGGCCGCCGTCCGCGTCGCCGTCCGCGTCGCCGGTCGCCCCGGCCGCCACTTCGGCCCAGGCCGTACCGTTTGCGGCTGCGCCCGCCCCCGATGCCTCGGGCGCGTCAGCCTCGGCCGTGCCGTCCCCTGCTGTGTCAGCCCCTGTAGTGCCAGCCCTTGCTGTGCCAGATGCGGCTGCGCCAGCGTCCGCCCCCGGTGGTGCTCCGGACGCGCCGGTCCCCACTGTGTCCGCGCCGGTCCCGGCCGTGTCGGCCCCGGGTCCGACCGCGCCAGCCCCGGGTCCGACCGCGCCAGCCCCGGGTCCGACCGCGCCAGCCCCGGGTCCGACCGCGCCAGCCCCGGGTCCGACCGCGCCAGCCCCGGGCCCGACCGCGCCAGCCCCGGGCCCGACCGCGCCAGCGCCGGTTCCGGCTTTGCCGGTCCGGGAGGTGCCGGCACCGGAACCGGTGCCTCGCGTCGCGCCCGGGCCGGCCGCGCGTCTGTCGGTCATGCCCGGATCGACCCGGCGGCCGTCCGAGGCGCTCTCCTCCGAGCCGATCCTCCCCACCGCCGAACGCCC
The DNA here is from genome assembly GCF_043197485.1 of Micromonospora sp. NPDC049102. Lineage (NCBI taxonomy): Bacteria > Bacillati > Actinomycetota > Actinomycetes > Micromonosporales > Micromonosporaceae > Micromonospora > Micromonospora sp. NPDC049102. The sequence continues at coordinate 56,324 of NZ_JBICTE010000033.1, read as the reverse complement.
GCCTCCGACCCGGTCGGCGGGTCGGGAGGAGCCCGGCCCCGGGAAAGCCGGACCGCTGCGCAGCCAAGGACCGGCTGTCGCGGCCGTCTCCACCGCTCCGGCGGTGGTACGCAACGACCGCAGCCGTCCCGGCGGGGAGGCCCTCGCGGATCGGCCGGGTGCCCCGAGGCGGCGTCGACGCGGTGCGGTGGTGCGCGCCGGTCTGCTGCTCACGACCGCGCTGGCGGTGGCCGGCCTGGCCATCGGAGCCCTGGTGCAGCACGTCGGTCGGGTCACGCCGCCGCTCGCGGTGACCGTGACCGCCGTGGCGGCCGACTCGGCGACGGGCGCTTCGCTGTCCGTGGTGGCCACCGGGCAGGGTGACGGCGTGGACGTCCGGGCCGCCGTCGACGGGCTCGCCAAGGGCACCGGCTATCGCCTGATGGCGGCCACGTCGGACGGCCATGTCTGGCGCGTACTGAGCTGGGAGGCCGACGACACGACGCAGAACGTCAGCGGTCACCTGGCGGTGCCGCTGAGGTCGGTGGCGTCGTTCACCGTGGCCCGGGCCGGCGGCGGCGCGGTCGTCACCGCGGATGTTCCACCGCAAACCGACTAGGTCCAGGTCAGCGCGGGTGCCTCACGCCGCAGGACGGGTAGCACCTCCTCGCCGAGGATGTCGAGCTGCTCCCGGACGACCCGCAGGGGCAGCCCCGCGTGATCGATGAGGAACAGTTGACGCTGGTAGTCACCGGCGTACTCACGAAAGCCGAGCACCCGGTCGATGATCTGCTGGGGGCTGCCCACGATGAGCGGGGTCGTCGCGGTGTACTCCTCCAGTGACGGACCCCCGCCGTAGACGGGTGACCTGTCGAAGTAGGGGCGGAACTCGTCGACCGCGTCCTGCGAGCGGGGACGGACGAAGACCTGGCCGCCGAGTCCGACCACTGCGGGGCCCTTACCGTGTACGGCGCTCCGCTCCCGGTAGTACGCGACGAGCCGACGGGTGTGCTCCGTCGGCCAGAAGATGTGGTTGGCGAAGAAGCCGTCGCCGTACCGGGCGGCCTGCTCGGCGGTCTCCTCGCTGGTGACCGCCGCGTGCCAGACGTACGGCGGGGTGCCGTCGAGCGGACGCGGCAGCGTGGTGTGACCGTGCAGCGGCGTCCGGAAGGTGCCGGACCAGTGCACGTCCTCGGTACGCCAGAGCTGGTGCAGCAGGGCGTAGTTCTCTGCCGCGAGGGCGTGTGAGTCGCGGATCTCCTGGCCGAACAGTGGATAGGCCGAGCGGGAGGCGCCCCGGCCGAGCATCACGTCGAGCCGACCGGCGCAGAGGTGCTGCAACGTCGCGTAGTCCTCGGCCAGCCGTACGGGATCGTTCGTGGTGATCAGAGTGGTGGCCGTGGACAGCAGCAGCCGCGATGTCCGGGCCGCCACGTATCCGAGCAGCGCCACCGGTGACGAGGTCACGTACGCGCCGGTGTGGTGCTCGCCGACGGCGAAGACGTCGAATCCGGCTGCCTCGGCGTGCTCGGCGATGACGGCGACGGCTCGCAGCCGCTCGTGCTCACTGACCGTCCGCCCCTGCGCTGGTTCCGGCGTGAGGTCACCCACGCTGTACACACCGAACTGCATCCGACCTCCCGGTGACCGCGCCGACGACCCCTACAGAACGGGCTTCTGGACCACCCGGTTCACCCGCCGGGCGTGGTCACTCGCAAATTCACGACGAACTCGTGAACCGGGACGGTCGGCCACCCGTCTGGTGAACGGGAATCTTGGAGGTGACCGTGGCTGAGCCGTCCCGCGCCCCCACAGTGGTGATGCCAGAGCCGCAGGGTTCGGGGCCCGCAGCCGCGATCAGTTGGCGTCGGGAGTTCGTCCGCGCCTACGTGGAGCACGCCGGTGATCGCCCGACCAGTGAGCGACTCACCGTGCGCTGGCCAACTCTCGTGACGGTGTCCGCCCTGGTGTGTGTGGGCGCCCTGGTGGTCGGCATCTTCTGGAGTCTGGTCAAGCCGCTGGAGAAGAAACCTCCGGCCCAGGCCGCCCCACCCAACGGAGTGCTCGCCTCGGGTGCGCCCACCACCTGGAGCATGGTGGCCGGCTGGGACTGCGTCGCAGCGCCGGATCACGGATTCGAGGCGGCCGGACGTACCGCGCAGTGGCGGACCGTCGGCACCGGTGGGTGGAACGGCGACAACTGCCACGGTACGTACGCGACGGTGCCGCCTCCGGCGACGAAGCAGACGAAAGCCGGCGTCGAGTCGGTCACGTGGTGGTTCGCGCCGCCGAAGGGCATGAACACCTGCGCCGTCTCGGTCTACGTACCCGAGGGGGACTACAACCCCGCCAACCGGGTCCGGTACGCGATGACGCCGGGGCAGGGCGGAACCCCGTACGCCAACTTCACCTTCGACCAGAAGGCACACGCCGGCACCTGGGCACCGGCCGGCACGTTCCCGGTGCACCAGAACAAGATCGCTGTCGCTCTCGACCTCGCCGGTAGCGCTGGGGCCAAGGGCAGCCGGATCGCGCTCGCCCAGATGAAGGTGGCCTGTGAGACCTGATACCGAAACCCTCGCGCCGATCTCGGCGACGGGCCGGGTGGAACGCGTGTCCACCAGGGGTTGGGGCCGGCACCGCACCATCGGGGCGGCGGTACGTGCCGCCCGGGAGGACACCGTCATCGTGGTGGCGCCGGGCGTCTACCGCGAACAGGTCGTCCTGGACCGCCCGGTCACCCTCCTCGTCGAGGAGGAGGGCGCCGCCGAGCTGACCGCCGCCGAGGGTCCGGCGCTCGTCGTCCGTGGGGGCGCGGCGACCGTACGCGGACTGACTGTCTCCGGCACCCGTGGGGGCCAGGTCGCGGTCAGCGTGACCGGCGGCTCGCTGACCCTGGAGGCGGCCATCGTCAGCGGCGGGACCGTCGAGGTTTCCGGTGGAGCGGCGGCGCTGCTGCGGCAGTGCGCGGTGCAGGACGTCACCGGTACGGGCGTGACGGCGACGGACGGCGCGCGGCTCGGTGCCGTCGACGTGCGGGTGGACCGCATCGACGGGAACGGTGTCGTGCTGACCGGGTCGGCGCGCGGCGAACTGGTGGGCGTGCATTTCGACTCGATCACCGGGGCCGGACTGGTCGTCGGCGGCACCGCCACGGCCGTACTCGATCGGTGTCAGCTCGGCCGGATCGGCGCGGTCGGCGTCGCGATCACCGAGCAGGCCACGGCCCGCCTGACCGACTGCGTGGTACAGGACATCGCGGCCGACGGTGTGCGGGTGACCGGCAGCGCGCCCTTCGACGCGGCCTGGTGGCCGACGGTCAAGCCCGGCATGCTGGCCGGCGCGCAGGTGGGTGATCCCGGGAACGGTGGAGTCACCCTCCAGCGGTGCCGGATCAGCCGCACCGAGGCGGCGGGACTGCTCCTGGAGGGTTCTCCCGAGGTCCGCGTCGACGACACCGACGTGGAGCGGGCCGGGTCGGCGGGGATCCTCGCGACCGGGCAGAGCCGGCTCGCGCTGCACGACGTCCGCGTGGCACACAACGGGCAGACCGCGCTCGCGGTCCGCGACGAGGCCGAGGTACGCGGCTTCTCCGGCGCTCTCACCGACTCGGGCGCGAACGGCATCTACGCGGCGGGTGGTCGGGTCCTGCTGCGGGACTGCGAGATCCGCCGCAGTGCGCTCACTGCGGTTCACCTGGTCGGCGCGACCGAGGCCACGTTCGTCGACTGCGTGGTGGCGGGTACGCCGGAGATCGGCGTCCGGGCCGGTGAGCGGGTTCTGCTGCACGTGCGGGGCGGAGTCGTCGAGGGTGCCGAGCACCATGGGGTGCACGTCGACGGCACGGCCGACGCCGTTCTGCGCGACGTGACAGTCACCGGCGGCACGATAGGCGTACACCTCGACACCCCGCACCGTCCGTTGGTGGAGGACTGTCGAATCAGCGCGGCCGTGCAGACCGGCATCGAGGTGGCGGCGGGCTGCGCGCCGACGCTGATCCGGACCAGGGTGGAGGGTTGCGGTGCGGCCGGTGTGTTCCTCGGCGAGGAGTCCCGCGCGGTGCTGGAGGGCTGCGAGATCACCGAGGTCGGCGGCAGTGGGCTTGCCGTTTGGGCCGAGGCGGCACCCGTTATCCGTGACCTGCGGTTGAGCCACTGCAAGAAGAACGGTCTCTACTTCGGGCCGGACGCGCACGGTCTCGTCATCGACGCCGAGGTGTCGCACACCGCCTACCCGTCCGTGTACGTGGGCAGCGGCGCCGACCCGACACTGCTGCGCTGCCACGTGCACGACGCCGACGAGGACGTCAGCCAGGCCGACGGCGGCCAGGCGACCTTCCAGGAGTGTTGGAGTACCGACGTCGGCAGCGCCACCTGGGGATCCACCCCGGCGGAGCGTTCCGCCCTGACCGTGCCGGCGCTGGCGGCAGGCGGTCAGCGCAGGTCCGTCGGGAAGGTCAATCCGGTTGCATCGGAGGCGGACCTCGACGCCCTGCTCGCGCAACTCGGCGCCCTGGTCGGTCTCACCGGCGTCAAGAAGGACGTCAAGACCATGGTCAAGCTGATGCAGATGGTCCAGCGGCGACGCGCCGCCGGGCTGTCGCCGCCACCGATGTCCCGCCACCTGATCTTCGCCGGCAACCCGGGCACCGGAAAGACCACCGTCGCCCGCCTCTACGGCCAACTACTGGCGGCCATGGGCATGCTCGCCAGCGGGCACCTGGTCGAGGTCGACCGCGGCCAACTGGTGGGCGAGTACGTCGGGCACACCGCGCCCAAGACGGAGGCTGCCTTCCGGCGCGCGTTCGGTGGCGTGCTCTTCATCGACGAGGCGTACGCGCTGGTGCCCGAGGGCCAGGGTTCCGACTTCGGCCAGGAGGCGATCTCGACGCTGGTCAAGCTCATGGAGGACCACCGCGCCGAGGTGGTGGTCATCGTGGCCGGCTACCCCGACCAGATGCGGCACTTCATCGCCGCCAACCCGGGCCTGTCGTCGCGGTTCTCGCGGACGTTGACGTTCGACGACTACACCTCCGACGAACTGGTCGAGATCGTCGAGGCGCAGGCCGGGGAGCACGACTACCGACTGTCTCCGGCCGCCCAGTCGGCGCTACGGTCCTTCTTCGGGGCCACCGGGCGGGGTGAGGGCTTCGGCAACGGGCGGTTCGCGCGCAAGGTGTTCCAGCAGATGACCGAGCAACACGCCGCCCGGGTGTTCGAGCTGATCAACCCGACCGACGAACACCTCAGCACGCTGGAGGCGGACGACCTTGCCGGCATCGACGTCGACTTCCGGGAGTGACCTCGGGTGACCAAACTCGCCTTCCACCGCCCGGCGCGGGTCCTGCAACCCGAACTGCCGAACGACACCGTCGTACTGCCCACCCCGCCCGAGCCGCCCACCGAGAACCCGTCGAACACGGCGTGGAGCCTCGTCCTGCCGCTGCTGTCCAGCGTCGGCATGGCCGCGTACATGGTCACGTTCGGGCGACCCGCGCTGATCATCATCGGCGTGCTCTTCTTCGTGACGTCCGTCGGCGCGGTCGTCGCCATGCGGATGCAGCAGCGCAGCGTGGCCGGCAAGACCACCCGGCGCCAGCGGCTGCGCTACCGGGGCCACCTCAAACTGTCCCGGGACCGCGCCCGGCAGGTGGCCGCCGTCCAGCGCACGGTGGCGGCGTTCGGCAATCCTGAGCCGGCCCGGCTCTGGTCGATCGCCACCACCCGACAGCGAATCTGGGAGCGCCGCCAGCAGGATGACGACTTCCTGCGTACGCGGCTCGGCTGCGGTTCGGTGCGGCTCGCCACGCCCTTGCAGATGGACGCCAAGATGGACCCGCTGGCCGACTACGACTGGGAGTCGGCGCAGGCGGCGCGCACCCTGATCGACCAGATGGGGCGGGTGGAACGCCAGCCGATGGTGGTGGATGTCGGCAACGCCGGGGTGATCAGCCTCGTCGGTGGCGCCGCCCGCACCGAACCACTGTTGCGTGCTCTGCTCTGCCAGGTGGCAGTGCTGCACGCTCCCGACGACGTCACCATCGCCGTCGAGACGTTCGGCGCTCCCCGCTGGAACTGGGCCAAGTGGCTGCCGCACACGTTCGAGCCGAAGACCCGCGGTGAGGCGGGCACCGTGTCGCTGATCGCCCCCGACCCCGAGCTGCTGGGTCCGTACCTCACCCAGGAACTGGCCCAGCGGATCGAGGCCCAGACCGCCCGCAGGTCCCAACTGGCCGGCGAGCGCGGCAGCGCGCCTCGGCAGCGCCGGCTCATCGTGGTGTTCACCGGATTCGCACCCGTCTCCGAGTGGGGACGCTCGGAGCTGATGAACGCGCTGCTGCTGGCGGCCGGGCCGGAGACCGGCGTCACGCTGATCTTCCTGGCGGACCGGGACGCCGACGAGCCCGGTCGCGTCGACCTGCGGGTACGCGTCGACGACAACGGTCACCTGGCCGTCGAGGGCCGTACCGAACTGGTAACCACGCCCGCGGTCGACTGCGTGCCGGACGCGGTGACCCCCGAGTTCGCCGAGCTGATCGCCCGAGCGCTGGCTCCGCTGCGGCTGTCCGACGAGCGCGAGCAGGTGTTGACCCGGACCAGGTCGCTGACCGAGATGGTGCTCGGCGCAGACCCGGTGAGCGCGGACCTGACCGGTCGGTGGGTCGCCCCGGGAGACCCCCGGATGCTGCGGGCGCCGATCGGCACCGACGGCGACGGTCGGACCGTCGTACTCGACATCAAGGAGTCGGCGCAGGGCGGGTCCGGTCCACACGGCCTCATCGTGGGCGCGACCGGTTCCGGTAAGAGCGAGCTGCTGCGCACCCTGACCATGGGCCTTGCGTTGACCCACTCGCCGGAGCTGCTGAGCTTCGTACTCGTCGACTTCAAGGGCGGCGCCGCGTTCGCCCCGCTGGTCGGACTGCCACACGTCGCCGGGCTGATCACCAACCTGGCCGACGACGCCGCGATGATCGACCGGGTGTTCGCCGCGCTCATGGGCGAGCAGCAGCGACGTCAACGCATGCTGCGCGACGCGGGCAACGTCGACACCATCCGCGAGTACCAGATGCGCCGTGCCAGCGGCGTCACCGACCCGCAGGGTCGGCCCCTGGAGCCGCTGCCCTACCTGCTCATCGTCGTGGACGAGTTCGGTGAACTGCTCGCCGGGCGGCCCGACTTCACCGAACTGTTCGTCCAGATCGGGCGGGTCGGCCGGTCACTCGGCATGCACCTGCTGCTGGCCACCCAGCGACTGGAGGAGGGGCGGCTGCGCGGGCTCGACTCGCACCTGTCGTACCGGATCTGCCTGCGTACCTTCAGCGCGGCCGAGTCGCGGACGGTGATCGGGACGCCGGACGCGTACAAGCTGCCGCCGATCCCGGGCTCCGCCTACCTGAAGGTCGACGAGTCGATCTACCAGCGGCTGCGGGTTGCCCATGTCTCCTCGCCGTTCGTCAGCCCCGAGGAGCGGGATGCGGCTGCCGGTCGTGGTCCGACGCTCGCGCCGTTCGGGATTCGCACGGCGTCCGAGGTCATCGAGCGGGAGCCCGACGAGAACCAGGCGACCAACCGCAGCGGCCCCACCGAGTTGCAGATCATCGTCGAGCGGCTCAGCTCACTGACCGCGCCCGCCCACCAGGTGTGGCTGCCGCCGCTGCCGCCCGCGCTCGCGCTCGACCACCTCATCGGCCGCCCCACCGACCAGCCGGACCGGGGGTACAGCGCGCGCATGTGGCCGCTGACCGGTCAACTCTCCGTCGCGTTGGGCCTGCTCGACCTGCCGCTCAAGCAGGAACACGAAACGTTGCTCATGGACTTCGGCGGGGCGCACGGTCATCTCGCCGCCGTCGGCGCACCGCGTACCGGCCGCAGCACCCTGCTGCGCACGATCATGATGTCGACGATGCTCACCCATACCCCGGCCGAGGCCCAGTTCTACTGCATCGACTTCGGTGGCGGCACGCTGCATCCGTTCGCGGCGGCGCCGCACGTCGGTTCGGTCGCCGGACGTACCGACCTCGAACTGGTGAGCCGCACCCTCGCCGAGATGCGGGCACTGATCGTCGAACGGGAGCGCCTACTGCGCGAGTTGGGCGTCGACTCGATCGGGGACTTCCGGGAACGCCGCGCCGCCGGCGGACTGCCCGCCGGAGTACGCGGGGCCGACATCTTCCTGCTCATCGACAACTGGGGCGCCCTGCGCGCCGAGTTCGAGGGAGCCGAGCAGATCGTCACCGAGATCGCCGCACGCGGCCTCGGCGCCGGCGTGCACGTCGTGCTCACCACCGGCCGCTGGAACGACATCCGGCCGGCCCTGCGCGACAGCATCGGCACCCGCATCGAGCTGCGACTCAACGACCCCACCGAGTCCGAGGTCAACCGGCGGATGGCCGCCCGCGTGCCGTCCGGGACGGCCGGTCGCGGTCTCAGTGCCCCCGGCGCGTACTTCCAGATCGTGCTACCCCGCCTCGACGGGCAGGACACCGCCGAGGGCCTGCGCGAGGCCCAGGAGGAGACGATCGCAAAGATCACCGCAGGATGGACCGGCCGGGTCGCGCCCCCGGTCAAGCTGCTCCCCCACCGGGTGGAGGTGCGTGAGCTGGCCACCGACCCCGCCAGCGCCGCCGTCCCCATCGGTCTCGCAGAGGACGACCTGGGAACCGTCACCCTCGACCTCCTGGGGGACAACCCCCACTTCCTGGTGTACGGCGACGCCGGATCCGGCAAGAGCACAGTGCTCAAGACATGGCTCACCGGTCTCACCGAGCGCTCCTCCCCGTACGACATGCGGGTCGTCCTCTTCGACTACCGGCACACCCTGCTCGACGTCGTACCCGAGGACTACCTCGGCGCGTACGCGGGCGACGCCACCACCGCGCAGGTCTACGTGCAGCAGGTCGTCGAGAAGCTCAAGGAACGCGTACCCCCGCCGGGCATCAGCCAGGCCCAACTGAAGGCCCGCGACTGGTGGGAGGGCACCGAGCTGTACGTCGTCGCCGACGACTACGACCTGCTCACCGGCACGTCCGGGCCGCTCAACCCGCTGGCCGCGTACATACCGCAGGCTCGCGAGGTCGGCCTGCACGTCGTGCTGGCCCGACGGGTCGCCGGCATGTCCCGCACCATGGGCGATCCGCTCGGCGCCCGCATCCGCGACATGGGCACCGGCGGACTGATCCTCTCCGGTGACCACCGCGAAGGGGTGGTGCTCGGCGACGAACGTGCCGCCCAGCGTCCACCCGGCCGAGGCGTCCTGGTCGAGCGGGGACGTCCCCGCCGGCTCATCCAGGTCGCCACGAGCGTCTGACAACCCGTACCCGAAAGGCGTCTTCAATGGCGAACGAGCAGAGCCGCATCACGGTCGTGGGACAACTGCGCCGGGTCGACATCGCCGTGCCGTCCACCGCTCCCATCGGCGAGTACGCGCCACAGCTGGCAGAGCTGTGCGGGCAGGCCGAGCCGGACGTGATGCCGGCCGCCTGGTCGTTGGCCGGTGTCGATGGGCAGGCGTACCCGCTCGACGCCAGCCTCCAGGACCTTGACGTGGTCGACGGTCAGGTGCTCTACCTACGTGACGTCACCCGGGAACCCGGCGAGGCGCCCGTGGTCATGGACATCGACGAGGTCGTCGCCGACGAGTCGGCCGCCCAGCGCCGCACCCGGGCGGGTGGAGGCCCGGTGGTGCTCGCCTTCGGCCTCGCGTGGCTCGCCGCCGCAGCGGTCCTCGTCGGTCGGGCAAGCGGACTGCGCGTCCCGTCCGTCACGGTCATCGTCCTGGTCCTGGTCGCGCTGGCGCTTCTCGGAGTCGCCTGGGGCCTGCAACAGAAGCCCAGCACCATGCCCGAGGCGTTCGTCCACCTCGTGGTGCTCGGCACCCTGCCGTGCCTGACCGTCGCCGGCCTGCTCGTCGGAGGCGGCCTGGGCGGCCCGGACTACCGCTGGATCGGTGCCATCGCCGGCGCGAACCTCGCCGCGCTCATGGGACTGGCGCTCGTACCCAGCGTGGTCGTCGCCGCCGTCGAGGTCCAGTTGTTCGTGGCGGCCGTCGTCGCGCTGCTCCTCCTCGGCCTGGAGGCCGACCGGAACCAGGCCATGGCCCTCGTCGCCGCCGTGGCCGTGGCCATGCTCGCGGGTTCGCGCCGCACGTCGGCGATGCTGACGTCCTGGGGAGTACGCCGCCCCCGTGGGCGCACCGCGGCTGCCGAAGCCACCACCCACCTCGTACGCGAGTCGAACCGCTTCCTGGCCGTCGTCGTGGCCGGGCCGACCGTCGCCCTGGCTCTCGCCCTGCCCCCGCTCGCGGTCTCCGGCGAAGGGTTCTCCGTCGCCACGGCGATCGTCATCAGCGCGGCCCTGCTCGCCCGCGCCCGGCAGGCCGCCGTCACCAGTGAACTGCTCGCCGCCGCCGGTGCGGGTCTCATCGGGCTGTTCGCGCTGATCGTGGGTGTGAGCCGGGCCGGCGCCGCCGACGTACTCGTCGCGGCCCTGCTGCTCGTCGCCGGCCTGCTCGTCGTCGGCGTCGGTGTGGCGATGGCCTACCTGATTCCCCCGAAGGACGATCAGACCGACGAGGCCACGGTGCAGGCACCGCGCAAACGCAGCCGGGCCGAGGCCGTCGGCGTCGTCACCGGGCTCGCCATCGCGCCGCTGACGCTGGGCGTGCTGGGCGTGTTCGAGCACCTGGTCGCGGTCGGCCGCGCACTGTTCTGAGGTCAGGCGGCGGGGTTGCGGCGGGTACGGGACAGGTGGCCCATCTCGATGGCCATCCGGGTCAGCTCGGCCTTGTTGCTCACGTTCAACTTGGCGCGGATACGCTTCGCGTAGGTGTTGACGGTGGCCTGCGACAGGCCCATCCGGGTGGCGATCTGCGCGTGGGTGAAGCCCGAGGCGATCCACCGCAGCGTCTCCACCTCCCGTGGCGCCAGCCCGCTGCGGTCCTCGTCGCCGCGGCTGTTCAGCTCCATCTGAAACTGACCGATCATGCGCGGGCACAGGTAGAAACCCTGCTGAGCGGTCACCCGAATAGCCTCGCGCACGTCACGCTGCTCCGCCTGCCGGCTGATGCAACCGCGCGCCCCCGCGCGGATCGTCGCCAGCAGCGACGGGGAGCCCTCCCACACCGAACTCACCAGCGGCGCCCCGATCGACGTCAGCTTGGCCACGTCGTCAAGCGTGGAAGCGGTGACCTGCGGCAGGTCGAGCGCGACGACGTCGTACGACCCGCCGCGGTTGTACAGGTCTCGCAGGGAACCAACTGCCGCCGCCACCCGCAGTCCCGGGTCGTCCGAGGTCAGCTTCTCGATGCCGGCGCGTGCGATGGGCTGTGCAGCGACGATCGCAACTGAATACACGAGTACCTCCAGGGCCTCAACCCGGGCGGACCGGGGTGAACGGCTCCTAGAACGTGTCGCCTGCGGCACCGGTTCACGGACGGTCGGATTTCCCCGGAGATCTCACGCACGTCCCTGAACGGAGGATTTCCGGCGCTCCCATGCCCGCTCCTAGCCTCGGTGGAGACTGCCATCCGACGCCCCGACCAGGAGGCCGAGTGCTGACCGAGAAGCTCTCTGACGGATCGGTTGTCTCGTACGACGATGACGGTCACGTCTCGTCGCAGGAGTTGCCGGACGGCACGGTGTTCAGTGCTTTCACCGATGATGGTCCGACGCATGTGGTGTTGCCTGATGGTAAGGGTGTCGCGTCGATCGCGTATGCGGCTGATGGCAGTACGTGGTCGTTCGATGATGGTTCGCGGGTGTTGTATGACGGTTCGAATCATCTGACGTCGCAGGTGGCGGTGGATGGCTCGGTGTTTAGTGCCTTTACCGATGATGGTCCGACGCATGTGGTGTTGCCTGATGGTAAGGGTGTCGCGTCGATTGCGTATGCGGCTGATGGCAGTACGTGGTCGTTCGATGATGGTTCGCGGGTGTTGTATGACGGTTCGAATCATCTGACGTCGCAGGTGGCGGTGGATGGCTCGGTGTTTAGTGCTTTCACCGATGATGGTCCGACGCATGTGGTGTTGCCTGATGGTAAGGGTGTCGCGTCGATCGCGTATGCGGCTGATGGCAGTACGTGGTCGTTCGATGATGGTTCGCGGGTGTTGTATGACGGTTCGAATCATCTGACGTCGCAGGTGGCGGTGGA
>NZ_JBICTE010000033.1:0-44102 GCF_043197485.1 Micromonospora sp. NPDC049102 | reverse complement strand
GTACGGTCGTATGACGATGGTTCGAAGGTGTCGTATGACGGTTCGGATCATCTGACGTCGCAGGTGTCCGGGGACGGCACGGTTTTTAGTGCCTTTGATGCTGAGGGTCGTCCGTCGCATGCGGTGTTGCCGCATGGTCGGGGGTCGGTGGCGATCAGTCATGCCGCGGATGGTGGTAGTACGTGGTCGTATGACGATGGTTCGAAGGTGTCGTATGACGGTTCGAATCATCTGACGTCGCAGGTGTCCGGGGACGGCACGGTTTTTAGTGCCTTTGATGCTGAGGGTCGTCCGTCGCATGCGGTGTTGCCGCATGGTCGGGGGACGGTGGCGATCAGTCATGCCGCGGATGGTGGCAGTACGTGGTCGTATAGCGACGGCACTCGCGTAGAGCGGGACCTGTCGGGCAGGATCATCCGGGAAACCACTTCCGACGGCATAGTCTTCGACCAGTTCGATGGCAACGGCAGGCCCGTCCACGGCAGAGTGCCCGGGACGGACGGCAATCCTCCGCAGACGGTAAGTATCCAGAACAGAGCCGACGGTACGTCGACGTGGACCTACCACGATGCTGGCGGCGCCACCACGATGACGCTGACCCGGAGCGCGTCCGGGCAGCCGCTCACCATGGTTCAGGATGGCTGGACGTTTAGCAATTTCGACAACACGGGCCGGCCGCAGGCGGGACACGGTGCGAATGGTGACGTCACCATCGAGTACCGTGCCAACGGCCTGAGCATTTGGAGGTACACCGACACCGGTGGTGGCCAGACCGTCATCGTAAGGGACGCGGATAACAATCCGAAGACGATGGTCGCCGATGGCTGGATTTTCAGCTCTTTTGACAGCCAGGGTCGTCCGCTAGCGGGCAGCAGCCCCGCCGAGAACGGTGGGCCACCGCAGAAGGTCACCATTTCCTACGGTCACGATGGCTCTAGCACGTGGAGGTACGGCGACGGAACTGTCGTGAACCGAACCGGTGACGGCCATGTGACCTCCATGGTGGTGGACGGCTGGACCTACACCAAATTCGATAACCAAGGCCGTCCTACCTATGGCACCAAGGACGGCAAGAGCATTTCGATCTCGTACACCGGCGACTGGACGGTTACCAAGTATTCGGACGGAACGACGATCGGCGTAGATTCCCAGGGCCACCCGATCTACCAGATCAACCCGGACGGCACGCGCTTCGAATATCGGGTGGAAATTCCAAAGCTGCTTGTCGCCAAGAACATCGTGGCGGCCCAGGCGGCCCTCTTGGATGGTCATTTGGCGCGCTTGCAGCATCAGTCGGAAAACATCGTTCACGAATGGCAGAGCCCGGCCGGCCGGCAGTACGAAATGCTGACCCAGAAAATCGATAACATCAGCGACGCCGTGCAGGCCATCCTCCACGAATCAGTCATCGCGCTCGAGCGGTCCTATAACCAGTACGTGGCCGCCGAGGGTGGCAACCTCAACAACTTGACCCCGGTTGACTTTCATGCCAACGGCTCGGTCAGCCCTCGATAATTACGAAAGGCGGAGGCAGTGCAGAACTTACAGGTAACGCCGCAGATGGTCACGGAGGCGGCGGGCAGTTGTGACGCCACGAACGGCGAAATCGACGCGGAGTTGGCCGCCCTCAGGTCATTCGTCGTCAACCTGCAGGCGCAGTGGCACGGCGTCGCGTCGGATCAGTTCAACGCGCTGATGACCGACTTCGATATTTACGGGAGGATGCTGCACAACGCGTTGGCGGACATCGCCAGCGGTCTGCGCGGCAATGCCGTCAACTACATCGACACCGAAGAGGCGAACATCAGCAGCCTGGTTTCCGTCAACGGCGACATCCCGGGTGCCCGGCTCTAACCGAAACAAGGAGGACTCATGCCCGATCCCAGTAGCAGTAGCTTGCGGGTTCCGTTGGAGCTTGAGATGGCAGGGTCGCAGCTCAACGGCAAGGCGGCCGAGATCGTCAGCGAGCTGGATGCGCTCAAGAGTAAGCTCCAGCCGCTCTCCGAGACTTGGCAGGGCGATGCCAAGACCTACTACGAGGGTCTTCAGGGTGAGTGGAACCTCGCCGCTGACGGCCTATTCGGTCCCGAAGGAGTCCTCGGCCTGATCGCCTCGGCGCTCAATCTGAACTGGAACAACTACTCCCGCTGCGAATGGGAGTGCCTCAACACTTGGAGACCGAGAGGCGCTTGATCACGTTATAAATCGGGGGCGGTGCCGGATCAAGCCGGCACCGCCCCCGACCGTTCGCCCGGCCCTGCGGGTCATTCCGGTTCTTGGGCCCAGGACGCGCGGTCGGCCCCGGCGTACATCTGGCCGGCGTCGTTGAGTAGGCCGCTGAACGTGCCGATCAAATGTATGGAGCTGCCGCACGCCTGGAGCAGCTTGTGCTGAGCCTGGATCGTATCCGCGGTGTTCTGCGGGTTGCGGTCCACCACGTCGGCGTAGGTGCCGGCCGGCCTGTTGACAATATTTCCGTATTCCGAATGTTTGGAATCATTCTTCGCCGGATGGTAATACGGGATTAGCTTATGTGGATCGTCGGTGACGAACATCCAGGCCTCGTCCCGCGTGACCTCGTCGCGGAACGCCTCGAATTGAGCGATCTGATTTTTCGCCTCGTGCAGGATGGCGTCATTCGCGCGGTGGATGTGGTCGAGTTGGACGAGGAACCTCTGCCCTGCCGGCGCTGGCGGGTCGAGCGGATTGCCCTGCCCGTCGATGCGGACGCCCTTGTCGTTGGTGGCCTCGCCCTTGTCGTTCTTGTAGCCGCCTTTGCCGTCGCCCTCGATCGCCGGAGCCTTCGGAGCGGCGTCTGTCGGGCTGGTGAAGTTGGCGGTGTCGCCGTTCAGCGTCTTGGCGTCGTCCCAGGTCTGGGTCAGATCAACAATGCTCGCACCTTCTGCCATGTCTGACTTCTACGCGGTCTGCGCCCGGACAGCAACGTCCTCTTTGAGGCGACGCGGGCGTCTCAAAGAGGGCAGTGCGGTCGTCACGCTCCCGACACTAGCCTTGGCTCAGCGTCCGGAATCTGAGGAGCAACCCACCATGTCGGACCCTTTCCCGTCGGGAGCCCCGACCTCTTACGACGACGCCTTGAGTGTGTTGTCAGTCGACCCGGGGGCGATCTATCAGGTAGCACACGTCGAGATGGTGGCTGAGCTCGACGAGATCGTGAAGTGCTGGAACAGGATCGGCAGCGCCTGGTCCGACCTGAAACTCGGCTGGGCTGGCGAGTCCGCCTCTGCTGCGGAAGACTTCAACCGTCGGCTTGACAACGTGCAGGCCGAGCTGTTCGGGGTCGATGACAAGAAAGACCCCAAACCGGGAATCTTCGGGCTGATCCGTGGTGTCGCCGTTCAGGCGGCCAGCAACTATGACGGCACCGAGAATCAGATCTTCCGAATGTTTCAACAGTTCGCGAACAATCTGGAGTCGGCAAGCGGCGGTGATGCGCCACCACAGGGCTCGGATGCCAACCCGATCAAGATCTCGTACGGCAATAGCTGATGGAGCACCCCGATACCGCCAAGATCCGTGCGCTCGCTGCCAAGTGGCACGAGCAGGCTAACCGCTTGGAGTACTTCAACGGCTACAAGGATGGCGTTGTCAACGACATCGTGTGGACGGGCCAGGCGGGCGAGGAGATGCGCAGGGCAGTACGCGGTGTCGGCACGCAAGTAGGCAAGACGGTCGAGGCGGCCCGCAAGTGGGCGGATCAACTCAACGAGATCGCCGGTAAGTGGGATGAGGCGATCGCGAAGGAAAAAGCCAACACGATCCTGATGTGGATCATGACCATCTTCAGTATCTTTCTGATCCCACTGACGTTCGTTCTCGGTCCGGTTCTCGCTGCGGTCGCCGACCTGCTGATCGGCATGACGAGCCTGGCCGGGCTGGCGCGCACCGTGGCCATGTTTGTGCTCGACTTCGCCCTCGGCTTGGTGGTGTACGGGTCGATGTCGTTCGGCATGGAAATGGCCGGCGGCGCGATCGCCCACGCTGTGACCCCGGGTAGTGGGAAGCTCGAGCTGAATAAGTATACGGCGATCAGCGCCGGTGTGGGTGCTCTGTTCGGCGGCCTCATGACGCTCCGTTTCAGTGGCCTACGTGGCGGCGCTCCCGGCGTGGGTGCCAGCAGGACGGTCGACGTCCCGGTGGTGGCGCCGAATTCCAGGGGAGTTAACGCCAGCGGCGCTGGCACGGGCATCAGCGGCACCCGAGCTCAATCGTCCTTCGCGGAGCACATCGACGCGGCAGCGGGTGGCCCGAGGCTGGGTACGGCCGGCTCGACCGGTGTTCACCCCGACGTGCCGGCCACCGCGGGACCCACGCGTGTGGCGAGTGGTCGGATCTCCCCGAGCAGCGGACATGACTTCGACGTGTCGGGCGGGGCGCTGGGCGCGCGGGGTGCCGTGTCGCCGGAGCGACTCCCGGGTGCTCCGGTCGACGGCGCAGGCCGACCGGTACCCCAGGCACGTCCGGGAGCTGAACCGCCGACATCCGTCCGCATCAGCGGGGATGGCCCCATGTCGGTGCCGCCGCGGCCGAATGCTGGCGAGGGTCGGGCGGGCGTTCCGGAAGCTCGGTTGGATGGCCCGGGGTCTCGGGCGGGTGTGCCGCCGGAGCCTCGGGTGGGTGCATCGCCGGAGCCCCCAGCGGTTGAGCCGCCGGGGGCTCGGACGGGCGTACCACCGGCTCGGGTGGTTGCGCCGTCGGAGGCTCGGCCGGGTGCCTCCTCGGAGGGTTCGTTCGGTACGCCGTTGGAAAGCCGGCCGGGTCTACCGCCCGATGCCCGCCTTGTGTCGGATGCGCCCACCACCCAGCACCGGACGCCGCTGAACGGCAGTATGGGTCGAGAGCCGTCACCGACCACACCGACCACACCGAACGGGACGCACGGCCCCGGGAGGCTCGCCGAGCCGCCGACGAGTACGGCGAGCGCGGAACCCCACGTGTCGTCCCGGGCCTCCTCGGGCGGGAAGGCCGTCGGCCCGGTCACGGAGACTCCGAGCCCTCCGCGGTCCGGGGCGGAGGTCGCCGGGCCGCGCCTCGGCACGTCCGAGCACGCCGCCGGGGCGCCTCCCGCGTCGCCACGCGCTGCCGGGGCGGAGGCCGGCACACCCACCGCCGAGGTCACCGTGCCGTCACGCGAGGCGCTCAGGGCGCCGCGTGTCGACCCGCAACTACCCAGCAAGTTGCCGTCGCCGCCTACGGCGCCCAAGCCGTCGGTGACGTCCGTCGGTCGGCCGGCAGGTGCCGAAACGTCGTTCGCCGAGACAGCGGTGGGTGCCGGCGGGGCACCGAGGACGGGAACACCAGCCACCACGCCGGGGTCGCCAGCCACCGCGCCACGGGCCACGGACGGTACCCCTGCCGTGTCCAGTAGCGGACCGCGTACGCCGGCACCCGGGACCGCACGCGCGGCGGACGCCGAATCGATCGGAAGTACGCCGCTGGACCGATCCGCGTTCCGGTCCGACGCGGGTGATGCCCGTCCGGCTCGTGCCGATCTCGACGCGGCCGCCCGTGATCTCTCCGGCCGGCACACGGAACTGACCGCCTCCAGGTCGGACGTGCAGCAGCGGGTTCCCGACGCGAAACAGGCGGCGAAGGAACTGCGGGCCGCGAGTGGGGCGGAGGCGAAGGCGAAGTACTGGTCGGCGGTCCGCGAGAGCGCCACCGGGCAGTTCGCGCGGCATCCCAGTGAGCTGCCCGGTAAGAACCGGGAAATCTTGGACCGGTTCGCCGCGTTCGCCGCGACCGAGGCCGGGGTGGCCAAGGAACTACCCGCCATCAGGACGATGATCAGCAACGAGTTCTCGGCCACGGTCCGAGGAGAGCTGAACGGCGCCGTCAAGGCGGTGGCGGACGACATCGTCAGGCGCGCCGGCATGCCGGGGGCCAAATTCGACCCGCTGGTCAACCGTCTCGGCAGCAGCAACCGTGCCGAGTTCGTCCAGGCGATGGACGATTTCCGGGATGCTATCCGGGACTTCCGGACCCAGCAGGCGCGTGGAGGGCGGTACAACCCCGAGACCCAACGCCCGACCACTCTCGACCAGGGCCGTGTCCTCTTCGACGCGGATGCGAAGGTGGCCGCTTACCGCGAGGCCCGTACCATCGCGTTGCAGCGGAACGATGCGCAGTCGGTGCGGATGGCCAACGAGGCTGCCGAGGTCCGACGGCAGGTCGAGACCGAAGCGCGGCTGTGGGCTGGTGCCCGCGACGAGGAGTTCGCGGGCGTCACCAAGAGGATCGGTAACCAGTACGTCGAGGACGTCCAAGCTGGTGTTGTCGCTTCGCCTCGGCCGCGCGCCGAATTCCGGCCCGGCCAGGACCCGCAGCGGGCACTCAACGAAGCGAACGCCCACCTCAACGCGCGGTTTGAGGTGTCCCTGCGCATTGCTGCGGCCGCTGAGCGGTTCCGCCCGGACATCGACGCCGTCTTCAACGCCGAGGCCAGGACCGCGAGGAACATCGCCGCCGTCACCAGGGGACGGCTGGGTTCCATCGATTCGTTGTCGAAAGAGGAGGCGGCCCAGTGGCGGACGTCCTTCCGTAATTCCGTCAACAACGAGTTCGAGCGCATCTGGCGGCCGGTCCACGAGGGCGGACACCTGCCCGGTAGCGCCAAGTTCGAGGCCACCCAGAAGGCGTGGGCCGACCGTTTGAAGGGCATGCGCGAGCAGCTGCGGATTGAGGGGTTCGTCCATCACGGCATGCAGCGCCTGACTAGCGGCATCGGAGAAGGTGCCGCCGGACTTCGAGGCGCGGCCTCGGTTGACACGATGCGGGCGATCGAGGCGGTCCGCGAGGAGTACCGCGCGGCGGTTGTCGATATGCTGCGCGGTATAGGTCGTCGTGGTCCGGATCTGGCGCGGTGGGACAAGCTGGTGACCCGCTTGGAGGCCCAGACAGTACACGCATTCGAAGCCGAGGCGGTTGCCGAGCGCGGTGGGGCTGCGGGAATCGCGCCCGCGCGGCGTGGTGACACGCCCGCAGTGGAGGGCAAGCCCCTGCTGGGCGAACAACCGGCGCCGCCGGTGCAGGACCCTCGGTTGGCTGCCGTGCGGAACCAGGCGATCGAGGACTTCCGCGCGCTGGACCCGCAGTCGCTCGCCAAGCTTCCGCAGAGCATGTCCGATCAGCTCGGGGCCTCGTACCTTCACGAGCGGCTTCGCGCGTACGACGGGATCACGAATGTGGGCAGCGCCCGTGTTCCCGACGAGGTCCTGAGGGATCTGGCGGATGAGGCCCGGCTGGGGTCCGGCCGCGGACCGGTGGTGTGGACCGAGTACCGCATCGAGCTCACCAAGGTGTTGGAAGGTCGTGGCCTGGCGGTCACCCCGACGTCCGGCGGGCTGGTCGTACACCTCGACGCCGGCCAGGCGGTCGCGGACGGCGCGCTGGTACAGGCCACCCGGGGTATGGAGGAAATGCCCAGCGGCCTCCGTATCGTTGCCGGCCCCGGCGTACGTCCGGAGGTGGACCTCGTCGGCCTGGGCCGGCTGGCGCGGGAGGGCGTGGTCCTGCACGCGCCGTTCCTCGACGACACCGCGCTGGCGGCGGTCTCCCGATCGACCGGTTTGACCGTCGCCTTCAAGTCCCGTCCGGCGTCCGGCGAGGTACTCGCCCATCCGGTGGACGGTGCCGGCGCACCCACCCTGTCGCACCTCGCCGTCGAATGGCGCTCGGGCAAACCGGTCGTGGACGCCCCGTTCGATCTGGTCGCCGAATCCCGGTCCGGCGTGTACCGGCTGAGCGGGGGTTGGACCCTCGAATCCCACTCGTGGGGCGTGTGGGCCCGTCCGCCGGAGACGTCGGTCGCGGATGCATTCCGCGTCCGGCTCGGTGAGCTCAACGGCGACCGACCCGTGGTGGTCGGCGTAGCCGGGGTCGACGTTCCGGACGCCGTGGTACGGGAGATCCACCAGCTGGCGGAGCGGATGCCGACGATCGGCGGTCGGTCCGGAATCACCTGGCTCAGCCGTCCGGGGCGTGACGTGGTGCCGGACGTCGTCGACGATCTCGCAGACCCGACGACGCTGGCCCGCAGGCAGATGTACGAGGGCGCGTTCGATCTCGCCGAGACCCGGCGACTGGTGATCAAGCAGGCCGGGCGGGACTTCCTGACGGCCGAACTGTCCGTCGAGCTGCCGTCCTCCAAAGCCGTCGGCAAGCTGTTCGATGCGTACGAGGCGGATGTGGAGGCGCTGTTCGGCAAGTACCTGGGCGGTCGGAACGGCTGGCACGGTTACGCCGACGCGGTGGGCTTCAGTCGCGAGTACGACGAGCTGCGGTCCTCGCTGTCCGGGCGCCTCGACGCGCAGGTGCGCTGGGAGGCCCGGGCCGGCGAGCTGCGCGGCTCCGCCGAGGAGACCTTCCGGCGCCATGATGCTGTCGGGCGTGACCGGGCCGAACTGTTCCCCACGGCCGGCACGGGGCAGGCCAACGACGCCGAACTGATCACCTTGAACGCCGTGGCGAGGGCCGACGGACGCTTCACCGCCTTCTGGGACCGGTGGTCGGAGACGGCGGCCAAGGAGGTCGATGACGCAGCCAAGAGCGGCCTGAACCTCGCTGGGGCCGCCACGGTGGATTCCAGGATCACCGACCTGGTGGAAAACCTGGGCGGCAAGGTCATCGCCTACCTGAAGGGCGATCGCGCGCTGACGGACGGGCTCGCGAGGAGCCGCGCGATCGGCGACGAGGCGAGGGCCGGCGTGGGCGGGGTGGGTGACGAGATCAGCTCCACCCTGTCCCGCTTGACGCTGGACGCGTACGAGAAGGTTTTCGGGGAGGGTGGCTCGTTCGGCGCGGGCCACGGGAAGGCGGTCGCGGATCCGGCTGAGTTGGTCGTGACGCGGGCGATCGACAAGATCGTCACTTCCGAGCAGGTGGCCGTGGTCCAGAAGCGGGTCCATGACGCGTACGCCTCACTGCTCCGTGCCGACCCACACATCGAGACGTCGGCCTTTCTGGATACTCGCCTGGCCTTGGCTCACAACGTTGTCGTTCGGTTGGAACGAGCCGTCGTCGCCCGGGTGGAGATGAGAGAGGCAGCGGGCCTTCGGTCCGACCTGACCCCGGGGCAGTTGGAGCGGTTCCGGGACGATCTGGTCCGCCGGGTGGACAAGGCCCTGTTCGAGTGGGACGGCTCGACTACCGCGCTGGACGGCAACTGGAACGACGAAGTGGCCGCCGCTCAAAATGCGCGGATCGAGAGGCTGACCAACGACGAGCGCCTGGCCGCCGAACTGGACAAATTGGCCGAGCCGCACATGGTGCGCTTCGTCCGAGACGATCTCATGCGTCGCCTCGACGCAGTTCCGGGTCGGACTCTCCTCGAGGACGCAAGCGTGGACCGTATCGGCACGCGGATCACCACCGACCTTCGTCGCGCCTTCGACGACATCTTCACCCCGGACCGTCCGGTCCCGGCAGCGAACGAGGCGTGGGCGCGTAAGCTCGACGAGTTCCGCGCGGGCCTGTCGGGCCGGGTGGAGGGCGAGCTCGATTCGCTGACCAACCTCAGGAGTGCGGCGCAGGAGTTCCACACCATCGAGGGCGCGGCGGCCGCCCGTGCCGGCGCCCCGGCGCGAGCCGAACAGGTCGCCGACCTGGCCGCCGCGCACCGCGCCGACTTCCTGGCCGACCGCGACTTCAACCTGCGGAAACCGACCGACCGTTCCGCCTGGCTCGGCCATGAACAGAAAAACGGTGACCGGTACGGCAGTCACCTCGCCGAGCTGCGACGGAAGGATTTCTTCGTCGGCCTGGAGCGGCGTCTCGACGTCGACCTGCGCGCCGCCGTGGATCGCCTCGGGTTGCGGGGCGTCGAGCGCGCCGAGCCCGAGGCGGCTGCGGCGATCATCAAGCGCTCGTTCGTTGACGAGATACGTGGCGCCAAGAGCAGCGTCAACTCCACAAGCGTGTGGGAGAAGCGCTACCAGACTCTGAGCGACTCGATCGACAGTCAGTTGACCATCAGCATGATGGAACGACGGGTCAAGGCCATCGCCGACGAAGCCGTCACCCGGCACTCCGTCACCCGGCACGCCGGTGATCCACTCAATGTGGAGCCACGGCGCGTCAGTGAGCTGGTAACCAAGGAGTTCGGCGCGGCGCTCCGGCAGCGTGCCCTTGGTGCGCTGCCGCCATCGCTCGGCTCTCCCGAGCAGCGCGAGGTGCTGGCGGGGATGGGCCCCGGGGTGCAGCTCGAGGTCGACCGGCTGCTCGGCGCCGAGGGAATCGGTGAGTCGGCGCGCGCCATGGCGAGGGCTGTGGTGGACCAGGTGAGTCAACAGCTATCGACCAACTTCGCGGTGCCGAACGTCCAGCAGGCCGGCTTCGTCGGGGAGCGGGCGCGGGCCGTCGTGCGCCTCGACGAGGCGATCGCGGAAGAGCTGGGCCGGCAGTCGCGGGTGCCCACCGCCTCCGCGTGGACCGCCTCCGCGTGGGCCGCCTCCGCTGCTGTCGTACGCCAGGACGTGCTCGGCAAACTCGACGAGTTGCACGAGCAGGACTGGAATTTCGACCGGAATTCCTGGGCGCGCCAGTTCGACCAGATGTTGAGCGGTATCGGACGGAGTATCAACTCCGAGGCGTTGCGCGGCGAGATCGAGCAGCACATCACCACCGGCCTCGACCACGCCCTGCCTGACGCGCTTGCTGCTCTGGAGCCTCATTCGACCAGTAGGAGAGCGCTGGAGTCGGCGGGACGTGCCTTCAGGGTCAAGTTCCTCGCCGAGGTCCGGCGGGAGATGGCCACGTCACACGTCACGCTCGCCGACAAGACATCGTGGGAGAAGAGGTTTGAAGGACTGGACGACTCGTTCCACTCCTGGGTGACCACCCAGCTGGTCGGCGACCGGGCCGAGGAACTGGTGACCCGACACGTCGCTGGCATGCAGGGCATCCACACCGAGGAGGACGCGGCCAGGCTGGCCCAGGTCGAGCAGCGGCTCCAGCAGGCGGTGAAGGATGTTCTCGCGCCGTACCTGACCCTGTCGGCAAACGCGATGCTGCCGCCGTCGATAGGTGTCGAGGAGCAGGTGACGCTGGCCGGCGAGATCGCTGCCCGGTTGGACGAGGCCGCCGCCGTCGAGGAGGTGGCCCCGCTCGGCGAACGCGTCGTCGAGTCGCTGCGGCTGCATCCAGTGGCTGCCCTGCCCGGGGCGGGACTGGCCGCCGAGCGGGCGGCGCTGAGCGCCCGGGTCGACGATGAACTGCGTGACGTTGTGGCGCGACACGAGCCGGGCGAGCTGGTGCAGAAGGCACAGTCGATCCTTACCGGACGGGCACTCGGGCGTTTCGACAAGCTGGCCGACGCGGGCTGGGCGTTCGACCGCGGCAAGCTCGACAGCCAGGTGACAGGCGACCTCGCGGACGCCGACGAGTTCGTCACGACCTACGTGCGCCGGAACCGTGACAAGGCCGCGCTGCCGTCCGTCGTGCAGGAGCGTCTCGCCGAGGCTCGGCGTGGCCTTCACTCTTCTGTGACAAAGGCCTTGACGCAGCTCGAGAAAGACATCGTGGAGGAGTTCGACCGCGTCCATCCGGAGGGCCGCCCGTACGGCGACCTGGAAGTCGCGGTCTGGCAGGCACGTCTCGACGGCGTGTTCGGGAGGGTCGAATCCTGGCTGGTTGCCCAACAGGTGGGTGACCGAGCCGTCGCGAGCGTCGGGACGGCCGATCAGGCTGCGGTGCGGCAGGCTTTGCGACCGTACCTCCAGGTGTCGGCGACCAGTCCGCTGCCAGCCTCGATGGGGCCGCGTGAGCAGGAGTCTCTCGGTCGAGCCCTGCTCGCCGACGCGGCACCGACGGTCCGCGACCAGTTCGCCGAGCGCCTGCGCGCGAAGCCGGTGCCGTTCCGGGAAGGGAACGACTTCGCCGCTCGGCGGGCCCGTACCGAAGAGCTTCTGAATGCGGCGCTCGTCGAAGCTGGGGTCGCCGTCAGGAACCAGGCCGTGGAGCAGCCCGCTCTGCGGCACCTCGACGGTGCGATCGAGGAGTACCGGCGAGAGGTTCTGGCCACCGTCGATGCCGCTTTCGAGCGCGACTGGCGTGCGCCGGCCGTCAGCGTCAGCTACCAACTGATCACGGCGAAGAGCGCGGTAACTCGACGGATGATCCGGGCGCACCTGGTGAGCGAGATGGACCAGGACCTCGCCACGAGGGTCTCCGGGCCAGCGGCCGGGGCTTTCCGGGCGGCGGCGCTTTCGCACGTCACGGCGAGCGTGGCGGCCGGAGACGAGTTCGGCCCTGCCGAGGTGGCAGCCTGGCGGCGGGAGTACGAGTGGGTACTCCAACGTTCTCAGGTGTGGCAGATCGTGTGGGTACTGGCCGACCGGGCGCATAACCTCGTCTCGGGTGCGGAAGATCTGTACCCGGAGCAGCGTCAGCGGTACGCGAACGCGATCGAACAGGTCGTCAAGCCGTACCTCGACCTCGGCAAGGGAGGCCGCCTGGCGTCGTCGCTCGGCCTCCGCGAGCAGGAGCGCCTGGCGGAGGAGATCGCCTGGTCCATGCCCGAGCAGATCGGCGACCTGTTGCGGGCTTCGGTCCACGCCGAGCCGATCAGCGACGACCCGGCCTGGGCCGGTCACTTCGTCGCCTCGGATTTCACCGCCGAGCGGGCACTGCTGGAACAGCGACTGTTGCAGGAGGTGCCGGGCACGGGTGTGGCGGACGAGGCCTTCCGGGCTGAACAGCTTCGCCGCTTCGACGCGGCGAACGAGGTGGACTGGGACTTCAACCGGGCGACCTGGAACGCCGATCTCGACCAGCGGCTTGACGCCAAGGCCGACTGGATCAGCGCCTGGGAGCGGACGGTCGACGCGCGGCGCGAGTTCGGCGCCGGCCTCGATGCGGCGCTGGACGCCGCTCTTGAAAAGCTGCCGGCGTCTGAGCCCGCGAAAAAGGCCGCCCAGGAATTCTTCGACGGGGCCACACTCGAGTTCGAGGCGACCTATCGGCCTGGAATTCCGTTCGGTGACACGCAGGACGCCGAGTGGCGACAGCGGCTCGATCAGCTCATCGGACGGATTTCCGGCTGGCTCACGGTACGGCAGATCGGCATGCGAATTGCCGACCGCATCGGCGAGACGGTCCTCGAAAACCACGGTCCGCGGTCCGCCGAAAACGGGCGGTGGGACATCGCCGATCGCATGATCGGGCAGGTCGACGACGCGGTGGCCGAACTGTTGGATCTGCGGAGGAGCCGCCTCCTGCCGCCCACACTCGGCGTGCAGGAGCAGGCCAACCTCGCCGCTCACCTGACCCGGGACGTCACGAAGTGGGACGCCGAGAAGATCGGGCTGCACCACCGTCCGCAGGAGGCCGCTCGACAGTGGTTCACCGAGGAGCCGGTGGCCGTACCGGCCGGCGACGATGTCGCTGCCCAGCGAGCACGGCTTGCGGACGAACTCGAGTCGGTCAGCGGCGACGACGCGGCGGTGACGGCGTTCCGGACCGACGTGCTGCGCGACTTCGACGCGACGCACGCGCGGTGGTGGGACCTTCGGCCCGAGTACTGGCAGGGTGTCCTTGATCGGCGGTTGATGGAGGCGCCGACCTGGATCGATGCGAAGACCCGGTGGGCCGATGCCAGAGCCGGCATCGCCAGCGGGCTCCGGACGCAGCTCGACGAGGCTTGGGAGCGGTTGCGGTTCACCATAGACGACGCCGCGACTGGGGCGGCCGAAGCCGCGCTCGTCGCCGCCGTCACGGACGAGTTCGACCGCACTTACCCCGCAGAGTCGGTGTTCGAGGGGGCGGCGCAGAAGGCGTGGGCCGAGTGGCTGGGGAGCTTTGGGTCCTATCTGGACGCCTGGCTCACCATTCACACGCTCACCACTGGGTCACGGGAGATCATGCCGGCGACCGAAGCCATGGCGCTGGGCAACGCGCTGCGTCCGTACCTGGACGTCAACCGCATCGCCAAGCTGCCCGCGGTGTTCGGTCCGGCCGAGCGCGACGCGCTCATGCGGCAGATCGCCGACGAAACGATCATCGAGATCCCCGAATCGCTCGTCAGTGAGATGCCCGTCCGGGATGGGGTTGGCTTCGCCGTCCATCGAGCCGCGCTGGTCGATCGCCTGGCAGAGGTGCTGCGGCCCTTCCGGGAGAATTCGGAGGCGGACGCCGCAGCCGCGGGCGCGGTCGAGGCGTTCGTTGCGCACGTCCTGTCCCGGGTGGACGCGACGTTCGCCCACGACTGGAACGGCGGCGAAAATGCCTGGGATCGGGCGTACGAAGATGCCGTCGGAAAAATTACGCCCTGGCTGGATAGCTGGGCGGAGCACGATCGGAGGCGCAGCGCGGACCGCGACGCGCTGGACCGCGCACTCAACGAGAAGAATGCCAACCCGCGGGTTCGGGATGCGATCCTCGCGGCCTTCGACCGCCACTACGCGGGCTACGCCGACTCGGTGGGCTCCGTCACCATCGCCAGTGAACACTGGCAGTCCCGGCAATCCCGGATTCTTGACGGCTTGGCCGAGCATCAGCGGCGTACCGAACTGATCGACAGGCTGGCCGGTTCGATCGACGATGTGGTGGCCAGTCTAAGCGCGCTCTGGGGAAGCGCGGGCGTCCAAGCGTGGGAACTCGACCAGCTCAGCGAACTCGGTGAGCGCGTACGGGACGGCGTGCGGGCGGCGTTGCAGGACGGCGCTCTCCCCGATCGGCTGACGGCGCGTCCGGTCGAGGACCTCACTGAACAGCTCGATCGGCACGTCGGAGCCTGGGCTGACAGGGGCCTGATCAGCCCGGCCGTACGGGCGCTCGCCGCCCAGCTGCGAGCCGCGCTGGTCGCCGAGGCGCGCGACGTCCTGGGTGAGCCCGAATCGGCGCCGACACCGCCGGCTCTGACTCACACGCGGTTGACCGCGCCCGACTTCGCCGCTGACTTCCGGCGTACCGTGCTGTGGTTGGGCGCCGGGCCGCTGGATGCCCATCACGTCGACTTGGAGAAGGAATTCGCCGCTGCGGGGGTGAAGATCTTCGACCGTCCGTCCGGTGCCACGTTCGAGGACATTGCCCGCGGGGACTACCACGATCTGATCCAGGAGTTCCGGGTCCGGGAGCCCTTTTTCCAGCGGGTCGACGCGTTCCGCCGTTCGGCGGACGACGTGGGCGCGCTGCGGCAGCGGCTGGGCGGCGGGCGGCCGCAGCTCGTCGACCGACTGGTGGCAGAGTTCGAGCAGGCCGTCCGCCGGCTCGCCGGCCAGGCATGGGAGGCCACCAAGTACGAAGGCTCGCGGGTCGAGGCCGCCGTCGACCTCTTCGAGCAGCACCATGCGAAGCTCGTCGACACCGTCGTCGGGCAGCTGTCCAAGATCACCGAGGCTGAGCAGCGGCGGGCGCGTGCCGACAAGATGGTCAGCGCGCAGCTGCACCAGTTCGAGGCCGAGAACGGCCACCTCCACCCGGAGGCCCGAAAGATCGCACACATCGCGACGCAGCTGCTCGGGATGCCGAAGCACCCGGACCTTGGCGACGGGGCGGTGCAGGCGCTACACGGGCAGTTCGGCCTCGCCGCCGCGTACAGTCGATTCCTGGCCGACCTGCCGGCCGGCGCCCCCGAGGCCGTGCGGCGGGAGGGGCTGGACGCGTACATCCGGCTGCTCGCCGAGCCCACCAACTCGGTGGAACAGCTCGACCAGGTGCTGACGATGCTCGCCGGGCAGGCCCGGCGGCAGATCTCCGTCGAGAAACAGCTGGCGGCGTCGATGTCCAAGCTGGACCGGCTGAGTAAGGCGCTCGGGTCGGTACCGGCGGACGACGAGCGGACGACCCTCGAAGGCTTCCTCCGGGCACGGGTGGACGAGGAAGCCGCTCGTCTAGTCGGTGACATCCGCGCCCGGATCAGCGTTGCCCACTACGCGCCGGCCCTCGTCGACGCCGAGCTGAGCGGGCTCGACGTCGAGCTGAACCGGGCCGCCGAGCGCTGGGCGGACAACGAGGCACTACGGGCTCTGGCGAGGATTGACGAGGGGCGCGACTTCCTGCGCGAGCCTGGAATCGACGGGTTGGACAAGATCCTGTCGGCCCTCGCCGGGAACGCCAGCCCACCGGCGCTGGCCAGCCTGCTCAATCTGCTGGCCGCGCTGCCGTCGATGGGTGCCGAGGCGGCGGCCGTGGTTGCCATCCTCGAGAACGTCGACCAGTTCCTGAACGGCGAGGCCGACGCGTACAAGCGGGCCTTCGACCGTGCTGCCGACGTGCGCAAGGGATCCCGCGCCGAGCTCATGGAGTTCGTCAGGTCGCTCCGCGTCCTCAACCCCGCGATGGTCGAGTTGGGAGACCGGATCATGGACTGCTAGGCCGCGTCGTAGCCCCGACGGACGTCGGCTGTCCCTTACAAGAGGACTATGGGGCACTCCCTGAACCGCTGCAACGCTCGAAGTATGGCGGACGACAGCGTGGACAGCCTGCTGCGGCAGGCCCAGGAACTGCAGGACCAGCTCGTCTCTGTTCGGGACCAGATGACGGTTCTCGAGGTCACCGGCACCGCGGGTGGGGGCGCGGTAACTGTCACGATGACCCCGACGGGTGAGGTCAAGGGGCTGCACATCGACGACGAGGTAGTCGCCGGCGGGCGCGAGGAGGTCGAAGAGACCGTCCTGCTCGCGTTGCGCGACGCTGCGGCTCAGCTCCGCGAGCACGCCACCGAGCGGATGGCGAGCCTTCAGGACGTGCTTCGATCCACCGGTCGGTTCTAGAGCCCGCCCAGATCGAGGAGAACCTGATGGAAGAGCAGTACGAGTTCGAGCCGGTCCGCCGGGCGGAGCTGGTCCGGGCAGGCATCGAGGTCCCACCGGTGGTGGACTTGACCGGACCACCTTCGGCGCTGATCGAGGCGGCGGTCGACGAGGTGGACGAGGCGGCCCGGTCGGCGGTGGCCGAGCTGCCCGGGGCGGTGGCACTGTGGCGGGCGTGGCGCACCGGTCCCGGCCCGGACGTGACCCGGGTCCTGCTCATTGAGGTGGACCGGCCCGACGATGACCCGTCCGAGTTCCGCAGCCGCCTTGCAGAGGCCACGGCAGCCGACAACGGCACCCTGGTCGAGCTGGTGGGGACCTACGTGGAGGCATCGCCGTATCAGCGGCAGATCCGGCGCGGCGCGGCGCTGCTGTGGGCTGCCGAGGCCGGGGAAGGCATGCGGATCGCGCGGGCCTTCGATGTGGTGGATCCGGTCACTGGCCCGGGGTTCGCCCCGGAACACGAGCGGCTTGACGACACTGAACGCGACGCCGTGCTGCGCTACCTCGAGGACGCTCCGCTGCTGCTCACCTCGACCGAGCGGATGATCGACGTGGTGGACCCCGAGCGCGGCAACGTCGTTCCGTTGGATCACCGCACCGATGGGCTGTGGGTATGGACCGACAGCGTTCCGTACTACCTGCGTCACCACGAGCTGGCACCCGATCCGGAGTTCCTGGCGGCGATCCGGGCCGGCAACTACCTGCTGCCCCCGGTCACCGACATCGGTCGGCATCGCGCGCTGGCCGAGCTGTTCCGGCCGGTCGACGTCGTACCGGCGTGGTCGGTCTGACCCGTCGGTGAGCGGAAGGCGCCGGGCCCGCGTCGGGCCCGGCGCCTTTCGCCGTACGTGGTCAGGGCTGGATCAGCAGTTCAGAACGCCCGCCGACAACAGGCGAAGCTCGTCGGTGTGGTTCTTCATGGAGGGTTGCAGGCCGGTGATGGCGTCGACCCACTGCTTCTTCTGCTCGACGGTGAGCTTGCCTCTGTTGGCCGCGATGAAACTCTGGGCGTTCTCGAACTCGCCAGCCTTGATGTCGCCGAGCACGCTGAGCACCGAGACCGAGATGTCGGTGACACCGACGGCTTCGACCATCGCTCCCAGTCGCTCGGTGGTGAGGCCGCCGTCGACGGGCATGTTGAGCTGACCGGCGGTCTCCAGTCGGCCCACCGAGTCGAGCAGCACCTTGGGCCGTAGCGCCTCGTCCGCGCCCGCGTAGTCGAAGACGATGTCGGCCTGACCGACCGCGCCCAGCTCGAGTACCGGGGCGAAGATGCTCAACTCGGGCTGACCCGGCACCCGTTCGATCATCTTCCCGACCTGGGCCAGGGCAGTCGTCATCCGCTCGGCCGACCACTGCTCCTCGAGTCGATGGAAGATCTCGCGACTCACGGTGAGGTCGGGTGCCCAGATCAGCTCGCCAAGGGCGTCGTCGACCCGAGCGACGGCCTCGGTCGGCCGGGCCAGCCTGGCCGCCGCGTCCAGGACGTCGGCGGTGATCCTGTCCCAGATGTCGCTGGAGGTCTCAGTGCCTCCCTCCCGCGGCGGGGTGGTCACCTTCCAGCTGTGATCCATCTGGAGGCTGCCGAACCCCGAGCCCTTGGTCTTGTTTAGGGTCGGATGCAGAAGTGCCGCCCCGTACCTTGCCACCACGTCGAGCAGGTTGGTGTCGGCCCGACCGCGGGTGACCACGACGGGCAGTTGGTCGCGTTGGGCGAACTGTTCGAGCAGGTTGTTCAACGCGGCGACGTCCTCGGCGAGCGCGGCCCGGCCGGCTCCCGGAGCGCCCAGCAGGATCACCGGGTGCTCCGCATCCGCTGCCTCGGCCAGCTGGTTGACGAGCCGCTGCGGCGCATGCCTGCTGTTCGAGGAAATGACGTGCACGGCACCGTGTTCGGTGACACCGCGGGTCAGCCGCAATCGCCAACTCGGGGGACCAACCGCCTCGGTGGGCATGACCGGCTGTTCGGTGGCAGTGGCCGCCTGTCGGTCTGCGCTGTCGAGCAGGCGCTGAATACGCGCGGGGTCGGGTAGGCCGAGGGCGGTCAGGTCGGTCACGGCCGGGGCGTCGCCCCCGGTCAGCAGGTTTCCGTCGTCGGCGGTGAGAGCCACGCCGGCCTCGACGCGGGCGCGCGACAGCCTCGGGCCGTGCTGCACGACCATCGGCGTACGGCCCGACACCTGTCCGTCGGCGGAGGCGTCGCGGATCTCCCGGAAGCCGCCGGAGACAAGACGGAACCGGCCGTCGTCGCCGAGCACCGTCGGTGAGATCACCACCTCGGTCAGGTCGTTGGTAGTGCCGGGTACGACCTGTGCGACCCCGCCAGCGGCCAGCACCCGTCTGTTTCCGGCGGGTAGCAGGGTGAACAGGCGGGTGGCGAAATCATCCAGTGACGTGGTGCCGGCGCGGGTTACGGCCAGATCGCAGATGACGGCGACGATATCGCGACCAGCGGAGTTCGGGTCGGCGACGATCAGGTCGCGCAGTTGCTCGTCCGTGATGAGCTGGCCGTCGATCACCGGTCCGGCGGCGGTGCCGTCGATGAACACCGGGTACTCGTTGGCGCCGGCCCGGAACTCGCGTGCCGCGTCGATGAGGTGCTGCTGATCCCGGCCGAGCAGGTAGAGACCGGGCTGATCGCCGGGGAGGTAGACGGCGACGTCCTGCGGCGAGGCGTGCACCCCGCTGGTTGCGACGGTAGCGGCATATCTCATCCGTGTCGCCTCGGCTGAGCGATCCGTGTAGTGAGTGCTGAACGAACCTGGGTTGGGAGCGAGAACCGGTATCGGAACCGGCTGCAGCACCGGATGTCGCAAGCGGGGCAGGAGGTGTAAATGGACCTGCTGGCGACCGTACGCGTAGAGATCCCTCGGTCTGTCAGTTACGAAGGTGAAGGCCCTGTTTACCGCGTTCATCTCCGCGATGTGCTGCCCCGCCTGTGTGGCGCTGGGGTACAGGGGCCACGGATCCACCACGAGCGCGTTCGGGTGTCCCAGTGGGCCGATCACGACGAAGGCGTGACCGCGTAGCTGGCCCCGATCGCGGACGTTGCCGTGCACGAGCGTGATCGGGACGCCAACCATGTCCGGCCTGGCGACGAGTTCGGCGAGCGCCACGGCCGCGTATTCGTCGCAGACGCCGGTGCGGAAGTGAGCGGCCATGAAGGCTTCGGTGCTATAGAACCGGAGCGCGTCGGTGTCGTTCGGAAACTTTCGGTACACGGGTGCATAAACGTGACGGACCAAGGCTCCCGCGCCATTGTTGTAGCGCGCGATGATCTCGTCGTTGTTGGCTGGGCCGTAGCTGAGCTTCTCCCGTACCCGTCTGATGACGGTCTCGGCGACCTCGTGTGAGGTGTTGAGCCAGGACTCTTCCCAGGGGATACCGGCTTCGACGGCGGCGATCTGGGTTTCCAGATTGGTGCCGGACGCCATCAGTTGGGTGGCCTGCGTTGTCAGCCTGGTGTCGAGTTCGTGGAGAATGGTCTTCAGAGCGGACAGAGCGCCTTGCGTCCCACGGAAGTGGGCGTACAGGCTGTTGAGCACACCATTCTCCTGGGGGGTGCGGTAGTGACCCTGCGCGGAGAGGTGCAAATACTGGCTGATCTTGTCGAAGTTCGGTAGGTGCTGGGGAAGGACGTGCGGGCGTAGCCCAGGCAGTCGGCCGCGCTGGTTCAGGTCCCTGCCGATATGCGCTACCACGTGCCGCGCCTGGAGGACCGCGTCATTGAGCGCTCCGGTTCGCGTCCGGATGCCGTCTTGCGCCAACTTGGCGAGCCGCACCAGTTCGCCACGGAGCCTCTCGATATCGTTCGCTCTGAGGCGCTCGAAGACGTTGGCTGACATCTGTGCCGGGTCGGAGTGCTGAAGTGCGTCGGCCGCGTGGAACAGCATGCCGGCGTGCGCCAGCGCGTGGTCACCTGCCTGCGTGGCCCACGTGACGATGGCCTCCGCTGCGTTGGCCGCAGCGGTACGGGCAATCTCAACCGCCTGGTACGCCTGGGCGAATGTGTAGGGAAACGGCACACCGACCACGGTCGAGTCGATGGCTGTGCCGATGCCGGTCAGTTCCCGCACCGTCTCGGTCGTCGGCGCCTCGTCACCGGTGAGCACCGCACCGGATGCGTCGGTGAGGCGTACACCGTCTCCCCCGCGTGTCCTGGAGAGTGCGGGCCCGTGCTGGGTGACCACTGGGACGCGTGCCGGGGTCGTGGTGGCCAGGGCGTCAGCGTCGGTATAGGTGCGGATGCCGCCGGCGACGAGCCGGAACCGGCCGTCGGGGGTGAGGTCCGTGCGCGTGACGAGCACCTCGGTGAGCCCGTCGGACTCGACGGGTCCTGGTTGGACCGCGGCGATGCCCCCCATCGCCACGACGCGTGGGTACTCGCGTGGCAACGCCGCGAACAACGCGGCGGCGAAATCATCGACGACTGTGGTCGACGAGGCCGCGTCACACTGCACGAGGATGATGGTCTTGCCCCGGGACAGGGGGTCGGCAGCGATGAGATCGCGTAGCTGCTCGGCTGTGATCAGCCGGCCCCCGACGACCGGGCCGGCCGGGGTGCCGTGCACGAACACCGGATATTCGGTCGGGTCCGCCCGGAAGTTGCGGGCGGCGTCGATCTGCGCGGTCTGGTCGGGATCGAGCAGTAGGAGGCCGCCTCGGCCGCCCAGGTAGACCGCCGCCGCCGTCACATCCGGGTGCACTGCCGGCACGGCACCGGCGAACGGCTCCCGCAGGACGGCGGCGGCGTCCAGCTCCGCCGAGACGATGGCCGGGCTGACCTCGATCGTGCCTGGGTGGCGTGGCAGGGTTGTGGCCTGCGCGCCCGTCGGAGTGTCGCGCAGCAGGGCGACACCGTCGGGTGAGCGCACTGCCAGCAAGTCCTCGGGTGCGTCGATGCCGGCCCGGGTGACCCGCACCCGCGTCGCGTGTCCGACCGCCAGGTTCGCCAGATCGCGCCAGAGTCCCCTGATCCCGCCCTCGATGGTCCGGAACTCGCCGGCGGGCACGTCCGTCAGGTCGATGCCGGCGAAGCGGGCGTCGACGATGGGTAACGGCAGGCCAAGCTCGACCCGGTCACCAGCCAGGCGGACCTGGCCGGGCATCGGTGGTCCCGGGACGATCCGACCGAGATCGTGACCGAGCTCGCCGGCTGAGTGCTCGGCGACGAGATGCGTCGCCGGCAGCACCAGCACGTACTCCGCGGTGGCTGGTTCGGCGGGAATCCCGTGGGCGTCGATCGGCAGCACCCGGTCACTGGTCGAGCCTGCCAACGTGTTGCCGAGAAGGCGGACCGGTAGTCGCAGCGCGTCGGCGCGGGTGATCGCCGCGTCCAGATCCAAGTCCGCGGCGACCGACATCGGCGGGGCATCCACCGCGCGGGCGAGCACGCCCAGCGGTTGTGCCAGCAGAGCCTGCGCGGTCATCTCGGGGGCGGTCGCCCCCGAGATCGAATGGATCAGGTGCAGGCCAGCCACTGGCTCGGCGAGACGCACCTCGGGTGGGAGGGTGGTCTTGTCCACGCTCAGGTACTGACCGGACCGCACCCACGTGGTGACGAACTCGAGACAATCCACATCTGCGCCGTCCGCCACGCATGCCTCCCCACAGTAGGAGATTTCAGCCTCACAGTAGGGGACGGATCGGCCGTAGTCCTCATGCGTGGGACACGACGTCCCTGCCCGGCTCCGATTTCTCGCCTGTTGCGGACTGAACCCGGAACCCCTCCCGTCCGTTGTGGGGACACGACGTATCACGCCCCGCCACCGAGGGAGCAGTTATGCCCGCACTGTCCGACTGCCTGCCTGGTGTGCTGGCCACTGTGCTAGGCAAAGGGTTCATATACCTGGCCAATTCGACAGCGTCGCAGGTCAAGACCGGCATGTTGGAGACCGCCGAGCGGATGAGCGTCGGCGACGGGGTGAATGTCTTCGTCAGCCGGGATACCGCTCTCGATCCCGCGTTCCGCCGGTACCTGGACCAGTTGGACCCGAGGGCGCGGGCGACGCACGTGGTCACCGTGCTCGACCCGGAAACACTGCTTCCGGTCAGCGACCCGGAGACGCTGCGGTCCGTCGCGGCCGGCCTCGACCTGCCCGTTTCGACGGTCGAGCCACTCGCGGGCAAGGATGTCGTGCCAGTGGATGCCGCGGGTCGCGTGACCGCCGAAGAGGCGGCCAGCTACCGGGTTCTTCCGCCGAGCGCGGCGGCTCAGCGAGCGGCGCTGGTCGACGCAGTCAGCCTGTCCGAGACGCCGTCCAGCATCCGCGATGGCTTGGATCGGCTCGCCAGATGGCACGAACGGACCGCGCTCACCCGCACGCAGTTCGGACTTGGCGTCAGCCCCGGGGAACTCGCGCACACCGGACCATCGACGCACGCGACGACGTACGCGCTCGGCGCGTACGCCGCGCGGTACGGGGGTACCGGCGCCTTCGACCTGCTCACCTCGACCGAGCCGCCGACGACCACCCGCGTGGCGAACGCGATCGGGGGCAGCCTCACACCCGTGCGGCCGGCGGCGCTGGCGACCGTGCTCCGCCGTACCCCGGGTTCGTCGGCGCTGGTCACCGGTACCGCGGCGGGTACCTCCACCGAGCAGGTGTTCTGGCTGACCTCGGACGAGAACGGCACTCTCACGTGGCACGACCCGCGCGCCGACGGTAAGACGCGGGAATTCGACATCGACGGCGGGAACGACTGGCGCACGGCCGTCCTCGAACGCGACGACGCGCGAGTGATGCTGGTCGGCCCGGACGGCACGCCGGTTGCCCTGCGCGAGGCCGTCGGGCCTGGGATGGTCCGTCCGCTCAATTACGAGGTGACGTGGGTCGGTCCGTGGCCAGAGGAGAACGTGAAGCGGTACGGGATGGACGAGGTCGACTTCTTGGGCGAGCCAGTCGTCGCAGTCGACGTGCGCGAGCAGCCCGGTGAGGGCCACCCGTTGGACCCGGCACAGTTCGTCGAGATCAGGTCGCAGCTGCAGCGGTACTACCTGAACAACGTGCGACCGACGGTCGTGGCGACCCGCCCGAACGAGGAGATCGAGCAGCTCGCCCGGACCTACAAAGCGTCTGTGGTCCAAAAGGTGATGCGGGGCGGTATCGACGCACAATCCAGCTGGCAGGTCATCGCGCCCGACGCCGCGCCGCAGCCCTTCGACGGTCGCGTCGTGACCCGCGAGATCCTGGACGCCGCGAACCTGTCCAGCATGACGGCCGATGAACCGTTGCCGCCCGTTCTGGTCGAGTTCCTGACCCAGAACTCCTACCAGCAGGCGGCGGACCACTTCGCCGACCATGTCGACCAGTTGCGTGATCCGGCTGTTCTCACGGCTTCGAGGGGCCTGGCCGCCGAGTTCCCGGAGGATCTCCGGCTTCAAGGGCTCGACCTGGCCCTGCGAGTGGCCGCCCGGACACCCGTCGTCGCCGGGACGGAGCCGGTCGAACCCGCCCTGGCGCAGATGTTCGACGCCCAGCCACCCTGGCCGACGGGTCAGCCCGTCGACGTGCGTTTCGTTTTCGACTATCTGACCGCGTCGACCCGATGGCAGGGCGAGTTGGTGCCCGACCCGGGCACGCGACCCAGGACGACGCACGGCACCCGGATGGCATGGGACAGCCTGCTGTTCCAGGGCATGCTGGACCACGCCATCGACCCGACCGAGGCGACCACGCTGGTCCGCGCCGTCGGTGAGTCGTACGAGGAACAGATGACGCGGGTGGCGGACGGGGCGAAGGAGGTCGCCCAGGCGCACGCCTCCATCTTCGAGGCGGTCAAGCTGCTACTCAGCGAGGATTGGGTGCCAGGGAGTGACGACTGGCGTCAGGTGCTGTCAGTGGAATGTCTGAGCGGCGCGGACCGGGTGCCCTGGCACTTCCGGTTCAAGGAACTCCTGGCGAGTGACCGGCTCAACGGAACGCCGGCGTTGGCCGACGAGATCAAAGCACTGACAAACGAGATTCTGACCTGCCACTGACGCGCCGGGTCGGACGAGGAGGTCCGCGATGACGGACGTCGCCGAGGTGGCCTGCCCAGAGTTCGTCGCCACCTGGGTGCGCTCCGGACAGTGGCTCAGCCTCGGCGTCCCGGTGCCCGACTCGGTGCTCGCCGCCGCGCAGCTACCAGGACTCCACCAGGTCCATGTCGATCTGGCCGCGATTGGGCTCGTCGCGGACGCCCTGCGCACTCAGCCGCAGTCCGTCATCGAACGGATGGTCTACGTACCGCAGGTTCTCGAACCTGGTCCGGAGGCCGCGGTCGGCCACGCCGACCAGCTCGGCCTGCCGGTGCTCGTGCAGGCCCCGGATTCGCTGACCCTGAGCGGACCGCGGGTGGTGCCGTTCGAGGCGTTCGGCGAGACCGTGGCCGTCCTCGTCTATCCCGCCGAACGCCTGACCGGGACGGTGCCCGCCCACGACGTCACCGGCCAGGAGGTCACCGGGACAACCGCCGACCGGTTGACGGGACGACGCTTCGTCGTCGACCTGCCGGTCGAGCCGGTGAATCCGCTGGCCCGGGACGGTCTTGACCTGGAGGCGACACAGGAGTTGACCCGGCGCGGTCTCGGTGACGGCGACACCGATTCGGACAGTGCCGCCGTCGTCGAAGCGGACGAGGTGCCGTCCGCACCCTGGTACATCGAGCACGGTGCGACCGGCGCGATGATCATCCAGGCGGCCGGTTACCGGAACCCGGCCGAGATTGCGGACCAGGTCGTGGATGCGCTTCCCGACCGGGTGCCGAACGAGGCCACCGAGGTCGAGTCGCACCACCTGCGCGAGGCGGTACGAGCACGATTGGCCGACCTTCTCGGCATCGACGGCCACGCCGAGGCTCCGCTGCCGGCGACCTCGGACCAGCAAGCCGCCGCGCGACTCGTCGAGCTGTCCTCCGCCGCGGCCAACACCGAGCGGTGGGACAACCTGCTGCGGGAGGGGTGGACGGGGGTCATCGACGGACGGCTGGTCTGGATCAAACCGCGGCTGCACGACGCCAAACCGGTGCCAACCACCCCGACGCACGACAAGACGTACGACGTGTCGTTCGGCTCGACCGCCGCCAGCGTCAGCGGAGAGACGCCCGCCTCTCGCGCGTTGAGCATCGGCTCGGATCTGCTGCTGCGCCTGCCCCGCAAGTTTCAGCTCATGACCATCGGGCTGCCATTCGACGTCGAGAGCTCCACCTCGGACGCCAGCACCTCCTCGTACCGGGTCATCTCCGGTCGGAAGATCTTCTTCAGCGGCGGGCCCAGCTACGCGAGCGGGCTGGCCGTCGACGTGTTCGTCGACGGGAGGCGATGGGGCGAGACCCACCAGCTCGGCTCCGACGACGGAATGCTCGTCGTGAAGTTCCCGGAGCAGTACGTCGGTCGGGACCAGCGGCCCCGACCCGGCCCGGTGGTCGAGGCGGACGGCACCCTGACGCCGGGACCGGAGACGGCGCGGGAGGTGCTCACCGCGATCGACTACACCCCGGCGGTCGCGCGACTGCACCAACAGTTGCGCGACGGCGGGTTGCCGGCACACAGCGCGGCGACTGTGGCACAGCGGGTGGGCCAGCGACTCCTCAACGAACGCACCTCGCGGGGCCGGAGCCGCTGGCTGCTCGGCGGCGGGGACATGACCGAACGGCTGACGGTGCCGATCGGCACGGGACGGAGCTTCGAGGGCTACGCCGTCGTCGAGTTGGTCGTGCGTCGGTTGCAGCGGATCGGCGACACCGAGGGAGTGGCGATCCGCGACGACCTCGGCGTGGTGCGGGATGACTCCCGGCACCAGAGCGGGTCGTACACCCTGAGCTTCGCCCCCCGACTGATGCCGTCCGGCTTGACCGCGAGCGCGAGCGGCAACGACCGGGGTGGAATCGGGCCGGTCCTCTCGGCCGGCTGGGGCAAGAGCACCGCGCAGGCCGTCGGCGATGCGGCGATGAACCACACCGTCCTCGTCCGCTCGGCGGAACAGGCCCGCTACGCGGCCGACGTCTCGGTCAACGTGAAGCTGGAGTCGACCACCCACCGGATTCCGTGGTTCGCGACAGCGGTCAAGGCCGAGTTCGGAGTTCCGACGGCCGAGGCCGAGGCGTTCGAGCGGCGCCACCATGGTGCTCCACTGCCCGCCGAGGTCGGCTGGTACGGGACGCTCGTCCCGCCCGTGTCACGCCCGACCGAGGTGACCGCCGCCGAAGTCGCGGAGCGACTGGGCCCGCCCCGGGTGGATGCGCCGCAGGTCCGCGAGCCGTACCGGCCGGAGACGGCGGCCCCCCGGGAGCCGCTGATCATGGCGGCCCGCCGGGGCGACGGACCGGGCACGACCATCGGCCTGCCCGGCGGGGACCGGGTCGCCACCCACGTGCTGGAGGCGTTGGGTGTCGCTCTGGGCAGCGGCCGCGGTCCGACGGCCGGAAGCGACGAGTGGGCCGAGGCGCGGCGGCTCGTCGCCGTGCGGTACGGGCTGCCGGCGCTCGAAGGCGACCCGGCGCGAGTGCGGGCGGGAATCCACACCACCTTCAGCATCGGCGGCCGGCAGTACCAGGTGCTGGTCACCGCCCACACGCGGGAGTGGCTGGGCAGCAGCACCTACCCGATGTCGGTCAACAACCGGGCCATGTCAACGGCGTCGACGAGCGGCAGCGTCACCAGCGATCAGGGGCTGCACGCCGGTATCTCCGCCAATGCCGTCTTCGGGTACGACGGCAAGCTCCGGGGGCAGTTGAGCGGACTGAGCGCCGACGGCACGTACGCGCGGAGCACCGAGCGCGGCGGCGCCCGGGCGGTGAAGAGCTACCGACGTACGGAGACCACCGGCGACGTGGTCCAGCACGACTACCTGCTGGCGTACGAGATCACGGTGCGACCGGACGACGGTCCACCTACCCGGGTGGTGGTCGACGGACCGGACGTCCAGCAGCAGGTGGTCGTACCCGTCGAGCACCTGCCCGAGATCACTCCGACCATGGCGCAGGTCGAC
This sequence comes from Micromonospora sp. NPDC049102, assembly GCF_043197485.1. NCBI lineage: Bacteria > Bacillati > Actinomycetota > Actinomycetes > Micromonosporales > Micromonosporaceae > Micromonospora > Micromonospora sp. NPDC049102. The sequence goes on along the minus strand of NZ_JBICTE010000033.1, from coordinate 16,360 downwards.
CAGGTCGGGGTCCAGGTCGCCCTGCACGGCGCCGGCCCGTTGCCCGCGCTGCCGGAGGAGATGGTGCCGTTCGACCGCGAGGGCGTCGCCGGGGTGTACCCGCGCTTCGCGGAACTGCACGAGCTGCCGGCGGTGGTGGCACGTCTCTACGGTCAGGTGCACGGCAAGCCGGCGACCTGGTTCGGCGATCCGTCGAACTGGCCCGCCGAACTGTGGGCGCGTGACCTCGCCGTGCCGACCGAACTCAGCGCCAACCTCGCCAATCTGATCGACGGAGAGCAGCGGTGGACCGTTCCTCTCGGCGCGCACGGGGACGTGACCGCCGTCGCGGAGATCTCGGCCACCGTGCACCAGGTCAGCCACCTCTCGTCGAGCGAGCGGGTGGAGATCGAACAGTACGCGCAGGCGGCTTCGCAGTTCGATGTCACCGAAGAGGCGGGTGGACAGGCCTCGCTCGGTGCCGGCGGCGGGGTGCTCTACTCCGACTCGCTTGGCGACACGACGGATTCCACGATCGCCTCGAACAGTGGCGGGGGCACCCTGGTCGTACACGGCTCCGTGCATCAGGACGCCTCGGCCGCGAGTGGCGTGGGCAGCATCGACATCACCCGGGCCACCTACAAACAACTCGTGCACAGCTACCGGGCCGGTCTCGTCCGCTTCAATGTGAAGCTGACCGGCTGGCGCTCGTCGGGTCCGCCGATCGTCCGTCAAGCAACAGTCGACCTGCACAACGGCCTGGAGTTCCAGGTACCGAACCGGCTGGCTCACGACCTCGGCCTACCCGAGGCGGTCGCGGTCCAACCGCCGACGCCGCCTCGCGACGAGCTGGACCCTCAGCTGGGTCGGGCCGCCAGCCACGTCGAGAAGCTGCGTGCCGAACGACCACCGTTGCAGTTCATCCTCGACACGCTTGTCGAGCGAGGTGTGCTGCCCGCGCCGGGTCAGAGTGCCCCCAAGCCCCTGAGCACGGCACTGAGCAGGACGTTCTCGCTGTCCGCCCTGGAGAGCCAGGCGTTCGAGCTGTTCGGCGGGGGCATCCAGGAGTCGTTCGTCGTCCCCGGAACACTGCTCGGCACCGGCTACCTCTCCGTGCGGGTCAAGGCCAGCCTCGGTGCCGTCACGTCCGAGCGGTCCCGGCCCGAGGTGGACCTCACACTCCGCACCCAGGCGCTCGATTCTGCGCAGGAGAGCGCTTCCTCCGGTTGGTCGGCCGAAGTCAATCTCGCGGGCCGTGGCCGCGGTACCGCCGGCGAGAACAGGGGCATCGGGGGTGGCGGCCTCCGGTTCGACTACGGGCACGGCGCGTCGCAGGAGCAGGGTGCGGAACACACCACCAAGAACATCTTCCGGTACGGCACAACAGGGGCGCACGAGCTCAACAACCGCGTCCACTTCACCGTCGAGATGCGTTACTCGTTCCGGATGCCGCTGAAGCTCCAGGTGCTCGGTAACGCCGTACGGTCGGCTCTGCTGCCTCTGGCGTCGGGCTTCCCGGCCCTCCGCGAGATCATCGATCCGCAGCGCAACGTGTGGGAGCTCACCACACCGCTGCCGGATGCCGGGTCGGTCCGTCGGCTGCTGCCCGCGTACCTGACCGGACCCGCCGGCCGCGCCGGCCAGCAGTGGGAACCGCTGCTCGCCGCCCCGGACGCCGGCGACACGGGACTCAACGACCTGGTCGCGGCCGACCCCACCTTCATTCCGATCGCCCTGCCGATCACCGAGCAGTTCGGCCACGACCTCATTCACGCGCTGGAGCCGGGCGGATCGGGTACGGACCTGTCGGCCAAGGTCGGGCCGACGAACAGCGTGGGGCAGTTCGTGTACCGCCACCTGTTGGCGCTCACCGGATTCACCCTCGGGGACGCCCTGGTCGATCCGGAGCGGTTCGTGTCGGAGCCGAACCTGCGTCCGCGCGTGCAGCAACTGCTGGACCACCGGTACCGGGTGCCCGGTACCGACGTGCGTGTCGGCGTCGTGCTGAACGAGGTGGCGCAGTTGCTCGACGAGGACGGCATACCCGTGCGCGCCACGGTGAAGGCCCGCCGGTACACGCAGAACGAGACCAAGCCGGTGGCGTCGACCAGCTTCACCAGCGGCTGGGAGGCGGGGTTGAGCGCGGACGGGGCTACCTATCCGGCAGCGAAGGCCAAATCCGCCGGCGCACGTGTCGCCGGTAAGGCGGGCCGCAGCTCGGCCGGCACGTTCGCCGAGAACCTGACCGAAGTGGTGGAGCGCAACACGGAGAGCCGCGCTCCGCACGCGCTCTACCGCTACGGGCTGACGTTCTTGGTGCACCTGCCGGACGGGCGGATGGTCTCCGTGCGATCGCCCGAGAGCCTGTACGGACAGAGCCAGCGGATGCCCGAGAAGCTGCTCACCGACGGCGATCCGCGCCGGGAGTCGCTCGCCCTCAACGGTCGAGCGCTCACCCGGGCTCGGCTGTCGTCGATCACGAACCGCGTGGTCGAGTCGGTCGGGGGCAGCCAGGACGAGTTGGCGTTGCTCGGCGCCCTGGCCGGCGCGCTCTACCCGGCGGGCGTACGATCCCTGCCCGGCCCACGGCACCTGCTCACCGGTATGCGTCCCGCCGTGGACGACTTCCGGACCATCGAGCACTGGAGCCGACCCCCGTCGTGGGAGGCGGTGGAGGAGGCCCTTCGACGGTCGGGACCGGGCAGCACGGCACTCGTCCTCGCTCCGGGAGTCGACGGGCGGCTTCGGAGCCTGGCCGTCCACCGCACCTCGGACGAGCGCAACGTCTGGATCACTCCCCGGGCCGCTGAGGAGGCGCGTCTCGTCACCGACGACGGCCGGTCGAGCGTCGTCGGGGAGTTGGGAAACCCGGTGGAGTCGAGGATTCTGCTCGTCGATCCCGGTGGCGGGACGATCGAGAATCGCCAATTCGTCCTGCCGCCCGCCGCCGCCTCGAAGCCGGCGCGGAGCGGGCGCGAATCCCTTCCTGCCGCCCCTTCCGTCGACATGCACGGACGGGGGCCGGTCGTCGGCCAGGCTGGCGGCGGTCACGTAACCAACGTCCAGGGTGAGCCCGATACGCGGCAGACGAAAGGACCCGTCCTGTGGAACGAGGCGGTCGTGGCGCAGGAGCCCGGCCTGCTCGACGTCGTACCCGGTCCGGACCACTGGCCGGTGTCCTGGGGGCACAATCTGTCCAGCTACCTCCGCAGGCTGCGCGCCCCCTCGGTCGAGAACGACGTACCGGCCGATCGGGGCAGCGGAGCCGCCCGGCGGACCATCCAGTGGATGCGCGACATGGTCAACGCGGCGACCACCGACGGCGCGCTGACGACTTTGCTCGGTGAACAGCCGGGCACCGGTCCGCGCGGACTGACCGTCGAGGTCGAGATCGGCCTGCGGCCGGTGCCCGCCGACGAGACGGCGCAGGCGCGTGAGATCCGGGAGGCGAGGGAGGCGGACCTCGGCGGCTGGCTGACGGCGCAGGTGTACCGGAACCTCAACGTCGGGCTGACCAGGTGGGCGCAGCGGGAGGGCAAGAAACGGGTTCTGCCGCAGGTCCGGGTACGGCACTCGGTGGTACGTACCGCGTCCGTGGACTTCGTCCGCCTGCGGGGCCTTCCCCACGAGCCGGTATCGGGCGAACCCCACCGGTTGACCGGGCCGTGGGCCAACATCCTGCCAGGACGCGCCATCGACGTTGCCCTGGACGCCTCCTCGCGGCACCCGACCAAGCAGGCGGTGCCGGCGATCGACGCGCTGGCCCGGGAGGTCGCCGACCAGGCTGTGCTCCGGCACCTGATCGTCCACGAGTTCTTCGGCAAGCAGATCGTCAAGCTGGCCCCGAAGGAGACGACCGGTCCGTACGTCGAACTGGCGGCCACGTACGACGAGGTCAACGTCGGCCCGGACGACATGGAGGAGGCCATTCTCTACGTGGCCGGCCCGTTCGACCGGAGCCTCCTCGCGGCGATCGACGCGCGCATCGCGGAACTGACGGGTAACGACGCCGATCCGGAGCAGGTCCAGGAGATCTTCTCCCGCGTGGGGGTCCAGCACGAGATATATCCGGTGTCCGACGGCTCCGCGCCGGCCGTGCAACTCGGCTACGTCATCCCGCCCGCACCGCCGACAAGGGTCGACGATCTCGCCGGGCCGGGGCTGGACTACCTGAGCCGATGGCGTCTGAGCCCGCTCTCCTCGGGGGAGGACGGGTGGTGGCGTGCATCCGACCCGATGTCGGACGTGGACGGCGTCGTGGCGGCGCTGCCGGGATCGGCCTTCCGGACGGTGGCCGGGGAGATCCGGGACATCGGTGAGCGATCCGGCCGTCCGGGGCTGTTCAGCCTGTTCGGCACGCACGTCAAATATGACGTGGCACGGGTCGAGGTCCAGGAGGGCACGGATTCCGCACCGCGTTTCCTGCGGGTCTTCCACCTCAGGATCCACCTCGTCGCCGAGGAGGACGTGACCGCCTCGGACATCGAGGCGTACGCGGCGCACGCGCGGGCCGCCGTCCGACAGGAAATCAACGGACGCTTCCGCCTGCCCGGCGGGGACCAGTTCCACCTGGACGTACGGTTCACCGACGACGCAAAGGACGCCCACCACGTCATCAGGGTGCCGGAGAGCGGCGCTATGGGCTCCAGCACCTGGCCCCGGCGTGTCCTGCGTGAGCCTGTCCAGAGGGTCCGGGACTCGGTCCTGCACGAGATGCTGCACCTGCTGGGGTTGCCGGACGAGTACGTGGCCAGCGGAGGCCCAGACAGCAACTCGTCGGTCCTGCGCAGCGCCAAGCGTGACACCAACGATCCTCGGGGGCCGCGTCGTCCCGACCTGCCTCCCGCATTGATGCAGGATGTCCGGCGCGCGGGCGGGGACCACATCATCGCGCCGCGCTATCTCTGGGAGATCGCGTTCGTCCAGGAGAGTCACGCCACCGCGCCGGACACCATCGTACGCCGCGGCGGCGGGACCATCGACGTCGCTGCGCCCGCTCCGGCGCCCCTGCTGGAGCGGATGTTCGCCGAGCACCCAGCCGTCACCACCGGCAGGTTGGCCGACAACCTTCGGTACGAGCACGACGTCACCGCAGCCCTGCTGGCCTCGAACCCGGATCGGGTCGTTGGTTACACCTACGTGAAGCTTCCCACCACGGTGGCTGAGCGTCTCGTCGCGGGTGAACGGTTCCCACTGCGTGGGCAGAGCAACGGCATCGAGTTGCAGGACATCGAGGATGGTCACACGGTGGTGGTCGTCCACTCGACCAGCCTGTTGCTGCACAGCCCCGAGGGAGAGTTGAGGTTCGTCCTTCCCACTCCGGACGCGCCGCTCGTCCTGCGCCAATCCTGGCCGAACGGCGGTGGCTACTTCGAACAGGAGCAGCCGTCCGAGCCCGAGGCGGAGCAGGTCGCCGGGGTGGTGGTCGGCCTGTCGGACGTGGTGGAGCCGGCGGTTCCCGAGTGGTCGGCGATGCGCCGTCCTCCGACCGGACAGCGGGTGCTGCGTAAACCGGAACCCACTGTGGCGCGGCCGCGTGGCGGGGTTCCTCGGCACGTACCGGACCGTCGGATGGACCAGCCGACGCTCACGTCGCTGACCCCGACGCGCCGGCGGCGGCCGGTCCCCGACCGGGTGACACCGTCCAGCGAGTTGTCCCAGGACCCGGTGGCGGTGTTCCGACGGGTCGCGGCCCTGCCCAGGAGCGTGCGGAACGAGTACCGAACGTGGGCGGACGAGGTCGTCGAGGCCCGCAAGCTCACCGGAGCGGTCGCGGCGCTCACCCCCGTGCGCCGCGCCGAACTCGCCGATCGGGTGCTCGACCTGCTGCGTAACAACGACCATCGGCAGCAGTACGAGGCGGAACAGGTGGCCGGTGACTTCGTCGACCGGTTCCTGCGCGACGGGCCGCCGCCCCTGCCCACACCCCTGTTCGGCCGTGATCTCGAAGCCGAGTTCGTCCTCGCTCCCGGTGCCACTGACCTCTCCTGGCCCGATCACGCCGAGCTGGACGCCTTCGTCAGATCGGTCGTGGCCGAGACGTCGCGGCGCGTCGAGGACGGACTGCCGCCGCTTCGCCTCCGTGCCGCCGTGGGGCCGGGCCGTGCGCCCGGGTTCATCGACCGCCTCGCGGAACGGGTACCCGGGCTGGATCGCGGGCGGGGCCGACGCACGGCGGAGGCCCGTTCCACCCGGTTGACCGAGACGCTGACGGAACTCCTGGCGGCGCACGACCAGACGAAGAATGGCGTGGCCTTCACATCGGACGCCGTCCGTCTGGTCACCACGGCGTCCCGCGATCGGGGCCGGAGCCACGACTGGGTCCGGGTCTGGGTGGGTGCGCCGGCCGGCGAGCAGGAACCAGGCCTGGTTGCCGCACCTGCGGAGCAGTTGTCCTCCGCTGGTCCGAGCCAGTTGGCGCCGGCGACGATTCCCGACGGGGATGCCGCGACGCTGGGAACGGGCGACAGCCATGCGATGCAGGCGTACCGGGAGTTTCGGGCGCACGGTCTGCCCCGGTTGTCGGCCGGCGGGGTCGCGGCGCCCGTCGCGGACGAACTCGCCTGGACGGTCGGGCCCGGGGCGCTCCGAGGCCCGGCGGCGGCCGTGCTCGAACGGGCGGGACTCCGTGCCCTGGTGCCCGCCAACGACGGCTACCTCGCGGCCGTCACCGCCACCCTCACGCACCGTCGCCTGCCGGGCGGTGCCGAACTCGCCGAGCAGCCTCCTGAGATGTTCCACCTGGCCATGGCCGGGATGCTGGAGGCGGAACTGTCGGGTGCCGACGCCCTCGGCCGCCGACTCGGCCTGGACACCGCGAATGACACCGCGCGCCAACAGGTGGTCGACTGGATCGCCGAGGGCCTGCCACCGAGCCGGGTGCCCGAGGCGGTCCGTACCGCCCTGCGACTGGAGGACTCGGCGTCGGGGCGGACCCGGGCGATGGTCACGCTCATGTCCCACCTGGTCGAGCGTCCGATCGACGTGCTTCTTCCCGACGGCGGGGTGCACCGGACCGGTGACCCGGACCCGGCTCGGGATGCCCTGCTGCTGGTCGTGACCGAGGACGGTCAACTCCTGGCGACCGTACCCCGTGCGGCGGTGCCGGCCCTGGTGCCGGCCGGAGCTGACCGCATCGTGGTGGCGACCGAGTTCGGCACCGAGGGCAGCATGCCGAGCGACGTCGCGACGTTCGACGGGTTGCACCTGTTCCTGCGGCACCTCGTCGATGCCGAGGACCTGCCCCTGCCGGCGTCCGAGCACCTCGCCGCGTCGCTGCCCGGCGCGCTGCACGGCGAGGCCGACCCCGTCGGGGACGGCCTCGCCGAGGCGCTGCGCGAGGTACGCGCCGCAGCGGTCGACCGCGCCGTAGGGGCCACCGCCGACCCGGCCGAACTGACAGTGCTGCCACCGGGCGCGACGTCGGTCAACCGGCTCACCGATTTCCAGATCGCCGCGCTCGAAGAGGCGCGCCTCGGTGCGGTCTGGACGCGGCCCGGTCCGGACTCCCTCTTCGAGGCCCTGCGCCTGTCGGCCCGCCACGGCACGCAGCGGATATCGGGTCTCGCCGCGTTGCCCGCGCCGGCACTGCGGCACAACATCGCCGCGTTGCTGCTCGCGGATCTGGCGGCTTCGGGGGGTGTCGCCGCCCCGCTGCTCGCCCTCGGACCGGAGACGCTGGCGGCGAACCGGGAGCCGGTGCTGCGCTGGATCTCGCGGCTCGCCACTCCCGGAGCGCCCCTGCCCCGGCAGACGCCGCGACGGATCGCCCAGGTGCTCGCGCAGATGTTCGCCGTGCGGGTGGACCTGATCCATCCCACCCACGTCGAATCCGTCCCGGCAACGGAGTCCGTCGACCCGACCGACGCGCCACCGATGCGTCTGCTGGTGACCGCCGACGGTCACGTGATGCCTGCCGTGCCGGTGGCCGACCGGTACGACGCGATCCGCCGCCCCGCCGACGTCACCGGCACCCTCCCCGACGCCACCGAGACGGGTGAGTCGCGGGCGGCCGAGGGTGAATCACGACCGGTTCGGGCACCCGAGCCGGGCTCGATCGTGCACACGATCGGCATACCGCACCAGACCCTGCCGCACCTCGACGAGGCGGTCGCGAACATCATCGCGGCGGCACACGTCAGGGGCGTGACGATGTCGCCGAACGAGCAGGCGATGCTGCCCTCCCGGCTGCTCGCCAACTACCGGGAACTCGTCGGGGATGGCCACCTCGTCCAGGTCGGCCCGGTCGAGATGCTGGTCCGGATCGAACCCACCGACGCCACTCTCGCCCCGAACCCCGCCGACCGACGCTACGCGGTCGACGACGTCGACGACTGGGACGCCGAGGGCGGCGCGCACCTGACCGACCCGGAGGCCAGGAAGAAGCTCTTCCACGCCACCCAGGCGACCAGCAGTGGCTTCAACACGGGCGGAGCTTCCCTGTCGAACTCGGGTCAGGCCGGCGCGTTGCGTGGCGCGGTCGGCCTCGGCGTCGGAGTCGGTCTTGGGTCGGGCGTACTCGAGGTCGCGCGGGCCGGGGTCACGATCTCCGGTACGGCCAACCGGATCGACCGTACGACGGTGGGCGCGCAGGACGCCGAGTCCGGCCGGGTCCAGGACGACCGGATCGACTCGACGCTGGTGTCGTACACGCCGAACTGGTCGGTGCGGACGCGTCCCGACGACTCGACGGCGTGGGCCGATCTGCCGACCACCTGGTCGAGTGCCGCTGAGCACCCGGACGGGCAGGAGCGCCTTGAGGTCTGGGTCCCCGATCACTACCTGCAACAGGGAGAGGCGCAGGTCCAGGCCATGCGGCCGACCGACGAGGGGCTCGGCGCCGAGTTCGCCCGTCTGAGCAGGCAGATCCCGGACACGTACTTCGCGACCGGGCTGACCGGCCTGCCGGAACTGTACGACCGGATCGTCGCCGAGCTACGGACCAACGGGCTGTCGCTCGACTCGGACGGCCCGGAGCGCCGCGAGCTGCGTCAGGCGCTGTGGAAGTTGAGCTTCAACCTCGACACGGCGATCAATAACCGAGAGTCCGCAGCGGTGACCGACGACGAGGAGGCGCGGCGACGGCGGGTCCAGGCGAACCCGGGCGGTTACCCGATCACCCTGCACGACCGGGCCGGTCACGCCGTCGCCGTGGTGGTCGTCCAGACCGAGCGGGATGCCGACGCCGCCATCACCCGGGTCGGGGCCACCAGCGACAAGTCACACATCGAGCGGGTCAGCACCGCCATCGGCGCGCACAGCGGAAGCTTCGGGCTGACCAACGAGAGCGACGTACGGGTCAGCGGAGAACTGAACTTCATGCCTCTGCCCGGTCTGGTGCTGGGGCCGAGCATCGGTGTCGGCTGGACCTGGAGCAACCGTGACTCGGTCAGCGGCGGCCACACCGGAATCTGGGTGCACGTGTCGCGGTACGCCGGCCGCACCGCCGGCTACCGGGTGGGCCTGCGGCACAAGGCGGTCGTGCACGTCGTGAACAGGGCCAGGAGCGCGGCCACGACCACCGCCGACGTACGCGGCGAGGCGCTGCTCCGACTCCCGGAGCCGGCGGCGTTCACGCACGGCTTCCCGGTGGACGCCGCCGCGCTCCGTCAGCTCCCGCAGGCGGGAGTGGCGACCGTCGCGTACGCCCCGGGCCTGGTCAAGGACGGGAGCACGCCGGCGAGCGAACTCCAGGACGTGGTCCTGCCCCGCCACGTCGCCCAGGGGCGGGGCATCGGCATGGGTCTCGCGACGGTAGACGACAACGTCGCGGAGGAGCTTCGAGGGGAGGTGCTGTCGGAGCTGGCCCGGACCGGGTACGTCCCGCCGCGCCGGTTCCCGTTCGCCACGCAACCGACGCTAGGCACGAACGCCCACATCGGCAGCGACAGTCGCCTGGCGAACCTGTCGCTGATCGACAAGTTCGTCTCCACCAACGCCTTCTCCGCCTTCTACGACCAGCTCCACCAGGACGGTCTCTCCTTCACTCTGCGTGGCGACCCGCGTGGACACCGACGACACGCGGCGCGGGTGACGATCAGGGCGGTTCAGGATCCGGAGGAGCTGAAGAGGACGGACGAACGGGGCAACTCGACGCTGCTGCAGCGCCGGACCGGCGAGTACCACCTGGTGAACCTCGCTATCGGGAGTAGTTCCGGGTCGTACACCGCCGGTGGTCGACGGGGCTTGGCCCTGGGCTCCCGATTCGGCGCCGGCGTGAAGCTGATGCAGACCTGGGGTGTGGCGGCCGAGTACAGCTATGCGAAGGGCGCGACGCAGACCGCGGGCCAGACTCTCAGCGAGCCGCAGTTGCTGGAGTACCCGGGGGACGTGGACGAGTTCCGTCTACCGAGCCGCTATCAGGTGACCGTCGACTACGAGTACAAGCCGCGTCAGCAGTCCTCGACCTGGCAGAGCGGCCCGGTCGACGGTGCGGCGGCCGTGCTGCTCGTGCCCTCGATCAACACTCGGCTCGACGACCAGGAGCCCATGACCCACCCCACCGATGTGAGCGTGATGGACCAGGCGGTGATCTATTACGCGGACACCCACGGGCTGCTGGACGCGGCACGTCGGCTTCAGCCCGACCTCAGCGGCCCCGGGCAGCCGGGGGACGAGGAACTTTCGATCTTCACGGGCACGGCCGCCGTGCGCTCGTACTTCAAGGAGATCCTGCACGACGAGTATCAGACCGAGAACCTCTTCCGCTCCGGCCTTGTCCGGCACAAGCAGGGCAGCCTCGGCGTGCACGGCGCGCTCGGTGCCAGCGAGTTCGTCGGCGCCACCAGCGACCAGTTCACCGCCGGCCTGATCAAGCTGTACCTGTCCCAGGCGTCACACGGACACAGCAGTGGCCACGGCATCAAGTTCTCGGTGGATCATCGGACCCGGGTGGGGACCACCGCCGCCAACCTCTCCGCGGTCCAGAGTCAGCCTTCGGTCTGGGTCCGGTACGGCACCAACAGGTCGGGGTCGTCGTCCCGCACGGGCGGTGTGGAGATCCTCGACCTGGACTTCCACAACATGTACGCCTTCCTCGCCCCGGTCGACTTCATCGTCACCGGAACGTACGAGGCGCACGCGAAGCTGCTGCCCACGTCGGTGCGCCGGCCGCCGTCGGAGTCCGTCGACGGTCGCCAGATGATCTATCTGCTGCCCGAGAACGAGGCGCTGAAGCGGTACGGCGCGGGGGCCGTACCGATCAGCCACACGCAACTCCTGAACGCGTTGCGCCGCTGGGAGGACGGGGACGGGGACAGCGAAAAGAAGCTGGAACTCCACCACCGGGACGTCCGGGCCGTCATCGAGCGGATGGAGCGGGAGGCGCGAGCGTGGCCGGACTACCCGCACCACCAGGAGCTGAAGAAGCTGCGGACGCACCTGATCGATCGCGGCCACGACGCACTCAGTTCGCGCCTGGCCGCCCTCGGCTTCGACAGCATCGCCGAGTTGACCATCCCGGACTACCTGCTCCCGAACGGGCCGACCTCGCTGGGCCACAGCGGCGTCCACTCCCTGACGTTCCGCAGGTCGGCGGAGAAGAGCGTGCGGCCTTTCGACATCGTCCACGAGGCGATCGAGGCCGCCGTCCCGGGCCTCGTGGGGGCGCGCCGATCCCAGTGGACCCCGAACGCGGCGGACCGCGGACCGATGGAGGTGTGGTGGCGGCGTCTCGTCGGCGAGAAGCCCGTCATCGGGCGTCTCGTCGGTGGCCTCGACTACCTGGAGACCATGTTCGCGGGCACGCGCCTCAAGTCGATGAGCGACGACCTGATGCAGGGCGTCCAGTTCTACCTGGTCAACAAGGTGGCGGGCGCACTCACCGAGGTCGTCGAAGTCAAGCTGCGTTTGACACTGGCCACGCCCCCGCAGATCTTCGACTTCGTCCCCAAAACCGGCATCGAGAGGTACGGCCACGCGTACAACGCGCAGAGTTCGGGCACGTCGGTGGGACTCTCCGGTGTGCTGTCACCGCTTCAGCCGGCCTTCGCCGGTGCCGAGGACACCGCGAACACCAGCGGCGGCCTCGGATTCGGCGTCTCCGGCGGACGGCAGACCGGCATCGTCCAGACCCACCAGAGCACCCAGGAACAGACCGTCTACGACTGGGTGGCGCACTACCTGGCCCGCGCTGACGTCTCCCTGAGCGTCGAGGTCAACCGGCTCGACATGCCGAACCGGCCGCTGTCCAACCTGCTCCTACGCGGTGCCCGGCCCTTCACCGGGCAGTCGGCGCCGCTGCGGCGCGAGCACCAGGGCGAACTGGTGCTGAAACTGCCGCACAGCGTCGCCGAGGCGCGCCGGCTGTCCCGCCTGTTCGACAAGTCCGACCTGCGTGCGCTCCCGAAACTGCCGCAGGGCACGTACATCCACAGCGTGTTCCTGGCCGATGCCCTGGCCGCCGGCTGGGGTCTGCTCGGCCGCATGTTCGGCCCCGAGGCGAACGACGTGACATTCCGGTCGTCCGTCACGCTGCCGGCGCTCCTCTCGCCGGGCCACCTCAGCAACTTCCTGCACCAGGCGGTCGCCGGTCAGCGACACACCCTCACCGACGACATGTTCCTGCCCGGTCACTCCAGTACCCGCGCCAGCCTGCACCTCGTCGGCGACCTGCACCACATCGAGGTGCTGTTCCAACTCGACGGCAGCGGCACCGGACGGTATGCGAAGGACCAGGCGGGTACGACCGCGACCGCGAGCAGGAGCCACCTGCGCGTAGAGCTGTCGACGAGCGTCAACCAGAACCAGGCGGTGAGTGTCAACGACACCGCCCAACCGAATGCGCCGTGGGGAACACACACCGGGACGGCCGAGCCCAAGTTCGCCCGGGTCGCTCCCCGGGGTGACGGCAGCGGGCAGACCGTGAACTACCGGACCGAACAGCACGTCAAGCAACAGGGCCGGTTGTACCTGGTGCGCATGCGGTTCAAGGGCCGGCTGGAGGCGGAACGCTTCGAGCAGGGGGATCCGTCCCGGTCGAGTGGCAGCTTCGTGAGCGACCGGTTCACCGGGCCGGTGTACGCCAAGCTGTTCGAGCACGAGATCGCCGATTTCCAGGCACGCCTGAAAGCCGTTCCGCTGTCGGAGCCGGCGACCGAGCCGGATCGGTGGCCCCGACCCGACGACCACACGCCACGCCACGACCTCGACCAGCTCGCCAGCGTGCCGGGTCGGGCCGGTCACGACCAGCTCACCGTCGCCGAGCACATCTCCAACCACATCCGGGACCACGCCCGTACCAACCAGATCGTGGTGTCGTCCTCGGCGGCCCGTCGCGCCTACCACCGCCTCCTTATCGTCGAGGAGTGGGCGGTCAGGCACCTCGGCGAGGCCGACCCGGAGGCTGTCCACCTTCGCCGGGACGTCGCGGGCCGCTACGACCTGATGTGGAAGATCAACGAGAGCGAACCGACGCCCGCCTTCGTCGACGAGCTGCGGACACGTACCGCCAGGTTGATCGAGTTGGTCCGGGAGCGGGAACCCACGCTCGTACCGCCCGTCGGACTCACGGCGGACACCTACGATCCGCTCCTCACCGCCCGGCTCATCGCGCACAACCTGCGTCGCTACGTGCACCTCGACCTGACCGAGGCCGACGGCACGGTGACCTCCCGGCGCATCGACCCCGCCGGCCACCTCGCGTCCGACACCGACCATCCGCCACCGGATCTCGTCCGGAGCGGCGTACCCGACACCCTCGTCACACCGGAGCCGCGCGTGCCATCGCCGGTCCTGGACGCCCGGCCGACGCCCGCCGAACCGCTGACCGACCCCGTGGTGCTGCCGCCGGGCAGCAGGGCGGAACTCGATGCGGGCCAGCTCTACTGGGTCGGGCCGCAACCCAGCGCGGCTCGCGGCGGAAGAATCCGCTCGGCGGCTGCGGAGGTGGACGGTCCGGTCGTCCATCTGGGCAGCGCCAGGCCGGGCCTGAAGCCGCTGGACGCGGACGTACGCGATGTCGGGCGTCTGGTGCAGCAGTTGGCTCTGCGCAAAGAGCAACCCGTCGTGGTGACCACGGCCCAGCTGACGCCTGCGCTGAGGACCATGGCACAGACGTACGGCTTCAGCTTCGTGCACCTCATTCCCAGGTCGGGCGCTATGTCGGGCGGTCTGGCGGCGCTGCCGTCTGCCGTCCTGTCGCAACAGTCCGCGCTGGGCCCGGTCTGGCAGGTCGTCGGCGGCAACGGTGACGTCGAGGAACAGGGCGAGTCGTTGCGGGCTTCGGTCCTGCTCCGGGCTCATGAGTTGGCCAGGCCGAACGGTGACTCGACCAGCCGGGCCGTGGGCAAGCTCCTGCTCGCACCGACCAGGAACGCGAAGCTGGATGTGATCACTGCGTTCCGCGACGAGTTGGCTGGTCAGCGTGCTCGTGACGACCTGCGGAAGATCGTCGAGCAGGTGGACGGCGACCCCTGGTTCCGGAAGTTCACGCCGCTGCTGGGGGAGCTCGGTGGGTCGGGCAGGGCCGAGTTCGTGCTCGACTTCCAGGAGCTGACGAGCCCGGTGGAGCGCAACAGCCTGCTGATCGGCGACGTGGGCCGCGGGATTGACGTCGGCCTGCGCGTCGGCCTCATCCAGGACTCGGGTCATCAGGTCGCCGGCGCGGCCACCGCTCTCCGGGCGGTGGACCTCATGTTCGCCGACGGGCTGCCGGCTGCTCTCGACTGGGTGCGGAAGAACTCGGCTGAACTGCGTAACGACGCGAAGCAGCACTGGGTGGACGCGATCAGCGGCGTCGCCGCCGGGCATGAGCGCCGGGCCGCCGACTTCCTGGCACTGGCCGAGGAGGTGTACAACTGCTGACCGGCCGGCGTCGGTAACCGCCCGCTCGCGCAGGGCGAATTCAGTGGATGTCAAGACGATCTGTTTATGTTCGTCCGGCGATCTACAGGAGAGTCCGTATGACAACAATCGCTGTCGTCGCCGCCGGATCAGTGGTGCGGCAGGGCGTCTGTCGTCTGCTCGCCGAGGCGTCGTCGAGGTTCACGCCGTGTGGCTTCGCGTCCCTGGCGGAGATGCCTGCCGAACTGGCTCCGGACGTGGTGGTGATCGACTGGCCGACCCGCGCCGTCGACGCGCTCGTCCGCACGCTGCCGACCACCTCTCGTGCCGTGCTGCTCTGCGACCCAAACGACCCGCCGGATCTCGGTCGGGCGATAGCCGCCGGCGCGCGAGGTTTCCTGACCCGTGACACGGAGGTGGACGACCTGCTTCTCGCCGTGGAGGCCGCACGGCACGGCGGGATACACCTGGCCGCCGACATGCTGGGCATCTTGACCGGGGACGCCGAGCGCCGCCATCTCGCGCTGGGCGAACGAGAGATCGAGTTGCTGCACTGGGTGACGAGGGGTTTGACCAACGAGCAGATCGGCGGACGGATGAGCCTCACGAAGTCCACCGTCACCTCGTACGTCAGGCAGGTACGGAGCAAGTTGAACGCGGCCAACAAGACCGACCTGACGCGACGGGCGATCGAACTCGGCTACGTCGTACCCCGCTGACCGGGAGATGCTGCCCTGAACCACGCGAAGGAGCACGTGTGAGCACCCTCGACGTGGCGGTGGTGTCCCCGTCCGATGTCGCCCGGGCCGGGCTGGTCCGGTTGGTGTCCAACCTGCCGGGTCTGGAGGTGAGCCTCGAACTCGCCTCGGTCGCGCGGCTTCTCGCCCTCCCGACCGGCCCGCCTCTGGCCATCGTCGACATCACGGGGCTGCGGCGCGCGTCCGTACACGGCCATCTCTGGTCGGTGCTGCCGCGGCGGACCCGGGTGGTGCTGGTGTGCCGGCCGGACGTGCGGCTGTCGTTGCCGGACGCGCTCCGTGCCGGAGTCCGCGCGATGATCCTCGCCGACGACGCCGAGCGGGATCTGCGGACGGCCACCGACACCGCCGTCCTGGACAGCGTCTACATCAGTCCCGGACTGGTCGAGGCCGTGTGTGGGCCCCTCAGTTCCGACCCGGTTCGTCTGGCCGAGCGGGAGATCAAGGTACTGCGGCTGGTCGCCAGCGGGCTGAGCAACGTGATGATCGGTGAGGAGATGGGCGTGACCGAGTCGACCGTCGGCACGTACCTGAAGCGCATCCGAACGAAGTTGAACGCCGCCAACAAGGCCGAGCTCACCCGTCGGGCGATCGAACTGGGTTACGTGTCACCGCATCGGTAGGACCGGCAATGGTAGAGCGGGCCCGGCAACAGCCGGACCCGCTCTGTGCTGTGGGTGGTGTCAGCGTTGGAGGGTGAGCAGGCCGGGGCGGTACGGCAGCAGGCCGTAGTCGACGCCGTCGGATGAGGGCGATCGGCCCTGGTAGAGGAGTTGGAGGTTGCAGGGGTCGACGGTGAAGGTCTGGTCGGCGCTGGTGCGGATCAGCTCGCCGTGGCTGAT
>NZ_JBICTE010000032.1:0-87681 GCF_043197485.1 Micromonospora sp. NPDC049102 | reverse complement strand
GTCAGAAGGGTGTTGAGGTCGGTCGTCACAAAACTGATCCTCAACACCCTTCGTCTATCTCCACCACCCAGGGTCGTTAGGACTTACTCGTCTAGTGCGACAGCAGGTGGTGCGCCTCGTGCGACTCGCGGATCTTGGACCAGGACTTCGGCTCGGCCGGCGGCGCGGCCTTGCGTGCGGCGCTGGCCACGTCGGGGCGGCCGGCGGTGAACAGCCAGGTGGTGAACAACTCGTCCAGGTCCAGACCGGAGATCCGCTCGGCCAGGGCCTGGAACTGCTCGATGGTGCCGTTGCCGTACCGGTGCTCGGCCGTCCACGCCGGCAGGATCGCGAAGAACGCGTCGTCGCCGACGGCCAGCCGGAGCTGGTGCAGGGTCATCGCGCCCCGGTCGTACACCGCGTTGTCGAAGACCCGGTCGGCGCCCGGGTCACCGGGCAGCACCTGCCAGAAATCGTCGTCGGCGGGGTAACTGGCGTAGGTGAAGTCGAAGAGCTCCTGCGCGGTGCCCTCGCCCTGCTCCTCCGACCAGAGCCACTCGGCGTACGAGGCGAAGCCCTCGTTGAGCCAGATGTTGCGCCACTCGGCCACCGAGACCGAGTCACCGAACCACTGGTGGGCATTCTCGTGGGCCACCACGTACGTGTTGGCGCCGCGCCGCCAGAAGCCCGGCCCGTACACCGGGCGGGTCTGCGTCTCCAGGGCGAAACCGATGCCGTCCACCGGCCCGGCCACGCCACCCTGCGCCTCGAACGGGTACGGGCCGAAGATCCCGCTCTCCCAGTCGACGATCTCACCGGTCCGCTCGATGCTGGCCCGCGCGGCCGGCCCGAGCGCGCCCAGCGAGGTGCTGTACGCGTTGATCACCGGCTGGCCACCCGGCGTGGTGTCGGTGACGATGTCGTACTGGCCGATGGCGATGAAGGCCAGGTAGGGCGCGGTGGGGGAGGTGGTCCGCCAGATCCACCGGGTGCGGTTGCCGGCCTCGGCCGCCGGTGGCCTCGGCTGCACGCCGTTGCTGACCACCTCGAGGCCGGTGGGCACCGACACGGAGATGTCGAAGGTCGCCTTGTCCAGCGGGTGGTCGTTGCTCGGGAACCACCACCACGCCGACTCGGGCTCGTTGACCGCGAGCGCCCCGTCATCGGTTCGCGTCCAGCCGCTGTAGCCGCCGACCAGGGTCTCGGACGGAACGCCGCCGTAGCGCACCACGATGGTGAGCTGCTCGCCCCGGGTGATGGTGCGGGCCGGGGTGACGACCAGCTCGTGCGTGCCCGCGGTGCTGGCGCCGGCCTCCCACCCGTTGACCCGTACCGACTCGACGTCGAGCAGGAAGTCCAGGTTGAACGCCGAGAGGTCCTGCGTCGCCGTGGCGAGGATCGTGGTGGTGCCGGTGAGTCGGTCGGTGGCCGGGTCGTAGCGCAGCCGGACGTCGTAGTGCGAGACGTCGTAGCCACCGTTGCCGTAGTCGGGGTAGTAGGTGTCGCCCAGGCCGGGCGCGCCGGGTTGCGGCACGGCGCTGACGACGGGACGGCCCCAGGCCGTCGGGGCGGCCGAAGCGGACGCGCCGGTGAGCATGGTGCCGGCGGTGGTGAGGGTCAGGGCGGCGGTGGCCGCCGTGAGGACTCGACGCACGAGGTGGACTCCCTCCATCGGGTGTTCGCACCGTCAACCTAATCGACAACTGTGAACGTCGCTGGCCTGACAGGCGCGCAACGTGTCACAACCGTCGGCCGCCACGACCCGAAAGCACGGGTCGGTTACTGTGCCGGTGTCACCGCTGTCCGTTAGGGTTTCCGCGGACCGGACGGCCGTGGCGTGGGAGGCACAACGTGGGCAGGCTCGCGTCGGTGTACGGCCAGGCGGTCACCGCCCACCGGGCGGCCCGTTCCCACCTGGACGCGGCCCGGGCCGTGCTCGGCGCGGCACCACCTCCGACGCCGCAGGCCGGTGGGGCCGACCTCGTCGCCCGACTTGCGCGCCTCGGCGCCGCGCTGGCCACCCCCACGCCCGGCGCGGCCATCCTGACCGACGACCCGGTCGCGTTACGGATCGGCGAGGCGTCCACCGAGGACGGCGGGTTCGCTGTGCTGGTGCCGCTCGGCGGCGGCCACCACCTGGCGCTGGACACCGACGCCCGGGACGGGCGGGTCGCCGCGCTGCTGCGGGCGGTGGTGCTGCGGCTGGTGGCCACCGCACCGCCCGGTCGGGTCCGGGTCGCCGGCATCGACACCGCCGCGCTGGGCGCGACCTTCGGTCCGCTGCGCCCGTTGCTCGACGCCGGGGTGCTCGACCCGCCGGCCACCAGCGAGACCGAGGTGGCGGCTCTGCTGGACGCCGCCGAACGGCACGCCCGCGCCGCCCAGCACGCCGAACCCGCCACGCGGCAGTTGCTGCTCGTCGTCGCCACCGCCGCGCCCGCGCCACGCGAGCTGGCCCGACTCGCCGCGCTCACCCACGCCGGCCCGGCCGCCGCCGTCTGCGTGCTCCTCGCCGGGCATCCGTCCCGGCTGCCCGGCGAGACGTCGCCGCCGCTGGGCAGCACCACCGCCATCCGGCTCTCCGAGGGGTACGCGCAGGTCGGCGACCCGCCCGGCATCCCGTTCAGCGCCGACGGCAGCGGTCTCGCCGCACCCGTGCTGCTCGACGGCGATCCGCCGCCGACCTCGGTCCGCGCGCTCGCCGAGCACGTCGGCGCCGCCGCCCGACGCGCAGACGCGCTGCCGTTCGCCGCGCTGCTGCCCGAGCGACGCTGGGCCGAGTCCGCAGCCAACGGTCTGCGCACCGTCGTCGGCCGGGCCGGCCCGGCACCGCTGACCGTCGCCTCCGGCACCGCGTTGACTGTCGCCTTCGACACCATGCTGACTGTCGCCTTCGACGACGTCACCCCGCACTGGCTGGTCGGCGGGCGCACCGGCGCGGGCAAGACCGTCTTCCTCCTCGACGTCCTGTACGGGCTGGCCGCGCGTTACTCGCCCGCCGAGTTGCAGCTCTACCTGCTCGACTTCAAGGAGGGCGTGAGCTTCACCGAGTTCGTGCCCACCGGCCGCGACCCGTCCTGGCTGCCGCACGCCCGCGCGGTCGGCATCGAGTCCGACCGCGAGTACGGCCTGGCGGTGCTGCGCGAGCTGCGCCGCGAGGCGCAGCGGCGTGCCACCGCGCTGAAGCGGCACGGTGTCACCAAGCTCGCCGACCTCCCGCGGGACAATCCGCTGCCGCGCGTCGTGGCCGTCATCGACGAGTTCCACGTGCTGCTCGCCGGCAACGACGCCTTGGCCCGCGAGGCGGTCGACCTGCTGGAGGAGTTGGCCCGCAAGGGCCGCTCGTACGGCATCCACCTGGTGCTGGCCAGCCAGAGCATGACCGGGATCGAGGCGCTCTACGGTCGGGCCGAGGCGATCTTCGGGCAGTTCGCCCTGCGGGTGGCGTTGCCCGGCGGCGGTGGCGTCCTCGACCAGCTCAACGACGCCGCTGCGGCCCTGCCGATCGGCGCGGCCGTGGTCAACACCGCAGCCGGCGCGGTCGGCGCGGACACCGTCGTGCGCTTCCCGGACGCGCACGCCGCCGCCGGCGACCTGGCCGCGCTGCGCCACGAGCTGTGGCAGGCCCGGCCGCCGGGCTCGCGGGCCCCGGCGGTCTTCAAGGGGTACGAGGCGGCACGCGTCGAGGACGATCCCACCTTCGCCGGACTGCGCCCCGGTGGTCGACGTCCCATGGCGCTGGTCGGCCGGACTGTCGACGTGCACGGCACCACCGCACTGTTCCTGATGGACACCACCCCCGGCCGGCACCTCGCCGTCGTCGGCACCACACCGGCCGGCGCGGACGTGCTGCGCGCCGCGACGCTGAGCCTGGCCCGTCAACACACCCCCGGTGACGTCCGGTTCCAGGTGGCCTCTCTGGTCACCGCCGCCGACCCGATCGCCGCCGAGACCGAGGCCACGCTGCGGTCCGCCGGCCATTCGGTGCACCGCCTCGACGCGGCCGGGCTGCGCGAGCGGATCGCCGCGTTGGCCGCCGAGCCGGCTGGCCGGGAATACCTGGTGGTGTTCGGGATGGACGCCGCCGCGCCGGTGCTCGGGGCGTCCGACCCGGTGACGTTCCGCTCCGGCCTGGACGACCTGCGTGCCCTGTTGCGCCAGGGGCCGGCCCAGGGCGTGCACCTGCTCGGCTGGTGGCGTGGCCTGCGCCGGCTCTCCGACGACCTCGGCGGCAGCCAGAACCGGGACGACGTCGCCTGCCTCGTCGCGCTCAACGTGCCCGGGCCCGAGCTGGCCCTGCACCTCGGGGTGCACGACCTGGCCTACACGCCCCGCGCCGACCGGGCGCTGCTGATCGACAGGCACGACCAGCGGACCAGGCTGATCGTGCCGTTTGCCCGTGACGGGCACGACTCGGACGGGGAGCGTTGACGGTGTCCTTCGAGGAGTACGCGGCGCTGGCCCGACAGCTCGCCGACCACCGCCGTGCCGGTGAGCAGGACGCCGCCGCCGAGTCCGCGCGTCGCCGCGACCTGCACGCCGCCGCCGACTACCTGCACCAGCGGCTGACCGCCCAGGGTCAGCGTCTCGATCAGCTCGGCCGCGCCATCGGCGTCGACCAGCCGCCGACGCCCGAGACCTCCGCTACCCCACCCGACCCATGGGCACCGCCCATCCCGCCGACCGCGGCTGGCCCGTCCGCCCCGCCGGCGTCGGCCGCGTCGAGCCCGTGGGCCCCGCCCGGCTGGTCGGCTGCGTCCGGCTTGTCGGCTGCGCCCGGACCGAGGGACGGGGAATCCGACGGCGCAGCCGGCGCGCCGGGGCGGGCGGGTGTCGGGGCGTACCCCGAGCTGCCGGCGGGGCAGGCGCGGCTGGCGCTGCCGACGGCGGTGAGCTCGGCGGGCGTCGGGCTGCCGGCGCAGCGCGCGGCGGCGGTCGACCCGGTGGTGGAGCTGGAGTTGGCCCGGCGGATGGCCGACGAGGCCGACCGGCACGGGCAGCAGGCCGAGCTGCTGGCCCAGCGGCCGGCGCTGCTGCCGACGTGGTCGCCGCTGGCGCGGGCGGTCGCCGTCTACGCGGCCTGCGGCGTGGCGGCCGGCGTGTTGATGCTGACGCTGGTGCTCGCGTCCGGGATCGGCCTGGTCGACGGCTTCACCCTCGGCGCGTGGATCTGCGCGGGCCTGCCGGCGCTGGCGTTCTTCGGGGGCTATCTGGTGCTGGGCCGGTGGGGGAGGCCCGCAATGGTGGCCGGCACGCCGCCGCGCTACCTGCCGCTCGGCTTCGCGATCTGCTTCCTGCTGGTGCCGATGGGCTACTGCGCCTACCTGCTGCTGTTCCGCGCCCTGCGCTGACGGCGTTCATCCGGGCCGCCGCGAAGGACGGCAGCCGCCCGCGCGGGCCGACGGAGTCGCGCGCCGCAGTTCGGTCAGCTCGTGGTCCAGCAGGTCGGCTAGTCGCTCGAAACGGTCGGGCCGATTCTGGCGCGTGATGCCCCGGCTGGGCATCTCGACAGTCATCAACAGGTACAGGTACAGGTGCAGGCGGTAGAGGCTGAGTCGACGCAGGGCGGCCTCGTCGAAGGCCACCGGATCGGTCGCGGCGGCCCGGTAGCCCCGCAGGAACGGGCTCTCGGGTTCGTCCTCCACCCGTCGGTAGATCAGCGGCGACACCAGATCCATCAGCGGGTCGCCGAAGAGGAACCGCTCACCGTCGACGCACCTCGTCCAGCACCGACGCGTACCGCTCGGGCAGCTCCCGGATGCGGTCCGGCGGGATGGGTAGGAGGACGTCCCAGTCCGCCGCGTCGGCCAGCAGCCCGTCGAGCATGGCGGTGAACGCCTCGCGCCACGTCGCGCCGCTCGCCCGAGGGGCGTCGTACCCGTAACGGTCGCCGGTCACCCGGTGCAGCGCGGCGAGCGCGGCTCCGAAGTCGTACCGGGCCGGGCCGTCGTCGAGGCGCTGCGCCGACTCCGACCACTCCCGCACAGGCCCCGCTCGTAGCGCAGCAGCGGCGCGTCGGTCGGCGGGGCCACCTTCAGCACCACCTCGCGTCCGTCGTCGAGCGCCACCCACCACACCGTCGCGAAGCCACCACCCGTGATGGGCGCACAGTCCACCATCGTGTGGCCCGCGCCGAAACGGGCGGCCAGCGCGGCGGCCGGATCGGCGTCGACCCGAGCCGCGTGCAGCCCGGCGAGCAGCTCACCCGCTGTCGCGCTGGCCGCCGCTGTCCCATCGGCTGCCAGACCCGCGTAGACCAGGCCGAGCGCCCGCCAACACTCGGTGACCGCCTCCTGCCAGGGCAGAATCCGGCCGGGTGGACCCGCGCCGTGCGGGTGCGCACCGGCCCGGTCGGCGGCGGCGATTGTGGCCAGCCAGGCATCGCGCAGGTCGTCCACCGCGTCGCCGTGGCGCACCTGCGCGGCCCGCTGCCCGTCGCGCGAGCCCGGTGGTCCGCCGTTCACTGCTCGGCCTCCGCGGTGGCCTCGACCAGGCGGGCGAAGAGGACGTCGGTGCACGGATAGTCCGCTCCGCAGCCGCAGACCCACCTGCGGACCACGCGCGGCGGGTGGGCGAAGAGAGTGTCGTCGGCATCCTCGACGTCTTGCTCGGACATGAGCCGCCGGGCTGGCGGAGGTACCGGTGATGGTGGGTCGGTGGGCTGGTCGTCGGGTCGATCGGGCATCGGGTACTCCCGTCCGGTCGTCTCCTCGCTGGTCAGGGCGTTGCTCGTGCCGGCACGGACCGGTACGGGCCGGTGCCGGCGGCGATGCGGTGGGACGGCGTGCGGGCGCGCCCGGCCGGACGGGGGGACCGGCCGACCGGGCGCCTTACCTGTGCGGTGGGGAAGAACCAACTCCGGTTTGCAGACCTGGGAGACACCGATGCCCGCCAAAGCCAAGTGGGCGCTGATTGCCGACGGCATCCGCGCTCAGATTCAGTCCGGCGAACTCGCGCCGGGTGACAAGCTGCCCTCCACCTCGGAGTTGTGCCGTCAGCACGACGTGTCCGCCATCGTTGTTCGCCAGGCAATCAATGCGCTCAAGGTAGAGGGCCTGGTAGAGGGCGTCGGAGGCGTGGGGGTGTTCGTCGCCGACCGTTGACCGCTCGGCCCCGCAGTCGCGGTGAGTCCTTCGAGATCTTGGACAGTTTCCGTTAGCTCAGAACGAAAACTGTCCAAGATCTAGTGAATCCGGTCGGGGTTTCTTGATCACTTGATGCGTACCAGTTGTCGAGTGCCTGCGGTGACTGGTCAGGATCAAGTGATCTTCGCGAAGGGCGTCCCGCGGGTCACGAATGGGCGATCGAGCGGTCGCGCTGAGTGCGCGGATCTCGTACGCTCCCTTGTGGTCTCCGCCGGTGCGGTGGTGGAGGCGATGGTCGACCAGGGGAGGATGCGCGTGAGCGCAGCACAGATCATCGCGAGGTTGGCGGCGGCGTCGCAGAAGCTCGACGAGGCAAAGGCCAAGACCGCAGCGGCGGCCCAGGACGCGGCCGAGGCGCGGAGCCTCGTGGCTGGCGCTCTGGAGGGCGTGGCGGCCGGCCCTCTCGTCGGCATGATCGACGCGTACCGCCAGGCACTGGCCCAGGCGTCTCAGGGTGGCGAGCCGGCCAAGCAGCACGTCCAGGAGACGATCGCCAAGGTCCGCGCGCTGGGAAACTGAGCACGGGTGGTGGTGGCGCCGCCCATCACCCACCCCAGCCCACGGGTAATTGACGAGCCCGGAGTGCTCGCGGGGGAGTCACCGCGAGCACTCCGGGTAACGGTCAGCGGGTGATGCGGACCTCGCCGTCGAAGCGCGGCGAGTAGTCGCAGTCGATCTCGGTGCACAGCTCGATGCCCCCGTTGACAAGCGCGATGCCCCGGTTGAAGGCGTAGCCTCCGGCCTCCGCGTACACCCGGCCGGTCACGGCCTGCGCCGCGCCGGTGCAGTAGACGGGCGCCCAGCCGCTGCCATAGGCGACGTGGTTGTCGGAGCGCTGACGCAGACTGAATTCTGCGCCGCCGTTACGACCCGACTCGCAGGTCACGGTGATGGTGATGTCGACGGCGACGCCGCGTGCGACCAGTTTCGCCGAGGTGACCTCGACGGTGGTGGCCGCGCTCGCCGGAGTCGGTGCGAGCAGCGCGAACAGGGACAGGCAGAGCAGGGCGATGGTGGTGGTGACGCGGCGCACGGCGGTCCTCCTCAGTGGAGTGGGTGCGTTTCCACGGTCACCGTAGTCATCGCCGGGCCTCGCCACCATCGATCGATCGTGGGGTGCTGGGCGCCGTCGGGTGGGGCGGATGGACGGTACATCGCTCCCGGGGAGCCGCACAGCGGCGCGGCGGTGGTCAGGGGCGGCGCAACGGCCCGGCGGCGGTCAGGCGCGCGAGCGGGGCAGGCAGCACTTCTTGTACTTCGTGCCCGATCCGCACCAGCAGGCGTCGTTGCGGCTCGGCGGCCAGGAGGTGACGCCCGCGTCGTCGAGGCTGTCGGCGTACTCGTCGAGGGTCTCCTCGTCGATGGCGTCGGCGCCCGCGAAGGCCGCGAGACCCTCGACGCTGCCCGCCACGATGCCCAGGTCACCGCCGCCGAGGCCGGACGCGTCGACGAGGGCGCGCTCGATCTGGGCGCGGTGCTCGTCCCAGGTGGCCGGGTAGCTCTCGGCCAGTGCCGGCCAGCGCGCCAGCAGCGCCTCGAACTCCGGCCTCGGCCAGAACAACAGCGTCGCCGGACCGTCGTCGAGCGCGTCGGCGGCGTGGCTGGTCGCGTCGCGCAGCCGGTCGGCGAGGTTGTCGTACTCGTCGTGCGGGAGGCCCATCTCCTCGCGCAGGTCGTGCCGCCGCTGGGCCAGGCCGTAGATCATGGCGGCGGCCGCGTCCTGGGCGTCCTCGGACTCGTGCTGATGGGTGCGACTGCGGCTCACCATCGTGTCGAGCGCCTGGGTGAGCCAGTCGACAGCCGTCTCGGCGTGGCCGGACTCGGCCAACTCCTGGACCAGTTGGACGGCGTCGGGGTCGGTCTCCAACAGCGGACGCAGGTCGCCCAGTTCGGCCAGGCCCTCGTCGACCCGCCCGAGGCGCAGCAGCAGCCCGCCGCGCACGGCGCGGACGAAGGTGTTGTCGTCGGGCTGCTCGGCGACAGCGCGGGTGGCCAGCGCGAGAGCGTCCGCCAGGTCACCCGCCTGCTCCAGGATGTCCGCGGCGACCAGCAGCGCGTAGCCGGTCTCGGCGGGGTCGGCGACCCTGCCCTCGTCGACGGCGCTCACCAGTTCGGTGACCAGCGCCGCCGGGTCCGGGCTCCCGGCTCCCAGGGAACCGATCTCTTCGATTCGCGCGGTGGTCAGCAGTTCGGACATTGGCACATCCTGAGGAACGACGGGTGGGCGGTCAGCGTACTCCGAAGCATGTCGCAGCCCGGGCGGCGAACCGCCCGGGCTGCGCCGCGGACCTCAGCGGGTCGCGGGCATGGTGGCGAACTCGCCGGCTAGCTCGGACTCGACGATCGTCGCGGCGGACGGCCGGCGACCGGCCGACGCCCGCCGGGCGGACGGGACGGCGAGGGCCGCGAGCGCGGCGGCGAGGGCGATCGCGGTGAGGAGGAGAAATCCCGCCGTGAAGCCGGCCTCCCGGGGCAGGCCGCTGGCCTGCGGGTGAGCGGTGATCACGCCGCTGACCACGGCCGCGCCGATCGCGCCGCCGATGGTACGGATGTTGGCGTTCATACCGGTCGCCACGCCGGTCTGGCTGGCGGGCACGCTGGCGACGATGAGGTTGGCCGTCGACGCGAAGGCCAGGCCGATGCCGAGGCCGACCAGGCCACCGGCGGCGGCGACCTCCCAGCGGGTGTCGTGCGCGGTGGCGAGCATCGCGGACGCGGCCACGTTGAACGCCGCGCCGGTCGCGAGCTGAGCCTTGGCGCTGAACACGGCCTGGAGCCGGCCGGCGAGGATGCCCGCGACGAACATCGCGACGAGCATCGGCAGCATGAGCAGACCGGCCTGGCTGATGCTGGCGCCGAAGCCGTAACCGGCCGCGGTCGGGGTCTGCACGAACTGGGGCAGGAACGCGTACACGGAGAACATCGAACCGCCGTAGAGCAGGGCGACCAGGTTGGTGGTCCAGACGCCGGGCAGGCGCATCATCCGCATGTCGACCAGCGGGTTGGCCGAGCGCAGTTCGGCGGTCAGCCAGCCGGCCAGCAGCACCACGGCGAGGGCGAGCAGGCCGAGCACCCGAGTGCTGGTCCAGCCCCAGGCCGCGCCCTGGCTGATCGGCAGGAGCAGCGCGACCAGCCAGCCGGAGAGCAGCAGCGTGGCCCGCCAGTCGATACGGCCCGGGGTGCGCACCGGTGACTCCGGGATGAAGAGGTACGCGGCGACGGCGGTCAGCCCCACCACGACCATCGGGATCCAGAACAGCCACCGGTAGTCCAGCGCGGTGACGATCGGGCCGGCCAGGACGACGCCCAGGCCACCGCCGGCGGCGACGATCGCCGAGATGGCGGCGACAGCGCCGGAGACCCGCGCGGCGGGGAACTCGTCCCGGATGATGCCGAACGACAGCGGGAAGACCGCGCCGCCGATTCCCTGCACGACCCGGGCGACGATGAGGACGCCGATGTTCGGCGCGATGGCGGCCACCAGGCAGCCGAGGGCGAGGGCGGCGAGCGAGACGACGAGCATCCGCTCCTTGCCGATCATGTCGCCGACCCGCCCGAGGATCGGCGTGAAGATCGACGCCGAGAGCAGGTAGGCCGTCAGGACCCAGGTCACGGTGTTCTGGGAGGTGTGCAGGTCCTGCTGGATGGTCGGCAGCACCGGGGTGATCAGCGACTGGAGCATCGCGAAGAATCCGGCGCCGGCCGCGAGCACGGTGAAGGTGAGCCGACGCGAGCTGCGTCGGGAGGTCACTGCCACGAGAGGAAACTCCTGAAATGGTACGGAAGGAGGTGTGTGTCGCCCGTCGTCGGAGGCGGGCGGGTTGTCGGGTCCGGGCGATCGGGTGGCCAGGCGGATCGGGCGGGTCCCGAGGTAAGCTATCCGGAGGCAGGCCTCCGGGAGTTCCGGAGGGGTGCCTCCATTAAGCTAGCGGAGGGTTGCCTCCGGATGCAACCAGAACGAGGTGACACACGTCATGACCACGGCGGGGCAGGTGCCCGAGGTCTTCGCGCAGCGGCCCAAGCGGGCCGACGCGCGGCGTAACTACGACGCCCTGATCGCCGCGGCGCGCGACGCGTTCGCCGAGAACGGCGCGGCCGCCTCCCTGGAGGACGTGGCCCGTCGGGCCGGGGTGGGCATCGGCACCCTCTACCGCAACTTCCCGACCCGGCGGCACCTCTTCGAGGCCGTCTACGTCGAGGAGGTGCGTGCGCTGAGCCGCTCCGCCGAGGACCTGTCCGAGCTGCCACCGTGGGACGCCCTGGTCGCCTGGCTGCACCGCTTCGTCGCGTACGTCGCCACCAAGCGGGCCCTCGCCGAGCAGTTGCTGCACGACTCGGAGATCTTCGGGACCTGCCGGACGGAGATCTACGCCGCCGGTGAGCCCCTGATGCGTCGCGCCCAGGCGGCCGGCGTGGTCCGTGACGACATCGGCTTCGACGACGTGGTGCGGCTGATCAGCGGGCTCACCATGGCCCAGTTCCCGTCGGCCGAGCAACGCGACCGCGTCCTCGGTGTCGCCCTCGACGGGCTACGCCCCGCGGCCGCCGCCCGCTGACGACGTTCCCTCGTCGACCAGCACCAGCCACTCGTCGTCGAACCGCTCGACGACGGTGCCCGCCGGCCACCGGTGACCGGGATCGACGGCCGCCCGAGCCTGCTCGACCTGCGGCGGTCGGCTGAACTGCGTGTCGCGGAAGCTGGCCATGCGATGGAATCGGGCCCGGCCGAAGTTCGCGGCGTCGGTGAAGCGGGCGCGATCGAAGAGCGCCTCCGCGCCGAAGATCGTCCAACGGAACAACGCCATGTGCGCGAAACGGCCGGAGTGGAAGCTGGCCGACCCGCCGAACTCGGTGTGCTCCATCGACAGAGCGCCGTCGAACACCGCCTCCTGGAAGGTGGTGGCGTCCTGGAAGCGGGTCGCGTCGAAGCTGGTCGGCTGACCGAACGTCGCGCGGCGAAATGAGGTCGGCCCGACGAAGTGGGACCGTCGGCAGGACAGGCCGTCGGTGAACTCGGCTCCGTCGAAGCTGGCGAGGCCGCGCACACGGATGTCGTCCAGCACGACCTCACCGCCGGCCGTGAGGCCGTCGAACACCACGTCGCCGAGGGTCGCCGAACCGAGCAGCAGCCGCCCCCTCGTCGTCGCGCCCGCGAAGGTGGTCGTGCCGGTGAACGTCGCCCCCGTGAAGGTCGCGTCGACGAGCGTGCAGCCCGCGGCGTCGAAGTCGACGAGCGCGGCGCCGGTCAGGTCCAGCACGACGTCCGGCCAGTGCCCCGTCTCGTCCTGGGCGCGCAGGTGCCGGGTCAGGACCCGCTGCGCTGTGCGCCGGACCTCCGTCTCGCGCGGTTCGTCGTCCGGTGACGACATCCGCAGGTACGCGCAGAGCACCGCCGCGATCGTCGACCGCTGCGACGGATTGTCCTGGCCGAGGCGTTCCAGCGCGTGCAGTCCGCCGAGGCGTACGGCGGCGCTGTCGTTGCCCAGCAGCTCGACCGCCCGGGTGTAGAGCTCGGTCAGCCGCCGTTCGGCCGCGTCGTGTTCCGCCGCCGTGGACTGTCGGTCCTGGTGGCGCTGCGCGGCGTCGGCCACCGACTCGGCGTGCGCCTGCACCCGGTCCCGGTGCGCCTGGTCGCGGGTGGCGACGGCCTCCTGGTGGCGCTGCGCCCGCTCGGCGATCCACTGCCGTCGGGCGGCCAGCAGCAGGGCCAGCCCTCCGCCGGTGCCGGCGACAACGGTCAGGCCGGTGCGAATCGCGTCGATGCGTAGCGTGGCCCGGATGTCCGGCTGGATGGCCCGGTCGGCCTCGCTGCGCAGGAGGCCGAGAACCAGCCAGCCCAGCGCGGCGGCGAGCAGCAGACCGACGAGCACCAGCCACCAGGGCATCACCCGCAACTGGCGTTCGGGGGGTTCATCGGCAGCCACGGCGACAGCATGCCACCGGTCGTCGCGGGGCGGGGGAGCGTGGTGCCGGGGCGTCCGCTGTGGAGTGTGACCGGTTTGCCGGTTTGCGCCTCCCCCCGGAGGTGCAGCCATGCTGCTCCGAAAGACCGTCCTCGTCGTGCCCCTGGCCGCTGCCGCCCTGCTCGCCTCGGCCGGCACCGCGTCCGCCGCCCCCGCCCCCGTCGCTCCGGCCCCCTCCTCGGCCACCACCACCGCTGCCGCCGCCAACCCGGTCATCGTGGTCGGCGGGCTCAGCGGCGTCGCCGTCGCGTACGAGCCGATCGCCGCCCGACGGCTACCGGACCTACATCTACCAGCTTCCCGGGCTGGGCCTCGGTGACATCCCCGCCTCGGCTCGGGCGTTCGCCGGGTACGTCGAGCAGGTGCGCGCCAGCACCGGCGCGACGAGCGTCGACCTCGTCGCCCACTCCGAGGGCGGTCTGGTCAGCCGTTACTACCTCAAGCGGCTCGGCGGCACCGCCACCGTCGGCAGGTACGTCAGCCTGGGCACACCCCAGTACGGCACGTACGTCGCCACCATCGTGGCGTTCCTCGGCCTCGGCAGCTGCGCCGGCGTCGTGGCCTGCCAACAGATGACAATCGGCTCGGCGTTCCTCGCCGACCTCAACGCCGGCGACGACACCCCCGGTTCGGTGCGCTACACCACCATCCGGACGGTGCAGGACGAGCTGGTCCGCCCGACCGGCAACGCCACCGTCAACGACGGCGCGACGAACGTACTCGTCCAGGCGTACTGCCCGTTGCGGGTGGTGGGGCACCTGGGCCTGGTGCTCGACGGTACGGCGTACACCATCGTGCGCGGCGCCCTCGTCGACGGCCCGGTGCGACCCAACTGCCTCGCGGTCTGACGGCTCGGCGGTGCGGTGGTCCCGCGGGGACCGCCGCACCGGGCCCGCCACGGCAAGTGTCGGTTGCGTGACGATCCCGCAAAACGGTGTGGCAGGCATCAGGTGTCCTCGATAACCTGCTGCGGCAGTCCACTCCCGACAGTGGATGCCATCGTCGAGAGGGAGCAGCAGGCATGACCGAGCCGCACCGCGTGCCGCCGGAGAGCACACCGCCGACAGTGCCGCAGCTCGACGTCCGGGCCGCCGAACCCCCGGCCGCCGACGCCCCGCCGCCCACCGGCGGGTTCGCCGACCGGCCACCGGGTTACCCGAACGCCCTGGTCTGGCTGCGCGCCGGGATCCTGCGGGACTGGCGGGGCGTGCTCGGCGCGTTCGTCGCCACCTGGTTCTACCTGCCGATCGCGCTGCTCCTGGCGTTCTGGGGTGGTCTCAGCTTCGCCGCCGTCGGCCTCTTCGCCGGCGGCGCCGGCGCGGACGACCAGATCCCCACGGTGCTGCGCGACGCGCCGCTGATCGGCTCGCTGCTGGACGCGTTCCTCAGCCGCTCCGGCGGGATGCTGGGCGGCGTGGCCGGGTTCGTGGTCGGATTCCTCGCCGGTTTCCTCGCCGTGCTGGTGCTGCCCTGGCTGACCGTCGTGGACGAGCCGCTCGCGCTGCTCACCGGCCTGATCGGCACGGTCGTCGCGGCGGCGCTGATCGGCGTCGTCTACACGCTGTACCGGGTGCTGCTCGAGCCGAGCCTGCTGGTGGTGTCCGGTGCGCGCCAGCCCAGCCGCCGTGAGAACGCGCGACTGCGCCCGATCCTGGACGACTGCGCGCGACGCCTCGGCCTGCCCAGTGTGCCCCGGCTGCTCATGGAGGACGATCCGGTCCTGAGCAACGCCCGCACCTACGCCCGGCACGTGGTGGTCACCACCGCCGTGCTCACCGAGCCGGACGACGCGGTCGCGGCGCTGCTCAGCCACGAGCTGGTGCACTGGCGCACCGGGGACGAGATCACCAGCGCCTTCGTGCGCGGCGTCGGCCTGCCGCTCACCCTCGCCCACGCCCTGCCGACCTGGCTGATGCGGACGTTCCCGCACCCGGCGACCAACTTCGTGGTGTTCCTGTTCTTCTGGCCGGTGCTGCTCACCATGCGGTACGTGGTGCTGCCCCTGCACGCCCGCGACGTGCGGGCCGCCGAGTACCGGGCCGACCTCGGCGCGGTGCTGACCGGGCACGTCGACGGGCTGCGGCGCATCCTGGAACGGCGGCTCTCCTTCGAGAGCGGGCGCAGCGGCTGGGACGAGGCTGTCTGCGCCACCCACCCGCCGCACGAGCTACGGCTCGACGCCCTGGAGCGGGTGTCGGTGGCGGGTGCGCCCGCCCAGGCAGGCGTACCCGCCGACGTCGCCGCGTCGGTCACCGCCGAGCGGCTCTTCGGCCACAGCGGCCCGGTCGGCTCCCGCCGCACCTGGCTGCTGGTCGGCGTCCTCGCCCTCGTCGCCTGCCTCGGCGCCAGCGGACTGAGCGTGATCCAGTGGGCGTTCTTCCGTCCCCAGGCGACGGTCGACGGATTCTTCTCCGCGCTCGCCGACCGGGACAGCGAGGCCGCGCTCGACCACCTCACCGACTCCGGCGCCGACCACAAGCTGCTCGCCCAACTGCTGCGCGGCAAGGGCTACCAGCCACCCACCGACGTCGAGGTCAAGACGGTGGAACGCGAGGACGACACCGCCACCGCGACGGTGGCGTACCGGTTGGGCGACGCGCCGCAGACGGCCACCCTCACCCTGCACCGCACCGAGGAGACCACCGCCGGTCTGTTCCACGGTTGGCGGTTGGCCGGTGGGCCGATCCCGCTCAACTCGTCGATCGCCGAGCCGGGCGTACGCCTCAACGGGGTGGAGCTGCCGGTCGCCACCGAAGGCCCGCCGCTGGTGCTGCTCCCCGGCCTCTACAGCGCGACCGGCCCGTCCAGCGCGCTGAGCGAGACGCCCACCGAGACCCTGCTGGTCGGCCCCGGGGAGGGCTCGGCGATCCTGGACCTGGCCCCGGTGCTCAAGCCGACGGCGGTCGAGGCCGTCCAGACCCGGGTACGTGCCTGGCTGGACGAGTGCGCCAAG
The DNA here is from genome assembly GCF_043197485.1 of Micromonospora sp. NPDC049102. Lineage (NCBI taxonomy): Bacteria > Bacillati > Actinomycetota > Actinomycetes > Micromonosporales > Micromonosporaceae > Micromonospora > Micromonospora sp. NPDC049102. Next base: position 71,641 of record NZ_JBICTE010000032.1, on the reverse strand, counting down.
CAGACGATCGCCGCCCCGTCGGGCTGCCCGTTCCGCTACTACGGCGGGTCCGCGCAGAAGGTCACCTGGAAGATCCTGGAGTACCCGAAGGTCGCCGTCGAGCTGACCGGCCCGAGCACCGCCCGGGTGTCCACCCCACTGGAAGGTCAGGGCCGGGTGCAGGTCAGCGGCACCACCACCTACTTCGGCACCAGCTCACCGTTCAGCGACGACAGCGCGCTGACCGTCTCGGGTCTCGCCACCGCCGACGGGGACGCCGTCACCTTCCAACCCGCCTCCGACTGACCGGGAGACCCACCGTGACCGACAGCGACACCGCGCGGCTGCCCATCCGGCTGACGATCAACCCCCGGCAGCGGCAGCCTGCGGCGGTCGACCTGCTGACCTGGATCCACCGCCGTCCGGAGTACCGGCCGGTGGTCCGGGCCGCCGGTGGTGGCGGGGGACGGCCCGGCTTCAGCGACGCGGTGATCATCGCGGTGCTGGCCCAGGGGCTGCTGCCGGGGCTGTTCAACCTGCTGCAGTCCTGGGTGGACCAGCAGCGCACCGAGGCCAGCATCCGGATCCAGTCCGGGGACACCGAGGTGGAGTTGCAGGTCAGCGGACGGACCGACTCGGCCCGTCTGCTGGCCCAGGCCACCGAGGCGCTGCGCGCCGCCCAGGCCACCGAGGCGTTGCGCGCCGCCCGCGAGCCCGGCCCGGACGCCGTCGACTGAACCGGCGGCGTCCGGACCAGCGACTCAGCTCGCCTTGGCCAGCGCCTCGAACTCGTCGTCGGTGAGCCGTACGTCGGCGGCGCCGACGTTCTCCTCCAGGTGCGCCACCGACGACGTGCCGGGGATCGGCAGCATCACCGGCGACCGGCGCAGCAGCCACGCCAGGGCGAGCTGCGCGGGCGTCGCGCCGTGCGCGGTGGAGATCGCGTCCAGCGGGCCGCCCGGCCGGGCCAGCTCGCCGGTGGCGATCGGGTACCACGGAATGAACCCCAGGTCGTTGCGCTCGCAGTAGTCCAGGACGTCCTCGGAGCCGCGGTTGGCGAGGTTGTACTCGTTTTGCACCGAGACGATCTCGGTGATTGCCCGCGCCTGCTCGATCTGCTCCACGCTGACCTCGGACAGCCCGATGTGCTGGATCTTGCCCTCCTGCTTCAGCAACGCCAGCTCGCCCAACTGGTCGGCGAGCGGGACCTGCACGTCGATCCGGTGCAGCTGGTACAGCGGGATGCTGTCCAGGCCCAGGTGCCGCAGGCTCAGCTCGCACTGCTGGCGCAGGTACTCCGGGCGGCCCACCGGACGCCAGTCACCCGGGCCCGAGCGGGTCAAGCCGGCCTTGGTCGCGATGACCAGGTCGTCGGCGTACGGGTGCAGAGCCTCGCGGATCAGCACCTCGGACACGAACGGCCCGTACGAGTCGGCGGTGTCGATGAACGTCACGCCCAGCTCGATTGCTCGGCGCAGCACCCGCAGAGCCTCGTCCGGGTCCTTCGGATCGCCCCACACACCCGGGCCGGTGAGCTGCATCGCCCCGTACCCGAGCCGGTTGACGGTGACGTCGCCACCGATCCGGTATGTGCCGGACGCCTTCGCGGGCTGCTTGCTGATGTCGGTCGCCATACGTACATCCTTCCTCGTCTTCTCCGTGGCGGGGCGGGGACGCCACCGGAACCACCTCGTGATCGTTCCCCCGGAGCGGCCCGCCATGCCGTCGTCCGCCCGATCGTGTGTCGGGACACGACAACGATGACCCCTAGCGCCCGTCGTGTCCGGTCTGCTACGCCTGATCCGAGTCCGTGCGGCCGGCCGGGGGAGGCGCGATGTGGCGACGGTTCAGACCTGACCCGGTGGGTCGGCTACGGGACCGGCTGGACCGCTTCGCCGCCACCGGCGACCCTCGGGTGGTCCTCGACTCCGGCGCGATCCGCGACGCCGAGGCCGTCGTCGACCTGGTGACCGAGACGCCCACGGACCGGCCGCTGCCCGACCGGGTCGCCGAGGGCGTGTCCCTCCTGGCTGGTCTGCACTGGTACCGCTACCGGTTGCTGCCCGCGGGCGAGGACGCCGACGACCTCGACCAGGCGCTGCGGCTCACCGAGTTCCTGCTGCGCTTCGCGCCGGAACGGGTGCCCCCGCCGCTGCTGGCGTTACTGCGCGCCCAGCACGCCCCCGGGGGATCGCCGCGGCCCGCCCGCGCGGCCACCGCCGCCCGCGACGACGCGTCGAACGCCCGGTACGTCGAGGCCGTCCTGCTGATGGCCGCGGCCGAGAACAGCCGTGACTACCGGACGGCCGACCAGGCCGAGGCGCTGCTGCGGCAGGCGTTGGCCGGCACGCCGGCGGGTGCGCCGGAGCGCCTGCACTACCTGTCGGCCCTCGGGCGGGTCCACCGCGACCAGTTCCAGCATCTCGGCCGGCGGCGCGCCCTGGCGGCGGCCGTCGAGGCGCACCGGGAGAGCCTGGAGGCCACCGGCATCGGCGATCCGGAACGTCCCGTACGGCTGTTCAACCTCGGCAACGTCCTGGGTGACACGTACGAGGTGGACCGCGACCCCGCAGCGCTGGACGAGTCGATCACAGCGCTGCGCGATGCGGTGCGGGCCGCTGCCCCGGGCGCGCCGGTGCGCACGATGGCGCGGATGAACCTCGGCCAACGGCTGCGCGACAGGTGGCGGCTGCACCGCCGGCCAGGTGACCTCGACGAGGCGGTCGACGCCTTCGCCGCCGCCCGGGACAGCGCCGATCCCCGGGTCGCCGCGCTGCACGGCGCGGCCCTCGCCGAGCGGTTCCTCCGCGACCGCCTGCCCGCCGAACGGGACGCCGCCATCGAGGCGTACCGGTCGGCGTTGACCGGGTTCGGTGGGCTCGACCCGCAACTCGCCGGCACCGCCCAGGTCGGCCTCGCCACCCTGCTCGCCGAGCGGCACCAGGCCGCCGCCGACCCGGCCGACCTCGACGCGGCGATCGACGCGTACCGGGCTGCGGCCGGCTCCGGGACGACACCCGACGGGATGGACGGCGACGAGCTGCGGCACGTCGCGGCCGGTCTGCTGGTGAGCCGGTACGAGCTGCGGCGGCGGGCCGACGACATCACCGAGGCGGTGCGGGTGCTGCGTGCCGGCGTGGCCGCCGCGCGAGACCCCGTGCAGCGGGCGCGCCGGCTCGCCGACCTCGGCCGCGCGCTCGCCCTGGGCCACGCCGACCTCGACGGGGTGGACGCGCTGCGCGCCGGCCGTGACGCGTTGACCGAGGCGGAACGGCTGCTGCCCCGTACCGATCCGCTGCGTCCGCACATCCTCAACAACCTCGGCAACACCCTGCGCGAACTCGCCGACGTGGCCGGGGAGCCGGCCCTGCTGGAGTTGGCTGCGGTCGCGTTGCGATCGGCCGTGGCTGCCGCCGCGCCGGACGACGCGTCCCTGCCCCGCTACCGCTCGAACCTCGGTCTGGTGCTGCACGCGCTGTTCGGCTCCACCCAGGACCTGGCGACCCTGACCGAGGCGATCCAGGTGTTGGCGCAGGTGATCGACACGACGCTGCCCGGTCACCCGGACCGCCTGCCGGCGCTGACCAACTACGGCTCCGCCCTGAACCGCCGGGTCGAACTCTTCGTCGACGGCGCGCTGCCCGCCGGTGACGGGTCCGCCGACGAGGTCGCGGCCGGCGTCGCCCGGGACTCCGAGGCCGCCGTGGTCGCGCTGCGCGAGGCCGCCGAGCTGGCCGAACACGAGGCCGACCCCACCGAGTACGCCCAGACGGTCGGCACCCACGCGCTGGCCCACCTGCTGCGGCACCGCCTGCACGGTGACCCGGCGGCGCTGGACGAGGCGGTGCGGCTGCTCGATCTACTGAGCCGGCGGCCGCTGGCCGACGCGGACCGGCACCGGATCCTGACGAACCTCGGCAACGCCCTCCTGCTGCGTCACCAGGCCAGCCACGCCGACGCCGACACCACCGCCATGCTGACCGCCTACCGGGGGGCGGTCGACGAACTGCCCCCCGAGCACCCGGCCCGCACCATGTGCCTGAGCAACCTGGCCACCGCCCTCGAAGCGGTCGCCGCGGCCGCCACCGATCCCGACGCCGTGGCGACGGATGGGTCCGGCGCGGATGGCTCCGACGCGTTGGCCGAGGCGACCGCCGCGCTGCACGCCGCCGCCCAGGTCGAGTCCGCGCCGTCGCTGCTGCGGGCGTCGGCCGCCAGCCGGTACGCGTCGCACGCCGCCCAGGCCGGTGACCTGTCGGCCGCGCTCGACGGGTACACCACCGCCATCGAGCTGATCGACCTGGTGGCCTGGCACGGTATGGACCCCGATGACCAGACCCGCCTGCTCGGGCGTTTCCCCGGACTGGCCAGCGACGCCGCGGCGGTCGCCATCGCCCTGGACCGCCCGGAGCGCGCGGTCGAACTGCTCGAGTACGGCCGGGGCGTGCTGCTCACCCGCGCCCACGACGCGGGGGCCGACCTGGCCGCGCTTCGCGCACAGGCCCCCCGCCTGGCCGCTCGCCTCGCCGACCTCCAAGCCGCCCTCGACGACTTCCCGATGCCGCGGGCGGGGATGTCAGCGCCGCCCGGTCTGGTGTCGGCTGCTCAGGTGGTGTCGACGGTCGGGTTGACTGGCGAGGGCGTGTCGGGCACCGGGGCCGGAGTGACGCCGGAGCAGCGGTACGACCTCGCCACCCGCCGCCGCCACCTGCTGACCGAGATCCGTGACCGCCCCGGCTTCGCCGACTTTCTCCGTCCGCCGCCCTTCGACGAGCTGGCCCGAGCCGCTGCCGCCGGCCCGGTGGTGCTGGTCAACGTCGCCTCGCGGCGCTGCGACGCGCTTGTCGTCGCCGACGGTCAGGTCACCGTGGTGCCGCTGCCGGAGCTGACCCTGGCCGAGCTGGTCGTCCGGACGGTGAGCTTCCTGACCGCGATCGCGGAGCTCACCGAGTCGCCGCCGGCGGACGTACCGGAGCCGCAGGTGCGCCGTCGGCACGCGGTGGCCCGCGCCGGGGTCGCCCAGACCCTGGACTGGCTGTGGCGCGTCGTCGCCGCACCCGTACTCGACGTGGCCCTGTCCGCCGACGCCACACCCGGGGTGGTCGGTGGCGGTCCTCGGCTGTGGTGGTGTCCCACCGGCGTGCTCACCCTGCTGCCGCTGCACGCGGCCGGTCCGCTCGATCGTGCCGAGGGGGTGCTCGACCGGGTCGTCCCGTCGTACACGGCCTCGCTGCGGGCGCTGACGCACGCACGGCGGGGCGGCACGGAACAGCCCGGGCCGGTCGACGCGGCGCTGTTCGTCGGCATGCCACAGACGCCCGGCCTGGCCGATCTGCCCGGCGTCGCGCGGGAGGAGGAGATCGTCCGGCGGCACGTCCCCCGGGTGCGTTCCCTGCTCGGCCCGGTGGCCAGCCCGGCGGCGGTGCTCGCCGCCCTGCCCGAGCAGCCCGTCGCGCACCTGTCCTGTCACGGTACGCAGGACCTGCGCGCCCCGGCCCGGGGACGCCTCGGGCTGGCGGGCGGCGCGCTGAGTGTGCGGGACCTGTGGCGCCCGGCTGGCCGCCCGGCCGCGTTGGCAGTCCTCTCCGCCTGCGAGACGGTACGCGGCGGAGCCGCCCTGCCCGACGAGGCGCTCACGCTCGGCACGGCGTTCCAACTGGCCGGCTTCCGGCACGTCATCGGCGCGCTGTGGTCCATCTCGGACACGTTGACGGTGCGGCTCTGCACCGACCTGTACGACGGATTGGCGGTGACCGGAGGGATCGACCCGGATCGCGCCGCCGTGGCCCTGCACGCGGCGGTCCGTCGCCTCCGCGCCGCCCTGCCCGACCATCCGGACACCTGGGCCGGCTACGCCCACCTCGGCCCCTGACCTCCCAGACGGTGGCGAGCAGCCCGGTTGTCGCGCCCTGCGCGGCGGCTCGGAGCGCAGCCGGGCCGCTCAGGTCGCGTCGACCGGCAGGCTGACGGCGGGGGAGTGGGTGGCCGGGGAGGCGGGGGCGTACCAGGTCACACCGACTGCCGCGACCAGCAGCGTGGTGCACAGCAGCACCAGGCCCACGCCCGTGCGCAGGGACCGGACCGCCGCCACGGCCTCCAGATGATCACCGAGAGGGGCCGGCGGGAGAGCCGCCACCGGGGTGACCGTCAGCCGGCCGTGCGCCGCGCGCAGCAGCGCGAGCGCTCCCGCCACACCCGCGACCAGCGCGGCGAGCAGCAGCACCCCGACCAGCGCGCCCCAACCCGGCGCGAGCGTGCTCACGTCGGAGCGACCCCGGATCAGGCTGAACCCGACCAGCGCCACCAACAGGCCACCGAGGCCGTTGCGCCAGGCCACCGCCGCCGCTCGTACGCGCTCCAACTCGCCGCGCAGCAGGCCGGCCAACTGCTGCGCACGGCGCAGGTCGGCCACCGTCGCGGGCGGACCGGGACGAAGACGGATCACGCCTCGACCTCCAGCCGCAGCGTCCAGTACGCCCCGCAGCCCCGCAGCCCCGCGGGACACCCCGGGTGCTCGGCCTCGCACTCGCACAGCAGCGTCCGGTAACCGCTGTCGGAGATCGCGGCGTCCTTGCGGTACACCTCGTCCACGAGGGTGGTGGTGCTCGTGTGGCCGCACCGGGGGCAGCGCCCGCTGAGCACCACCGCGAACTCGAACGCCTCGGGGCGGAAATCCGCCGCGGCCCGCGTCGCGTAGGCCTCGTCGGTCACCTCGGCGTACGGCAGCGGGCTCGACGCCGGCTCGTCGTCGCGCATCCCGACCTCCCGCCACCGACACCTGGACCGTCCACCGTAGCCGGTGACCACACCGGCACAGGTCGACGTGCCGTGTCCGCATCTCCTCGCACCCCGGGGACCGGCCGGGGGCAGTTGCGCGGAGCGACCGGTACCGCCCTCGTCGGCGTGCGACGCTGGGCGCGTGCCGGTGACGCCGGCCCGGGCGGCCGGCCCGGTGCGTGCCGGCGTGACGGCGGAGGGAGGACCATGGGGCAGGTGCCGCAGGTCGACTTCGCGCTCGACACGTACGAGTGCATCGTGATCTATCCCGGCGCGGCCGGACGGGCCCTGCCCCCGAAGACCGTGCAGCGGTTGCAGGCCGAGCACGCCGAGCACATGCGGGCGTTGCAGCGCCGGGGGATCATCCTGGTCGCCGGCTCGGTGGACGGCCCGGCCCGTACGCCGGAGCCGCCGATCGGCTTCGGGCTGGCCCGCACCGGCAGCGTCGAGGACGTACGCAGCGTGCTGGAGGCCGACCCGGCGGTGCAGGCCGGCCTCTACCGGGTGGACGTGTTGACCTTCCTCTGCCCGGCTGGCTCGCTGGAGTTCCCGCTGGTCAAGACCAGCGGCTGACCGTCGGCCCGTCGAGGGTGTCGTACTGGTGACGGTGGCGCGGCACGCGTCGGTGCTACGGTCGCGCGAACCGGGCGTGCCCGCGCCCGGCCGGGCTGCCTTCGAGGGCTGCCGGGAGCGCCCCGACACCGCCCCAGCGTGGAGGCGTACCATTCCCGGCGCGCGGTCGCCGTTGCCCGTCGCCACAACGTTCCGGTGCGCTTGCGCCCGCCGGCCCGACGCGTGCCACGCGTCGTTGGACACCTGTTCCACTGCCTGCAAGGGGTCGGCCCCGAGTCCGACCCGAAGGAGAGACTAGCCTGATGGGCGTGACACGCCGCGCGAAGATCGTCTGCACTCTTGGTCCCGCCACCTCGTCGCCGGAGCGCATCCGGGGCCTCGTCGAGGCCGGCATGAACGTGGCGAGGCTCAACTTCAGCCACGGCAGCCACGAGGACCACGAGGCCGTCTACCGGCTGGTCCGGGAGGCGTCCGAGGCCGCCGGCAAGCCGGTGGCGGTCCTCGCGGACCTTCAGGGCCCCAAGATCCGGCTCGGCAAGTTCGCCGACGGCCCGCACGAGTGGCGCACCGGTGACTCGGTCGTGATCACCGGCGACGACATCCTCGGCACCAAGGAGCGGGTCTCCTGCACCTACACCAGGCTGCCGCACGAGGTGAAGCCCGGTGACCGGCTGCTGATCGACGACGGCCGTGTCGCCGTGGAGGTCACCGACGTCACCGGCAACGACATCCGTTGCCTGGTCACCGAGGGCGGCCCGGTCTCCAACAACAAGGGCGTCTCGCTGCCCAACGTGGCGGTCAGCGTGCCCGCCATGTCGGACAAGGACGCCGAGGACCTGCGCTTCTCCCTGGGGCTCGGCGTCGACCTCGTGGCGCTGTCCTTCGTCCGTTCGGCCGAGGACATCAAGCTCGTGCACAGCATCATGGCCGAGCAGGGTGTGTTCCGGCCGGTGCTGGCCAAGGTCGAGAAGCCGGAGGCCGTGCAGCACCTCGAGGCCATCGTGCTTGCCTTCGACGGCGTGATGGTCGCCCGCGGTGACCTCGGTGTCGAGATGCCACTGGACGAGGTCCCGTTGGTGCAGAAGCGCGCCGTGCAGCTGTGCCGGGAGAACGCGAAGCCGGTCATCGTGGCCACCCAGATGCTCGACTCCATGATCGAGAACTCCCGCCCCACCCGGGCGGAGGCGTCCGACGTCGCCAACGCGGTGCTCGACGGCGCGGACGCGGTCATGCTGTCCGGCGAGACGAGCGTCGGTAAGTATCCGGTGCTCACCGTCAGCACCATGGCCAAGATCGTGACGACCACCGAGGCGGGTTCGATCGGCGTGCCGCGGTTGCAGCACGACCCGCGTACGCACGGTGGCGCGCTCACCGTCGCCGCCTCGTCCATCGCCCGGGCCATCAACGCCAAGGCGCTCGTCGCGTTCTCGCAGACCGGCGACACCGTGCGACGGCTGTCCCGCCTGCACTGCGACCTGCCGCTGCTGGCCTTCACCCCGGTCCCCGAGGTGCGTGACCAGCTCGCCCTCACCTGGGGCGTCGAGACCTTCCTCATGCCGTTCGTGCAGCACACCGACGACATGTTCCGCCAGGTCGACCAGGCGCTGCTCGGCCTCGACCGGGCCAACCCCGGCGACTACGTGGTGATCGTGGCGGGCAGCCCGCCCGGCACCCCCGGCTCGACCAACACGCTGCGCGTACACCAGCTCGGTTCGCTGGTCGACGCCGCGTCGGCGCGGGCGCTGCAGTGAGCGACGGTCGGGTCGCGGTCGGCCAGGCAGCTGTCGACCAGCTGCTGGAAGTGCTGGACCTCGACCCGACCGGGGACATGACCTTCCGGGGGATGAGCCCCCCGGTCGGCCCACAACGGGTGTACGGCGGCCAGGTTGCCGGTCAGGCCCTGGTCGCCGCCGGCCGCACGGTGGATCCGGAGCGGTTCGTGCACTCGCTGCACGGCTACTTCGTCCGCCCCGGCGACCCCGTCGAGCCCATCGAGTACCAGGTGGAGAACATCCGCGACGGCCGGTCGTTCTCGGTGCGCCGCGCGGTAGCCCTCCAGCACGACAAGCCGATCTTCTTCATGTCGGCGTCGTTCCAGCGGGCCGAGGAGGGGTTGGACCACCAGGCTCCCGCCCCGCTGGACGTACCCCCGCCGCAGGACGTGCCGACCATGTCCGACCGGCTCTCCCGTTACCCGGAGCGCCTGGGAATGTGGGGGCAGATCCCCCGCCCGATCGACGTGCGCTACATGGGGGAGCCCGGTTGGGTCCGTCCCGGTGACCGGCCGGCCGACCCGCACCAGCGGGTCTGGATGCGCATCGACGGCAAATTGCCCGACGACCCACTGCTGCACGCGTGCGCCCTCACCTACGCCTCCGACCTCACCCTGCTGGACTCGGTGCTCTCCGTGCACGGCGAGGTGTGGGGGCCGGGTGGCGTGGTCGGCGCGAGCCTGGACCACGCGCTGTGGTTCCACCGGCCGTTCCGCGCCGACGAGTGGTTCCTCTACGACTGCTGGAGCCCGTCCGCGTCCGGCGCGCGCGGGCTGGCGACCGGCCGGATGTTCACCACGGACGGCCGGCAGATCGCCAGCGCCGTACAGGAGGGTCTGCTGCGCCGCGTCGGCGCCTGACCCGACCGGTCACGCCTGGTGGATGGCCTCGCCGGCGATCTCGATCTGTACGGTCTTGCCGACCAGGACGCCGCCGCTCTCCAACGCGACGTTCCAGAGCAGGCCGTAGTCCTCCCGGTTGATCTCGGCGGTCGCGCTGAATCCGAAGATGTTCTGTCCGTACGGATCCTGACGGGCGCCGCCAAAATTCACCTGAAGGTCCACCGCGCGGGTGATTCCCTTCACCGTCAACTCTCCGGTGAGCACAAATCGATTGGGCTCGGACTGCGGCGGGGGATTGTGACTTCTGCCTCGCCCGCCGAGTCGGTGGTTACGCAGGCGTGCCCAGTAGAAAATCGGGTCTTCGTTGCTCTGCCATTTGATGCCCGTGCTTCGATATTCGAGAGTGGTGTAACGCTCCACATCGAGGAAGTCCGCGCTTTTCAGGTGGGTGTCCCGGTCGGCGCTTCCGGTGGAGATGCTCGCCGACGCGATGGTGGCCGTCACCCCGGAGCGCAGCGGATCCTCCGCCACCGTGATCTCCGCGGTCGCCTCGGCGAACTCGCCGCGTACCGGGCTCACCATCATGTGCCGGGACAGGAAACCGATCCGCTTGTGCGCCTGATCGAGGCGGTAGGTGCCGGCGATCGGGATGGTCATGCCATCCCAGGTGCGTGTGGCGACATCGGCCATCGTGTTGCCTTCCCCCGGGTTAATCGATGTCTGGCCCGAGCCCCAGAAACCGGTCGGGCAGGCATGGTGCCCGCCCAGCATAAGGACGCTCCGAATCGGCGTTTCGAGCCCCACCAGGTAGTGGATCATTCGCTCCGGCGCATTAGCTATTCGTCAATGCGTGACCAATCGGCCGAGGGCCGCCGGTCCCGGCGGATGACCTGCGGGCTAACCTTGCCGGCATGCGTCTCTCCGCCCGGGTCGACTACGCCCTCCGCGCGGCCGCCGAGCTCGCCGCGACGGCCAGCGGCCCCGGGCGGGGCCGGCCGGTCACCGCCGACCAGATCGCCCGCGCGCAGGAGATCCCGCCCAAGTTCCTGGAGAGCATCCTGCTGCAACTGCGCCGGGGTGGCATCGTGCACGCCCAGCGTGGTCCGGAGGGCGGTTACTGGTTGGCCCGTCCGGCCGAGGAGATCTCCCTCGCCGAGGTGATCCGGGTGATCGACGGGCCGCTCGCGCACGTCCGGGGGCAACGCCCCGAACAGCTCGGCTACCACGGCCCGGCCCGTGCGCTCCAGGAGGTCTGGATCGCGCTGCGCGCCAGCGAGCGCGAGATCCTCGAACTGGTCAGCGTCGCCGATGTGGCAGCGGGCACGCTGCCCGCCCGCGTCACCGAGCTGGCCGCCGACCCGCGCGCCTGGATCTGAGCTCGCCGGGCCGGCACCCCGCCCGCCCGCGCCGCCGCCCGCAGCGCCCGCCCCGCCCCGCCGCCGCCCGCAGCGCCCGCCCGCGCCGCCGGCCCCGGCCTGACACCCGCTGGGTGCCATGCCTTGGCACGGCTTCCGCGAGATCTTGGACAGTTTCCGTTCGCTCCGAACGGAAACTGTCCAAGATCTCGCGCTGCTGGAGCACCGCCAGGCCGCGACACTCCGCATGGGCGCGTCGGAGCGGGCTGGTCTGCGGGGATGGGGCGCACTGCCAGGGGCCCGCCGCCGCCTCGGCGTCGGTGCACCTGGCCGAGATCGGCACCACGCTCGCGGCCGGGGTCGCGCACTGGCGGTTCGGCAACGTCGACTGGCGGGTCGTGACCCGCATCGCCCTGCCCGGCGCGGTCGGCGCGTTCGCCGGGGCCACGCTGCTCAGCTCGATCTCCACCGAGTCAGCCGCGCCGTGGATGGCCGCCATCCTCTTCACCCTGGGCACGTACCTGCTGGTGCGCTTCGCCCGACCGCTGCGTACCGGCCGGGTCGGCGGACGGCTGCGCGGACGCTTCCTCGGGCCCCTGGGTCTGGTCGCCGGCTTCGTCGACGCCACCGGCGGCGGCGGGTGGGGCCCGGTCGCCACCCCGGCGTTGCTGGTCTCCGGCCGGATGGAGCCCCGCAAGGTGATCGGCTCGGTCGACACCGCCGAGTTCGTCGTGGCGTGATCGTGCTGACCAACGCCCGCACCCTGATCCGGTCCGCCGAGCTGGACGGCCCGCTCCGCCCCGTCCTGTACGCCCTGCTGGCCGCCGGTTGGCTGACCGCGCTGGTCTTCGCCGTACCCGCCAAGCCCGCGCCGCCGCTGCCACCGCCGCTGCCACCGTGACGGCCGCGGCACCCGCCGCTGGAGTGCCGGTGCTTCCTGAGTCGGCCTCTGTCATCCCCGGCGCTGCCGACGGCGGCGCACCGGCCGATCTCAGCGTGGCGGGAACGCCGGGAGGGCGCTGACCCGCGCGGCGGCCTCTGCTGAACAGCTCACCTTCGCATCCACCGCCGACCAGCAACCTGCGCTGCTCGTGCTGGCTGTCCGGGGCGAATCTCCCCAGCCACCCGTCGGTGTTCGAGGCGGGGTGCTTCCCCCTGTGAGCGTGATGCCTCTGAGTCATCAAGATGACTTGCAGGCATCACGTTCATTAGCGCCCTCGCCCTCGCCCGGGGCGAGGTGCGGCGCTGCCGCCGGTCATCGGCCCCGCCGACGGGCAGCCGGGACGCGGCTCCTCTGCCGCCGTCCGGCGTTCGTGTCGTCGTCGGCGCGGAGCGGGGAAGTAGCCGAAGAACCCGGGGTGCTGCCAGTGCGTCAGCCCCGGTAGGACGATGGCGTCCAGGTCGGCGAGCACCGCCTCGACCGGCTCGCCGCCGGGGCGGAACTCGTCCGGGTCCACGTGTGGTGCGCTCACCCGGTCGAGTCGATCAGGCGGCGTGGGGGAGGGTCAAGAGCCGCACGGCGTGACGATCGTCGATATTGCGGAGTGGAAAGCGCTTGCCCTACGATGCGGCTGAGCCGGATCCGAGTTTCAGGGCGTTCATCCCCGACCAGATCGCCGTTCGCCGCCGCCGCGGCGGACCGTCCACCGTGCCACCCCGGGCAGGGCAGGTGGACCAGAGCGGTCATCACCGGATCCCCGGAGGCAGTTCATGCACCCGTCAAGACAACGGCTGAGTCTGCTCGCCGCCTCGACAGCGGCAGCCGTCGTCGCCGGCACCGTCGGTACGGTCGTCGCCTCGGCCGCCGCTGTCGGCTGTCGTGTCGACTACCAGGTCACCAACCAGTGGCAGGGCGGTTTCGGCGCCAACGTCACCATCACCAACCTCGGCGAGGAGGTCAACGGCTGGACCCTGACCTGGTCGTACACCGCCGGCCAGCAGGTCTCCCAGGCGTGGAACGCCACCGTCAGCCAGTCCGGCGCCCAGGTGAGCGCGCGCAACGTCGACTACAACGGCGCTCTCGCCACCAACGGCACCGCCTCGTTCGGGTTCAACGCCTCGTGGACGAGCAGCAACCCCGCGCCGGCCAGCTTCGCGCTCAACGGGGTCACCTGCACCGGAGCGCCTCCCACGGGCGGCCCGACCACGCCGGCCCCGACCACCCCACCGCCGACCACCCCGCCGCCCACGACTGCACCGCCGACGACGCCGCCGCCCACCGACCCGCCGGCCGGGGCGAAACAGATGGAGAACCTCGACCGTGGGCTGATCAGCGTTCGCTCCGGCAGCGGCAACCTGGTCTCCTGGCGCCTGCTCGGCACCGAGACCTCCGGCGTGTCGTTCAACCTGTACCGCGGCTCGACCAGGGTCAACGCCAACCCGATCACCGGCGCCACCACCTACCTCGACAGCGGTGCGGCGGCCGGGTCGGCGTACACCGTGCGGGCCTTGGTGGGCGGCGCCGAGCAGGCGGCGTCCGCGCCCGCCCTGCAGTTCGCCAACGGCTACCTGGACGTGCCCCTGCAGGTGCCGGCGGGCGGCACCACCCCCAGCGGGGAGAGCTACACCTACAGCGCCAACGACGCCTCGGTCGGCGACCTCAACGGCGACGGCACCTACGAGATCGTGCTCAAGTGGGACCCGTCGAACGCCAAGGACAACTCGCAGTCCGGCTACACCGGCAACGTCTACGTCGACGCGTACACGCTCACCGGCACCCGGTTGTGGCGCATCGACCTCGGCCGCAACATCCGGGCCGGCGCGCACTACACCCAGTTCCAGGTGTACGACTACGACGGCGACGGCCGCGCCGAGGTGGCCATGAAGACCGCCGACGGCACCCGCTCCGGCACCGGTCAGCTCATCGGCTCGTCGTCCGCGGACTACCGCAACTCCAGCGGCTACGTGCTGTCCGGTCCGGAGTACCTGACCATGTTCAACGGCCAGACCGGCGCGATCGCATCCACCGTCACCTACGACCCGCCGCGCGGCACCGTGTCGTCCTGGGGCGACTCGTACGGCAACCGGGTCGACCGTTTCCTCGCCGGCACCGCGTACCTGGACGGCCAGCGCCCGTCCCTGATCATGGCGCGTGGCTACTACACCCGCGCGGTGGTGGCCGCCTGGGACTTCCGCAACGGATCCCTGACCAAGCGCTGGACGTTCGACTCGAACTCGTCCGGCAACGGCGCTGCCGCCGGGCAGGGCAACCACCAGCTCTCCGTGGCCGACGTCGACGGTGACGGCCGCCAGGAGATCGTCTACGGCGCCGCCACCATCGACGACAACGGTCGGCTGCTCTACTCGACGGGCAACGGGCACGGCGACGCGATGCACGTCGGGGATCTCGACCCGGGCCGCGCCGGCCTGGAGGTGTTCAAGGTCGACGAGGACGCCAGCAAGCCCAGCTCGTGGTTCGCGGACGCCCGTACCGGTCAGATCCTGTGGTCCACGCCGGCCTCCGGCGACAACGGCCGGGGCGTCTCCGCGGACATCTGGGCCGGCAGCCCCGGCGCGGAGTCCTGGTCGGCGGCGGTCTCCGGACTCGCCAACACCCGCGGGCAGAACATCGGCCGCAAGCCGTCGTCGACGAACTTCCTCGCCTGGTGGGACGGTGATCCGGTCCGGGAGCTGCTGGACGCCACGAAGATCGACAAGTACGGCACCGGAGGCGAGACCCGGCTGCTCGACGGCAACGGGGTGGCGTCCAACAACGGCACCAAGTCCACGCCGGCGCTCTCCGGCGACATCCTGGGCGACTGGCGCGAGGAGGTGATCTGGCGGACCACCGACAGTCGGGCGTTGCGCATCTACAGCACACCCACCCCGACCAGCACCCGGATCTACACGCTGATGCACGACCCGCAGTACCGGGTGGCCATCGCGTGGCAGAACACCGCGTACAACCAGCCGCCACACCCGGGGTTCTTCATCGGCGATCAGATGGCCGGTCCACCCACCCCGAACATCTATATACGCTGATCTAACCCTGGCGGTCCTGATCGAGTTCGCCTAAGGTGGCAGGCACCGGGCCGCAGCCGCGGAATCCGCACAGCTGCAGCCCGGTGCTCCACACCGCGGCATTCCCGACCCGTCCCGACCGGGAATGCCGTACCACCACCGGCACCAACATTAGGCGCCGTCCGGGTCGCGGGAGTGACGCTGACGTGAAGATCGTGTTTCACGCGTCCCGACGCAGGCCCCCGGCCACCTTCTCGGCGATCAACTCGTACGACCGCACCCGGTCGGCCACGTCGTACACCAGGGTGGTGAGCATCAGCTCGTCCGCGCCGGTGCGCTCCTGCAACTCGGTGAGCTGCCGCAGCACCGTCTCCGGCGATCCCATCGCCTGACCGTCGCGCCGTTGCAGCACGAACTCCCGCTCGAACTCGGTGTACGGGTACGCGGCCGCCTCGTCCGGCGTCGACAGCGGCTCCGGCCGACCGGAACGCAGCTTCAAGAACGACAGCGCGCTCGGCCCGGCCAGCCACTCGGCCCGCTCGTCGGTGTCGGCGCAGACCGCGTTGACGGCCACCATCGCGTACGGCTTGTCCAGCCACTGCGACGGCCGGAAGTTCTGCCGGTACAGCGCCAACGCCGGCAACGTGTTCGCCGAGCTGAAGTGGTGCGCGAACGAGAACGGCAGACCCAGCAGGCCGGCCAGTTGGGCGCTGAAGCCGCTGGAACCGAGCAGCCAGACGGCCGGCTGCTCGCCCCGACCCGGGGTGGCGACGATCTGCCCCGGCTTCTCGCCGCTGAAATAGTTCATCAGGTCGGCCAGCTCACGCGGGAAACCCTCCGCGGACAGGCCCTCCATGGTGCGCCGCAACGCCAGCGCGGTCACCTGGTCGGTGCCGGGGGCCCGGCCGATGCCCAGGTCGATCCGGCCCGGGTGCAGCGCCTCCAGGGTGCCGAACTGCTCGGCCACCACCAGCGGCGCGTGGTTCGGCAGCATCACCCCGCCCGAACCCAGCCGGATCGTCGACGTGTTGGCCGCCAGGTGCGCCAGCAGGACCGCCGGCGCGGAGCTGGCGATCGCCGGCATGTTGTGGTGCTCGGCCACCCAGAAGCGGCGGTAGCCCAGCTCCTCGGTGCGCCGGGCCAACTCGGTGGTGGCACGGAGGGCGTCACCGGCGGTGGCGCCCTTCGCGACCGGAGCAAGATCAAGAACAGACAACGGTACGGTGATCACACGTTGTGCCAACTCGCCGGCCTGCCCGTTCATTCCGGCCGCCGCTCAGCCCACACCCCGCGCCTGCTCGAAGATCAGGCTGGTCTGTGTGTGCTGCACCACCGGATCGACCGCCAGGTGGTCCAGCACGAAATCCCGCAGCGCGTCACCCGACGCCGCCCGCACGTGCAGCACGTAGTCCTCCGCACCGGCCACGTGGAACACCGACACCACCCCGGGTAGCCGCACCGACCGCGCCCGGAACGCGTCCACCGCCGCCCGTTCGTGCGCGGTCAACCGCACCGACACCAGCGCCTGCAACGGCAGACCGAGCGCCGCCGGATCGACCTCCGCGTGGAACCCCCGGATCGCCCCACGCTCGCGCAACGCCCGCGTACGCGTCAGACACGTCGACGGTGCCACCCCCACCCGCTCGGCGAGCGCATTGTTCGGCAACCGGCCGTCCGCCGCCAACTCGGCGAGGATCGCGCGGTCCACCTCGTCCAGCGCCGGCCGTACAACATTCGACTCAGGGGGCATCCCCGCATTCTCCACCGAATCAGCGACAGAAAGAAGGTACCCCGACAGAATCATCTACCGAAGCATTGCCTCCCTGGCACCGGATGTTCGACGCTACCGCCATGACGACGGTGGACACCCGAGCCGTACACGCCGGCCGCGACGACCTGCGCACGCTCGGCGTGCACGTACCACCGATCGACCTGTCCACCACCAACCCGCTGCCCTCGGTCCACGCCGGTGGCAACGCGTACGAACACCTCGCCACCGGCGGCACCCTCCCCGCCGGTGCCAGCGCCGTCTACCAACGGCTCTGGAACCCCACCGTCGCCCGCTTCGAAACCGCCCTCGCCGCCCTCGAAGGCACCGACCAGGCCGTCGCCTTCGCCAGCGGCATGGCAGCCCTCACCGCCACCCTGCTCGCCGCCACCCGCGACGGACACCGCCACATCGTCGCCGTCCGACCCCTCTACGGCGGCACCGACCACGTCCTCGCCACCGGCCTGCTCGGCACCACCGTCACCTGGGCCCACCCCGACGAGGTCGCCACCGCCGTCCGCCCCGACACCGCCCTCGTCGTCATCGAGACGCCCGCCAACCCCACCCTCGACCTCGTCGACATCGCCGCCCTCGGCACCGCCGCCGGCGACGTACCCCTGCTCGTCGACAACACCGTCGCCACCCCCGTCCTGCAACAACCCGCCCGCCACGGCGCCGCCCTCGTCCTGCACAGCGCCACCAAGAGCATCGGCGGCCACGGCGACGTCCTCGCCGGCGTCGTCGCCTGCGACGATGCCTGGGCCGCCCGACTCCGCCAGGTCCGCGCCGTCACCGGCGCGATCCTGCACCCCCTCGGCGGCTATCTCCTGCACCGCGGCCTGCAGACCCTGCCGCTGCGGGTCCGCGCCCAACAGGCCACCGCCGAGAAACTCGCCGGCTGGCTCGCCGACCACCCCGCCGTACACCGCGTGCACCACCCCTCGGTGTACGACCCGGCGGCGCTCGTCGGCCGGCAGATGTCCGGACCCGGCAGCCTGCTCGCCTTCGAGGTACGCGGCGGCGCGCCCGCCGCCGCCACCGTCGCCGCCTCCTGCCGACTCATCACCCACGCCGTGTCCCTCGGCGGCGTCGATACCCTCATCCAGCACCCCGCCTCGCTGACCCACCGACCCGTCGAGGGCGACGCGAAGCCGGACGGGGCGCTGCTGCGACTCTCCGTCGGCCTCGAAGACCCCGAGGACCTGCGCGCCGACCTCGCCCAGGCGCTCGACGCGGTGGTCTGATCAGCGCAGCTCGCGGTTGCCCAACACCCGGGTCGGCGAGCCCTCCCGGGCCACCCGCACCATCGCCCGGCCGATCCCGTCCGTCGTCGTCACCTGGTTCGGCAGCAGCCGCCGCAACACCGGGAACAGCGGACGGGTCACCGCGTACCCGATCCGGTACGCCCGCGTCCGTGACACCGCCCCGTACGTCGGCTGGATGAACCCCGGCCGCGCCGCGTACCCGTTGGGCAGCAGGTCCATGACCGCGTTCTCGGTGCGACCCTTGACCCGCGCCCACATCACCCGGCCCTGCCCGGTCGAGTCGGTGCCGACGCCGGAGACGTAGACGAACGTCACCTGCGGGCTCACCTCGGCGAACAGACGCGCCGCAGCCACCGGGAAGTCGTAACTGACCCGGGTGTACGCCGCCTCGTCCAGACCCAACGACGAGACGCCCAGGCAGTAGAAGCAGGCGTCCACGCCGGTCAACTCCGCCCGTACCGCCTCCAGGTCACCCAGATCGGGGACGGTCAGCTCCCGCAGCTTCGGGTCCTGCCGACCGGTCGGCCGGCGGCCGACGGTGAGTACCTCCCGCACGTCCCCGGCGAGCAGACACTCCCGCAGCACGCCCTGACCGACCATGCCGGTCGCACCGAAGATGACCACCCGCATCAGAACCCGCCTCCTGTCCTCGACACTCGCACAGGCTCCCAATCACCGTCCCCACACCGACCAATCACCGTCCCCACACCGGCCAATCACCGTCCCCACACCGGCCAATCACCGTCCCCACACCGGCCAATCACCGTCCCCACACCGACCAATCACCGTCCCCACACCGGCCAATCACCGTCCCCACACCGGCCAATCACCGTCCCCACACCGGTCGATCATGAAGTTATTGCCTCCGACGTCGGCGTGTCGGCGCAATAGCTTCATGATCGACCGGGCCGGGTGGGGGGTTGGGTGGGGGTTGGGGTTGGGGGGTGGGGGTGGGGGCAGGACTTTGGGCCTGTGTTTTGGTCGAGCGTGGCTACCGCGTCGCGGCGTGCCACGGACAGGCAGTTGCGGCGGTTCATCCGCCAGGCGATGCCGAGCAGGTCCAGGCTCCACGGGCAGAGCCCCATGATGTCGGTCGACTCGTTGACGAACATGTAGCGCGGGTAGACGTACTCCTTGCCGCGCACGGTCACCCGGTTGGCGAACCGGCAGCCGTCGGAGTGGAACAGGCCGCGCACGAAGTCGCCGGGGTGGCTCTCGACGAGCGACAGTTGCCAGTCGGCCAGGACGATCGGTCGATCGTGCTTCTTGCCGGGACCGTGCTGCGGGGTCTGTCGGACTGTCGACACCTTCCCGGCAGCGGAAGCACCGGAGCTCCGTGCCCTGGAGTCGAGCCTCCGGGCGGTCGTTACATCAGTGCCAGACGGTCAAGTACGGCAGACCGACGGCGCGAGCGGTGTCGGCGACCGTGTTGCCGGACAGGAACATCTGCCGTGCTCGTGCGCGAATCTCGGGTGGATGCACGAGAGAATTCTCGAACACCCGTACGACATCTTTTGTGGTGCCCTCGGTGGGATTCGAACCCACACTGTATGGAGTTTGAAGCCATTGCCTGCTGCCAGTTGGGCTACGAGGGCGCTTCCCTGATTCGGCCCTGACAGGATACCTACTACGCTGAGGGCGGTGACACCCGGCTGGGCGGGTGTCAGGTTCTAACTGGTGGGGGTAGGGCTGGTGGCTGAGACGCCGACGGATGCCGAGCGCAGGCGCGTACTGATCGCCGAGGACGAGGCGCTGATCCGGCTGGACCTCGCCGAGATGCTTGTCGAAGAGGGTTACGAGGTGGTGGGGGAGGCCGGCGACGGCGAAACCGCCGTGCGCCTCGCCGAGGAGCTGAAGCCCGACCTCGTCATCCTCGACATCAAAATGCCGATCATGGACGGGCTGGCCGCCGCCGAGCGCATCGCCGGCGCCCGGATCGCCCCGGTGATCATCCTGACCGCGTTCAGCCAGCGGGACCTGGTGGAGCGGGCGCGGGCGGCGGGCGCGATGGCGTACCTCGTGAAGCCTTTCCAGAAGAGTGACCTGGTCCCGGCCGTGGAGATCGCGCTGTCGCGGTACTCGGAGGTCGCGGCCCTGGAGGCCGAGGTCGCGAGCCTGACCGACCGCCTGGAGATCCGCAAGACGGTGGAGCGCGCCAAGGGCGCGCTGATGACGACGTACGGGATGACCGAGCCGCAGGCGTTCAAGTGGATCCAGCGCACGGCGATGGACCACCGGATGACCATGAAGGAGGTCGCCGAGCGGATCCTCGCGGAGACCGCCGGCGGTGAGGTGGCGCAGCAACCGAGCGTCTGATCGCTGCTCGTCGCTCGGCGGCGGGTGATCGGATCGATAGCATCAGCTACGTGTCGGTCCGGCGTACGGTCGCGGTGTTCGGGGTTGTCGTCACGCTGCTCGCCGGCTGCCGGGCCGCCGACGACGAGCGGCTTCCCGAACCGGTGCGTCCACGGTGGGAGATGGCGGATCTGCCGGTGCCCCCGGGCCCGCCGGGTCGGCTCATCGCGCGTGATGTGACAGTCTGCGCGGGTCGGTGGTACGCGGTCGGCGCGGTGGGTGCGCCGGACGGTGGAACCCGGCCGGCTGCGTGGCGGAGCATGGACGGTCGAGTGTGGACGTCGCTGCCGTTGCGTCCGATCAGTTACTACGGCGAGCGCGCGATCCTCTACGCCGTCGGGTGTTCCGATGATCGGATCGCGGTGATCGGGGCGCGGTCGGGTGGCGCGCACGGCAATCCGCGGGTGCGGACGTGGCGGCAGGACGCCGACGGTGGTCTGACCGAGGTGCCGGCGGAGTTCGAGCTGTACGGCGGACCGGAGGCGGTCAGCGCGAGCCGTGTCGCGGGTGGCGCTGGCGGGTGGCTGATCGCGGGTGCGCGGACGAGTGGGGCGGCGGTGTGGCGTTCCGCGGACGCGGCCGACTTCGTGCTGGTGGACGACGCCCCGGGGCTGGCCAGTGATGGGGCGCTGTCGACGATCGCCACGGACGCGGTGGCGGTGCCCGAGGGCTGGTTGGTCGGTGGCGGGGGCAGGCCGGCGGATCGGGCCGACCGTGATCCGTACGTCTGGTCGTCGGGTGACGGCCGGGCCTGGACGCGGCTGCCGTTGCCGGCGACCGGTACGGACGAGGTCGTGCAGCGTCTCGTCCGGGTGGGCGCCACGGTGTACGCCCTGGGGGTGCGGGGGAGTGGGTTCCAGGCCTGGGAGTGGTCGCCTGAGGCAACGGCGGGCGCCGATGAGTGGCGCGCCCGTGGGGGGTTCGGGGCCACCGGTGCCGGTGCGGTGGCGGGGGTCGAGGCGGTCGCGGGCGTCGATGGCGGTGCGGTCCTGGCGATGACGGTGGCGAGCGACGGGCACCGGCTGTGGCGGTCTGGCGGGGATGCCTCGTCGTGGCTGCCGGTAACCCTGCCAGGTCGCGTTTCCGCTGGTGGGGACACGTCTGCGGCGGTTGCGGTGGCGGGCGGTCGGATGGTGGTCACCCTCGACGACGGGGTGGCGGCGAGGGTGTGGTTCGCGCCCTCTGAACCCGTTTGACGAGTTGTCGACACGCGCCGATGTGACATCTAAACGCGAGGTTCTCCGCTTCTGGTAACGGTTGAGTCAACGCCGCCTACGACACCTTACGGGGAGTAGTGGTTGTGGGATAACGTCCCGCCCCAGACCGGGTGAACGGTCCGGTCCGGTGTGGTCTTGGCGTTCTGCCAGACGCCATCGGGCTTCAGGACGGAGGAGGGTTCCAGCCTTGAGGCAAAACTTCGTGCGCGTCCTCGGCAGCGTCGCCATCTTGGCGCTTGTTGCCGGCGGCGCCAGCGCGTGTAAGAAGGACGAGGGCACGTCGGGTGGTTCCGCCAACAAGGCGTGCGACCTCAAGATCGGTTTCTTCGGGGCGCTCTCCGGCGCCGACGCCGGTCTGGTCACCCCGATGAAGCAGGGTGCCGACCTCGCCGTGGAGAAGTACAACGCGGAGAACGCGGACTGCAAGGTCACCGTCGAGGCGTTCGACTCGCAGGGCAAGGCCGACCTGGCGGGTGGTCTGGCGACCAACGCGGCGGCCAACTCGAAGATCGTGGCCATGGTCGGCCCGGCGTTCTCCGGTGAGAGCGAGGTCGCGCTGCCGATCTTCGACACCGCGGGTCTCGCCGTCATCAGCCCGTCGGCCACCCGGCCGAGCCTGTCGGAGAAGGGCTGGAAGGTCTTCCACCGCGGCGTGGGTAACGACTTCTCCCAGGGTCCGGCGATCGCCAGCTACATCAAGAACGTGCTGAAGGCGCAGAAGGCGTTCGTCATCGACGACCAGTCCGCGTACGGCGCTGGTCTGGCCGACGAGGCCAAGAAGGGCCTCGGCTCGCTGGTCATCGGCACCGACAAGGTCGTCGACAACGCGCAGGAGTTCGGCGCGCAGATCTCCAAGGTGAAGACCAGCGGCGCGACGGTGCTGTTCTACGCGGGCTACACCGAGGAGGCGGCGCCGTTCCTGAAGCAGCTGCGGGCTGCGGGCTGGACCGGCACGTTCATCGGTGGCGACGGCATCAACGACGCCAACATGCTGTCGGTGGCTGGTCAGAAGGACGTCGAGGGCACCATCGCGACCTGCCCGTGTGGCCCGGCCACCGCGGCCAAGGGCACCTTCGTGACCGACTTCAAGGCCAAGTACAGCGTCGACCCGGGCGTGTACGCGGACGTGTCGTTCGACCTGGCCAACATCTACCTTGAGGCGATCAAGGCCGGTAAGAACACCCGCGCGGACATCCAGGCCTTCCTCTCCACCTACAACAAGGCCGGTTCCGCCTCGGGCGTGACCTACAAGTGGGAGCCCAGCGGCGAGCTGGACCCGGCCCAGGTCAAGGTGTGGGCCTTCAAGGCGAAGGCCGGCGCGTGGGCTCCGGACGTGGAGGTCCCGAAGGCCTGATCCCGTCGGGGGTCACAGGTTTGAGGGCGTGACGAACAGAGTTGTTTCGATGCGGTCGGGGTGCGTAACCCCGGCCGCATCGGCTCAACGCAACACCCTTCGGAGCATCGGTGGACTTTGCAGAACTCGTCCGGGGCTTCCCGGAACTGACCACGACCGGGTTGGTGCAGGGTGCGATCTACGCGCTCATCGCCCTCGGCTACACCCTCGTCTACGGCGTTCTTCGCCTGATCAACTTTGCGCACTCCGAGGTCTTCATGATCGGCACGTTCGGTGCCATCTGGACCTGGGCGGCCTTCGGGCTCGACAGCAACAGCGGTGCTCCGTCGGTGGGCCGTTCGCTGCTGCTGATCGCTCTGGCGATCGTGGCCGCGGCGCTGCTGTCCGGCAGTGTCGCCCTACTCATCGAGGTTACCGCCTACCGCCCGCTGCGTCGGCGTAACGCGCCGCCCCTGGCCTTCCTGATCACGGCCATCGGCGCCTCGTACGCCCTGATGGAGCTGATGGGGACGTTGACCCAGCGGCGTCAGGTCGGCTCGCCGGCCCTGCTGCCCGCGGAGACGTTGTTCAAGATCGGCGGCTGGAGCGTCACGCCGGTGCAGATGCTGACGCTGAGCGTGGCCATCATCATGATGGTGGGGCTGGACTGGTTCGTTAACCGGACCCGGTTCGGCAAGGGCATCCGCGCGGTCGCGCAGGACGCCAACACGGCCGCGTTGATGGGTGTCAACAAGAGTCGTGTCATCGCGTTGGTCTTCGTGCTGGGCGGTCTGATGGCCGGTGTGGCCGCCGTCTTCAGCGACATGAAGAGCGGAAACACCCGGTACAACATCGGCTTCCTGCTCGGGCTCAAGGCGTTCTCCGCAGCGGTGCTGGGCGGTATCGGCAACCTGCGGGGCGCGGCGATCGGCGGCATCCTGCTGGGTCTGGTCGAGAACTACGGGTCGGCGCTGTTCGGCTCGCAGTGGCGGGATCTCATCGCGTTCGTGGTGCTGATCGTCCTGCTGATGTTCCGCCCGACCGGTCTGCTGGGCGAGTCGTTGGGGAGGGCGCGGGCATGACCGCTCTGCGAGAGCGTTGGCACTCCGCTTCGAGTGCCTTCGGTCGGCGGGTCGACGAGCTGCCGAAGTCGGCCCGGATCACCGGGCTGCTGGCCTTCATCGCCTTCCTCTACGTCCTGCCGAACAAGTGGTTCTACGAGTACCTGAACATTCCGGGTCTGTGGATTCCCCTGTACACCACCCGCAACGACATGGCGGCGGTGCTGTTCTACTGCGCGTGGATCGTGCTCCTGTCGCTCGGTCTCAACGTGGTGGTGGGCTACGCGGGTCTACTGGACCTGGGGTTCTTCGGTTTCTTCGCCGTCGGCGCGTACACGGTGGCGTTGTTGACGTCGCCGGAGAGCAAGCTGATCACCGAGTACAACTGGCTGGAGAGCCCGTGGCCGTGGTTGGTCACGGTGCCCATCGCGATCGCCCTGGCGCTGTTGTCCGGTGTGCTGCTCGGCGCTCCGACGCTGCGGCTGCGGGGTGACTACCTGGCGATCGTGACGCTCGGTTTCGCGGAGATGATCCGGATCGTCGCGAAGAACCAGGACTGGATCCTCAATGGTGACCGCGGCATCCCGCAGGTAGGGCACCCGCCGGGCAAGTACCCGGACGGCACGGCCATCTTCCAGTTCGAGTTCAAGCCGTACTACTGGCTGCTGCTCACCGTCATCATCGGTGCTGTCTTCCTGATCCGGAACCTGGCCAACAGCCGGGTGGGTCGTGCCTGGGTGGCGATCCGCGAGGACGAGGACGCGGCGGAGCTGATGGGTGTGCCGACGTTCCGGTTCAAGCTGTGGGCGTTCGCGATCGGTGCGGCGGTCGGCGGGTTGTCCGGCACGTTGTGGGCCGGTCAGGCCAACTTCGTCAACTCGTCGACGTTCTCGTTGGAGAATTCGATCCTGGTGCTGGCGGCGGTTCTGCTCGGTGGCGCCGGCAGCATCGGCGGTGCGATCCTCGGCGGCTTCCTGGTCATCTACATTCCGGAGTGGCTGCGGTCGGTGGGCGACGTGTTCGGTCTGCCGGAGACGGCTACCGTCTTCGGCAACGACTTCGACGTCAGCCCGACGTCGTTGCGGTACTTCATCTTCGGCATCCTGCTGATCATCGTGATGATCTTCCGACCGCAGGGTCTGTGGCCGAACCGGCGACGGGCCGCCGAGCTCCAGGACCGGCAGAAGGAGGTGGCTGTCGTTGAGTGAGCCACGGATGGGTAGCGAGCGCGACGTCACCAGCGAGCGCGACATGGCGATCGACGCGCGGACGACTGTCGGCAGCCCGGCGGAGACCTCGTCGACGCCGGACGAGGCCGTCAGCGAGCCCGCCGCGCCGGTTGACGGCCGGAAGCCGCTGCTGGAGGTCGACCACGTCACGCTGCGGTTCGGCGGCGTGGTGGCCCTCAACGACGTCAACTTCACCCTCTACGAGGGGGAGATCCTCGGTCTGATCGGCCCGAACGGCGCCGGCAAGACGACCTGCTTCAACGCGATGACGGGCGTCTACACCCCGACGACCGGGCAGATCCGGTTCCGGGGCGAGAAGGTCAGCGGCCGTAAGCGCTTCCAGATCACCAAGCTGGGTATCGCGCGTACCTTCCAGAACATCCGTCTCTTCCCCGAGATGACGGCGCTGGAGAACGTGCAGGTCGGCGCGGACGCCAACCACAAGACCAGCGTCCCGAGCGCCCTGCTGCGGTTGCCGCGGCACTGGCGGGAGGAGCGGCAGGGCAAGGCGAAGGCCCGCGAGCTGCTGGACTTCGTCGGCATCGAGGGTCGCTCTGGCGACCTGGCGCGCAACCTGTCGTACGGTGACCAGCGTCGTCTGGAGATCGCTCGGGCCCTGGCCACCGATCCCACGCTGCTCTGCCTGGACGAGCCGGCCGCCGGGTTCAACCCGGCGGAGAAGGTCGCCCTGCTGCAGCTGATTCGCAAGATCCGCGACTCGGGGGTCACCGTCCTGCTGATCGAGCACGACATGCGACTGGTCATGGGCGTGGTGGACCGGCTGGTGGTGCTGGAGTTCGGGCAGAAGATCGCCGAGGGGTCGCCGGCCGAGGTGCGCGACGACCCGAAGGTGATCGCGGCATACCTGGGAGGTGTCGAGGATGCTGCTTGAGATCGACGACCTGAAGCTGCTCTACGGCCGTATCGAGGCGCTGCACGGCATCAGCCTGCACGTCGAGCAGGGCGAGATCGTGGCGCTGATCGGCGCGAACGGCGCCGGTAAGACCACGACGATGAAGGCGATCTCCGGGTTGCACGCCATCTCCGGTGGCAGCATCAAGTTCGACGGCACCGACGTCAGTCGGATGCGCGCCGACCTGCGGGTGATCCGGGGCATCGGGCAGTCACCCGAGGGCCGTGGTGTCTTCCCGGGCATGACCGTGCTGGAGAACCTGGAGATGGGGGCCTACACCCGCCGGGACAAAGCCGACATCGCCAAGGACCTGGCGATGGTGTTCGAGCTGTTCCCGCGGCTGCACGAGCGCCGCAAGCAGGCCGGCGGCACGCTCTCCGGCGGTGAGCAGCAGATGCTCGCGGTGGGTCGGGCGTTGATGACCCGTCCGAAGCTGCTGCTGCTGGACGAGCCGTCGATGGGTCTGGCGCCGAAGTTGATCCAGCAGATCTTCGAGATCATCACGCGGATCAACGAGCAGGGCACCACGATCCTGCTGGTCGAGCAGAACGCCCAGCAGGCGTTGTCGCGGGCCCACCGGGGCTACGTGTTGGAGACGGGCCGGATCGTCAAGGAGGGCACCGGCCAGGAACTCCTGCACGACCCGGCGGTCAAGGAGGCGTACCTCGGCGTGGCCTGAGCCACGGCGATCCGGCGGCCGGTCGTCCCCTCGGGGGCGGCCGGCCGCCGGCGTTTCGGCCGCTGGCGTGTTTTCGCGCCGGTCGTGCGGTGCCGCCACCCGGGGTTGTCGGTGCGACGGACTAGAGTCGCTGCCGTGACAGCTACGACGCCGCGCCTGCTCCTCGTCGACGGACATTCCCTGGCATACCGGGCGTTCTTCGCCCTGCCGGTCGAGAACTTCTCCACCACGACGGGTCAGCCGACCAACGCGGTGTACGGCTTCACCTCGATGCTGATCAACGTCCTGCGCGACGAGCGGCCCACCCACATCGTCGTCGCCTTCGACGTCTCCCGCCGGTCCTTCCGCACCGACAGGTACGCGGAGTACAAGGCCGGCCGCAGCGAGACCCCGACCGACTTCAAGGGCCAGGTAAGCCTCGTCAAGGAGGTCCTGGCGGCGTTGCAGATCCCGGTGGTCGAGATGGAGGGCTACGAGGCCGACGACATCATCGCGACGCTCGCCTGTCAGGCCCGTGACCAGGGCATGACGGTGCTGATCAGCTCGGGTGACCGCGACGCGTTCCAGCTCGTCGGCGACCAGGTCACCGTGCTCTATCCGCGCAAGGGCGTCTCCGACCTGGCTCGGATGGACCCGGCGGCGATCGAGGCGAAGTACGGCGTCGGCCCCGAGCGTTACCGGGACCTCGCCGCGCTGGTCGGTGAGACCAGCGACAACCTGCCCGGCGTGCCGGGTGTCGGTCCGAAGACCGCCGCCAAGTGGATCACGACGTACGGCGGGGTGGAGGGCGTCATCGCCCGCGCCGACGAGATCAAGGGCAAGGCCGGCGACAGCCTGCGGGAGCGCCTGGCCGACGTGATCCGCAACTACGAGATCAACTGTCTGGTCTCCGACCTGGAACTGCCGCTACGCCCTGAGGACGCCCGCTGGGCCGGGTGGGACCGTGAGGCCGTGCACCAGGTCTTCGACACTCTGGAGTTCCGCATCCTGCGCGACCGCCTCTACCAGTACCTGGAGGCCGTCGAGCCGGAGGCCGAGTCCGGCTTCGACCTGACCGGCGAGGTCCTCACCGAGCCGGGCGCGCTCACCGCCTGGCTCGACGCCCACGCCCCGAGCGGCACCCCGGTCGGGCTCGCGGTCAAGCTCGACACCGGCCCCAACCGCCGCCATACCGCCTCGATCACCGGGCTGGCGCTGGCCAGTGCCGGTGGCGCGGCGGCCTGGGTCGACCCCAGCGGGCTCGACGCCTCCGACGAAAGCGCCCTCGCGTCCTGGCTGGCCGACGCGCAGCGGCCCAAGGTGCTGCACGACAGCAAGCCCGCCGTGCTGGCCTGCGCCGCACACGGTTGGGACCTGGCCGGCATCGTCCGCGACACCCAGATCGCCGCGTACCTGGCCCGCCCCGACCAGCGGTCCTACGACCTGACCGACCTGGCCCTGCGCTACCTGCACCGCGAGTTGCGGGTGGACGCGCCCGAGACCGGTCAGCTCACCCTCGACGGGCTGGGCGACGAGGGGGCGGCCGAGCAGAACCTCATGCTCCAGGCCCGCGCGACCCTCGACCTCGCCGACTCGATCGACGCCGAGCTGTCCCGCGACGGCGAGCAGTCCGCGCGGCTGATGGCCGGGGTGGAGCTGCCGCTGATGCGGGTGCTCGCCGCGATGGAGCGCACCGGCATCGCCGCCGACACCGACTACCTCTCCGAGCTGGAGGCGCACTTCGCCGCCGAGGTGAAGGCCGCCGCGCAGGGCGCGTACGAGGCCGTGGGCCGGGAGTTCAACCTCGGGTCACCCAAGCAGTTGCAGGAGATCCTCTTCACCGAGCTGGGCCTGCCGAAGACCAAGAAGATCAAGACGGGTTACACCACCGACGCCGACGCCCTCCAGTGGCTGTACGCGCAGCAGCCCCACCCGGTGCTGGCCCACCTGCTGCGCCACCGCGACGTCGCCAAGCTCAAGTCGACGGTGGACGGCCTGCTCAAGTCCGTCTCCGACGACGGGCGGATCCACACCACCTTCAACCAGACGGTGGCGGCGACCGGTCGGCTCTCGTCCACCGAGCCCAACCTGCAGAACATCCCGATCCGCACCGAGGAGGGCCGGCGCATCCGCCGGGCCTTCGTGGTGGGTGAGGGGTACGAGTGCCTGCTCACCGCCGACTACAGCCAGATCGAGATGCGGATCATGGCGCACCTCTCGTCGGACGACGCGTTGATCGAGGCGTTCAACTCCGGGGCCGACTTCCACGCCGTCACCGCCTCCTCGGTCTTCGGCGTACCGGTCGACGAGGTCACCCCGGACCAGCGGCGCAAGATCAAGGCAATGAACTACGGCCTGGCGTACGGGCTCAGCGCGTTCGGCCTGTCCCAGCAGCTCAGCATCGGCACCGACGAGGCGCGCGGGCTGATGGAGAACTACTTCGCAGGCTTCGGCGGTGTCCGCGACTACCTGCACCAGGTGGTCGCCAAGGCCCGCCAGGACGGCTACACCTCGACCATCCTGGGCCGCCGCCGCTACCTGCCCGACCTGGTGAGCGACAACCGGCAGCGCCGCGACATCGCCGAGCGGATGGCGCTCAACGCTCCCATCCAGGGTTCGGCCGCCGACATCATCAAGGTGGCGATGCTGCACGTCGACACCGCGCTCGTCGACGCGGGTCTGCGCTCCCGGATGCTGTTGCAGGTGCACGACGAGTTGGTCTTCGAGGTCGCGCCCGGTGAGCGGGAGACGTTGGAGGCGCTGGTGCGGCGCGAGATGGGCGGGGCGTACCCGTTGTCGGTGCCGCTGGAGGTGTCGGTCGGCGAGGGCCGGGACTGGAACAGCGCCGATCACTGATCCGTGGTTGCGGTGTGGGGGTTGGATCTCCACTACTTCATCGGGTCGTGGCCCCAGTTCATGAGGGACCAGCGCCACTTCGTGTCGCGGACGTTGCCGGACGGGCGCTGCGCCATGTGTCGACGAACGTAGCCGACGACCTTGCGCATGTGTTTGTAGTCCGCCTCGGAGAGATCGCCGCGCTTGCGGCGGAGCAGGTTGATGATCTTCCGGCCGGATTCGTGTCCGACGGACTCGCCACCACCGGTACGGCCACCCTTGTGCCAGCCGACCTGCTTCGACTCGTTGGTCTCCAGCCAGGTGGACAGCTCGCCGGGCTTCATGTTCACCGCGTCGGTGAACTCCCGGTAGGTGTCCCGGCCCTGGTCGTCAGCTCTGCTCATGACGCAACGCCTCCGGGCGGTGGGCCACGTCGCGGCCCGTGCCGTCACTGCGGACCCGGTACTGCGGGTCGTCCGGGGACGCGTTCACCGCTCGCCCACGTAGCCGGGTCCGTTCGGTGATCGTGCCCTGCACCACGCCGTACGCACGGTTGCCGTGTGCCGACCAGGAGACGTGGTCGCCCTCGTGGAACCTCTGTTCGGCCATGCCCCCGGCTACCCGAGCCGGCAGGGGCGAAACGGCTACGGCCTGATCTCGGCGACCGGCAGCTTCATGTCGAACGGCTCGGTCAGCTCGATCACGTCGGCACCGTCGGCGACCAGCTCGTACTGCCGCTCACCGCCCGGGCCGACCCGGTCGCCGATCCGGTACGCGTAGACGTGCACCGGGTCCTGCTCGATCCGCCAGTAGAAGGGGATGCCGGCGGCGGCGTACTCGCCGGGCTTCGCGAACCGGTCGATTCGTCGCGTGCCGGGCGAGACGATCTCCACGGCGAGCACGACATCCGCCGGACGCAGGGTGGACCGGTTGGACGGCACCTCGGCGCGACAGAGCAGCACGTCAGGCTGACGACTGGTGTTGCGGCTGAGTGCGACTCCGACTGCTTGGGCGGCGCGAAGGTCCGCCGGGGCGTGCGAGCGCAGCCACAGCCACAGCAGACCGCAGATGTCTTGATGGCCCAGGGTGGGGGAGGGTGTCACCTGGACAACTCCGTCGACGAGTTCGACGCGGGGGGCGTCGTCCGGCAGGGTGAGCAGGTCCTCCAGCGTGTAGTCGGCACGCTGCTGCCGCATCGGATCCGGACACCAGGGGCCAGGTGATGTCGGGATGGGCTCGGCGCTCATGGGGTCGAGCCTACCGGCGATCGATGGGTCGCAGGTCGGACAACGGGTGCGGCACGCTCAGTCGGCGGGCTTGTCGGTGACGAAGATGGCCGTGCCGGGGAAGAGTCGACCCCGCAGCGGGCTCCACTGCCCCCAGATTCCCTCGTGTCCCGGAGGCCACTCCGGCTCCACCAGGTCGAGCAGCCGGAATCCCGCCCCGACCAGTTCCCGGATCCGGTCACCGAGTGTGCGGTGCTGCTCCACGTACGTGGCCACGCCGCTCTCGTCCTGCTCGACGTAGGGGGAACGGTCGAAGTACGAGTGCACGGCCCGCAGGCCACCCTCGCCCGGGTCGTCCAGGAAGATCCAGCGCATCGGATGGGTCACCGAGAACACCCACCGGCCGCCCGGACGTAGCACCCGGTGCACCTCGGCGAGCAGGGCCGCCGAGTCGTCCACGAACGGGATCGCCCCGAACGCCGTGCAGGCCAGGTCGAACGACTGATCGGCGAACGGCAGGGCGAGCGCGTCGGCCTGCACCAGCGGCACGCGTACCCCCGTGGTGTCGGCGGCCTTGGCGGCGTGCCGCAACATGCCGGCGGACAGGTCGAAGGCGACCGGCCGCGCGCCCTGGGTGGCGAGCCAGCGGGCGGCGGCGGCAGCGCCGCAACCCACCTCGAGCACCCGTCGTCCCGACACGTCGCCGAGCAGGTGGGCGTCCGCTTCGCGCAGCCCCTCCGGGCACCAGACGAAGTCCACGTCGCCGAGGAACGCGCCGTGTTCGGCCTGGTAGTCGTCGGCGTCGGTGTCCCACCAGCCGCGGTTGGCCCGCCGGACCTCGGCGTCACCCACGCGGCGCCGGGTCACCCGGCTGTCGTCATCCACCCGCTCACGCTAGGCCCCCACCCCCCGGTCCACGACGGCGGCGCGGCCGGATCGACACGGACTCGGGGGCGTCGGCGCGCCGCGCCCGCCGCCACCGGTGAAATCGAGTCGTGCGAGGGGCCCCTGAAGTGGCCGGTGGGACTCCTGTGACGTATGAGACAGCAGGGGTCTTTTCCGGGCGATTGTTCGGCTTTCGCAGGTCGCCGCGCGGCGAGGAGACGGGAGGGCTTGCACGCTGTGGTAATGCGCACGGTAGGCTAGATGATGCGCTCGCGGATCGTGTGTCTCGGCAGGGAGCAGGTGCGCGGTCGACGGACCACATCATGATGCTCACTAGGTGATCGTTCGGTGTGCCCGGCGACGGATCCGCTGGCGCGAACAGGTCACTGCGACACACCAGCCTGCTGTGACAACCCACCGACCGGAGCAACCGCCCACATGACGAGCAGCATCGAGGCCCCCTCGAGCGCCACCCGGGTCACCCACGACGATCTCGGTTCCGAGGAGGCTTTCCTCGCCGCGATCGACGAGACCATCAAGTACTTCAACGACGGCGACATTGTCGAAGGCACCGTCGTCAAGGTCGATCGGGACGAGGTCCTGCTCGACATCGGCTACAAGACCGAGGGTGTCATCCCCTCTCGGGAGTTGTCGATCAAGCACGACGTGGACCCCGCCGAGGTTGTGACGGTTGGCGACCACATCGAGGCCCTGGTCCTCCAGAAGGAGGACAAGGAGGGGCGTCTGATCCTCTCCAAGAAGCGGGCGCAGTACGAGCGGGCCTGGGGCACGATCGAGAAGATCAAGGACGAGGACGGTGTCGTCCGCGGCTCGGTCATCGAGGTCGTCAAGGGTGGTCTCATCCTCGACATCGGCCTGCGCGGCTTCCTGCCCGCGTCCCTTGTCGAGATGCGGCGTGTGCGTGACCTGCAGCCGTACGTCGGGCGCGAGCTCGAAGCCAAGATCATCGAGCTGGACAAGAACCGCAACAACGTGGTGCTGTCCCGCCGGGCCTGGCTCGAGCAGACGCAGTCCGAGGTGCGCACCGAGTTCCTCAACAAGCTGCAGAAGGGCCAGGTCCGCAAGGGCGTCGTGTCCTCGATCGTCAACTTCGGCGCCTTCGTGGACCTCGGCGGCGTCGACGGTCTGGTGCACGTCTCCGAGCTGTCCTGGAAGCACATCGACCACCCGTCCGAGGTCGTCGAGGTGGGCCAGGAGGTCGAGGTCGAGGTCCTGGACGTCGACCTGGACCGCGAGCGCGTCTCCCTGTCGCTGAAGGCGACGCAGGAGGACCCGTGGCGGCAGTTCGCCCGCACCCACGCGATCCAGCAGATCGTGCCGGGTAAGGTCACCAAGCTGGTTCCGTTCGGTGCGTTCGTCCGCGTGGACGACGGCATCGAGGGCCTGGTCCACATCTCCGAGCTGGCCGAGCGCCACGTGGAGATCCCGGAGCAGGTCGTCCAGGTCGGCTCCGAGGTCATGGTCAAGGTCATCGACATCGACCTGGAGCGCCGCCGGATCTCGCTGTCGCTCAAGCAGGCCAACGAGGGCTTCGTCGAGGGCGAGGAGCACTTCGACCCGACCCTCTACGGCATGGCCGCGACGTACGACACCGAGGGCAACTACATCTACCCCGAGGGCTTCGACCCGGAGACGGGCGAGTGGCTCGAGGGGTACGACAAGCAGCGCGAGACCTGGGAGAACCAGTACGCCGAGGCTCGTCAGCGCTGGGAGGCCCACACCAAGCAGGTGCAGACCTCTCGCGCCGCCGACGCCGAGGCCGCTGCCAACCCGACCCCGGTCGTCCCGGCTGCCACCGGTGGCACCACCTCCTCGTCCAGCCCGGCCCCGAGCCGGCAGGCCGAGGAGCCGGCCGGCACCCTGGCCACCGACGAGGCGCTCGCCGCTCTGCGGGAGAAGCTCGCCGGCGGTAAGTGACCCGCTGACACGACGACAGGCCCCGTCTCCCGCGATCTTCGGATCGCCGGAGGCGGGGCCTTCGCCGTGCGGTCACCGCGCCGGTGTCGCGATGACCCCTGCACGGTGGCGGCTTTGGCGGGCGCGGAGCGGGGGCGGCGGCGGTGGCGGTGGCGGGGCACCGGTCACTGCGCGTCCTTTGCTCTGCTGCAACAGAGGAAACGGTCGGTGTCCGATTACCGGACGGCACGTGTTTCCTGGGCTGAAGCAGAGCAAAGGACGCGTGTGACAGGTCAAGGCGCGCCCGTCGCAGGCCAAGGCTCGCGCGTGACAGGCCACGGCTCGCGCGTGACAGGTCAGGGCAAGCGTGTGACAGGTCAGGGCGCCCTGGAGCCGATCTGGGCGGCCAGGTGGTGGGTACAGGAGTTCGCCTACGGGCGTCTCGCGGGGTGGGCGTGTTTGGCGGGCGAGCCGTGATCCGGTTGACTGGTCCGGTGCTGAGGGTGGGTTTGACCGGCGGTATCGGATCGGGCAAGAGCGCGGTGGCCGCGCGGCTGGTGGAGTTGGGTGCTGTGCTCGTGGACGCCGACCAGGTCGCCCGGGAGGTCGTCGCGCCGGGCACCGAGGGCCTCGCGCAGATCGTCGCCACGTTCTCCGAGGCGGTGCTGGATGGCGACGGCGCGCTGGACCGCGCCGCGCTGGGGGCGAGGGTGTTCTCCGACGAGGCCGCCCGCCGCCGGCTGGAGGCGATCACCCACCCTCGGGTACGGGCGCGCACCGCCGAACTGGTCGCGGCGGCACCGCCGGACGCGATCGTCGTCAACGACGTACCGCTGTTGGTGGAGGTGGGGCTCGCGCCGACGTACCACCTGGTGGTCGTGGTGCAGACGGCCGTGCCGATCCGGCTGGAGCGGCTGACGCGCGACCGGGAGATGGACCGCGCGGACGCCGAGCGGCGGATCGCCGCGCAGGCCGACGACGCCCGCCGGCGGGCGGTCGCCGACGTGGTGGTGACCAACGACGGGAGTCTGGTGGCGCTGCACGCTGCCGTGGACACGCTGTGGCGGCAGCGGCTGCACCCCTACGAGCACAACCTGCGGCAGCGGAAGGTCGCTCCGCCACCCGCGCGCGGTGGCGCGACGGAGGCCGACCCGAGCTGGCCCGAGCAGTACGCGCGGATCGAGGCCCGGATCCGGCACGCGCTCGCCCCGGCGGATCTGCGGATCGACCACATCGGCGCGACCGCGGTGCCCGGCCTCGCCGCCGACGACGTCATCGACGTGCAGCTCGCCGTGCCCGACCTCGCGGACGCCGACGGGCCGCTGGCCGACCGGCTGGCGAGCGCGGGGTTCCCCCGGGTGCCGGGGCACTGGTGGGACGATCCGCGCCCGGCCGGCCGGGCGCGGTGGGAGAAGCGGCTGCACGGCAGCGCCGACCCGGATCGTCCGGTGCGTCTGCACGTCCGGGCGGCCGACTCGCCCGGCTGGCGGTACGCGCTGCTCATGCGGGACCACCTGCGCGTCGACCCGGATCGGCGGGGCGCGTACCTGCTGCTCAAGCGCGATCTGGTGGACGCTGCGCCGCTTGTCGGTGACTCCGGCACCGCCGGCGATCCCTGGTTCGACGAGGAGTACCTGCGGGCCGAGCAGTGGGCCGCGCAGACCGGCTGGCGGCCCTGACTCTGGTCAGCGCGTCCCGCGCCGTGCGGTGGCGGCCCGCGGCGGCGGAGTGAGGCGGGGCACCACCGCGGGATCGAGGTCCAGCTGCGCCCACGCGCCGGGGCCGGTGTGCAGCTCCACCCGACGCAGCGATCCGTCCCGGGCGATCCAGTAGCGCAGCCGTGCGTCCGCCACGCGGAGTTCCACCACGTCCACGGTCCGTCCGCCGGCGAGGTCCTCGCGGACGCGCACGGGCACGCCCCGCCGTGCCAGCGGCCCGGCGGCGCCCACCGCGGCGTCGACCAGCAGGTCCAGGTCGTCCCGGGCGGACCGGGTGGTCCGCCACGCGCCGGCGGGGACCGGGAACGGAGGCCGCCCGGGCGTCTCGGCGGTGCCACCACCACCTGCCTGGGCCGGTACGTCCGTGCGGGACAGACCTGCGGCGTCGCGGTGCAGCAGGGTCCGGCGACCGGGTACGCCGAGGTCGGCGACCGCCACGTAGGCGGTGCGCGCGGTCCAGCTCAACCAACCGGCGCCCCGCAGGTTGACGTCGCCGCCCACCGGCGCGGTCAGCGTCAGCGTGGCGCCGCCCTGGCCGCGCAGCCGGGCCGGCAGGGCGTCCAGCCGCCGCTGCTCGGCGTTCGTGAGCGCCCGTGGCAGACCGGGTCGGCCACCGAGCGCGTCCACCGGATGCAGGGTGGGACGGTCGATCCGGTCGAGGAGCACCGTGACCGGCCCGACGTCGGGCAGCCGGGTCACCAGCTTGTGCAGTCGGCCGTCCCGATCGAGCCAGTAGCGGGTCGACGCGTCCGCTCGGGTCGCCGCCGTGCTGGCCGGTGCGGTGCTGTCGGGACCGGTCGTCGCGGTGGCGAGCGACGCCTGCAGCACGTCCAGCGTCCCGGCCGCGCCCACGTCCTGGGCGACCCAGCGGGCGTCGCCACCGCTCGGGGCCGGGTCCGGACGGTCGGTGGCGAGGCCGAGGAGCAGGTCGAGGACCCGCGTCAGGCCCCTGTCGGTCGTCCGCTGACGCAGTTGCCAACGGTCCGCCGGTGGCACCAGCGGTGGCGCGGCCGGGGTGGGTACGGCGCCCGGGTCGGGCCGGACCACCAGGACCCCGCCCGTGCTCTGCAACAGGCCGCGGTCGGCACCCGCCCCCGGCCCGCCCACGTCCAGGTAGAGCAGGGGCCGCGACCAGTCCACCCAGCCCACCAGTTCGGTACGGGCGGCGCCGTCGCCGGCGGTGACGTGCACACCGGCGCGGAGGTCCCGCAGATTGGTGACGCGCATGGCGGCCAGCCGCTCGGCCTCGGCGACGGTCAGCGGTCGGGCCGGCGGGGTCGGCTTGGGCGTCCAGCTCAGCAGCCCGACGACCAGCGCCGCCGCCGACGTCACCGCGGTCAGGGCGAGCAGGAGCAGCAGCACACGGCGGCGGCGGGCCCGGGACCGTCCGGCGCTGTGACCCTCGACCGAGCGATCGCCGGGGTCGGGGGACATGTCGGCGCCGCGGTCCGTGGCGCCGGCGCGGGCGGTGTCGGAGGAGGGTGCCGGGGCTCCAGAGGTGTCCACGGATGTGAAACGGGCGGGACGGCACCGGGTGACGAGCGGGGGGCGTCGAGCAGGGGCGCTCGCGGCGGCCGGTCTGCGCCGTGAGCGCGACCACACGGGTGCGCACGCCGGACGAGCCGGGTGCTGCGACCGCTGTGCCGGGGGCGACCGGCTGTGATGACAGCCTGGCCGCCGGGCCCGGTCGGCCGCCGCGAGCGGCCTACATGAAGAGGGTAGTCCCGGTGACATGGGCCACACAATGGGAATATTGAAGCCGATCACGTACCCTGCGCGACGGCCGAACATGTCGGACCTGCGGCGTACCGTTGAGGTCATGGCGCTCGACATTCCTCGACTCGACGGCCGCTTTGAGGTCGTCAGCGAATTCCAGCCGGCCGGCGACCAGCCGGCCGCCATCGACGACCTTGAGCGCCGGGTGCGGCGCGGCGACCGGACCTCGGTGCTCCTCGGCGCGACCGGCACCGGCAAGAGTGCCACCACGGCGTGGCTCATCGAGCGGCTGCAGCGACCGACCCTGGTGCTCGCCCCGAACAAGACACTCTGCGCGCAGCTGGCCAAGGAGTTCAGCGAGCTGCTGCCGCACAACGCGGTCGAATACTTCGTGTCGTACTACGACTACTACCAGCCCGAGGCGTACATCCCGCAGACCGACACCTACATCGAGAAGGACTCCTCGATCAACGAGGAGGTCGAGCGACTGCGGCACTCGGCGACCATGTCGCTGCTCACTCGCCGCGACGTGATCGTGGTGGCCACCGTCTCGGCGATCTACGGTCTGGGCACCCCCGAGGAGTACCTGGACCGGGCGGTCAAGGTCCGGGTCAGCCAGGATCTCGACCGCGACCAGCTGCTGCGCCGGCTGGTCGACATCCAGTACACGCGCAACGACATGGCCTTCCAGCGGGGCACGTTCCGGGTCCGCGGCGACACGCTGGAGATCATTCCGGCGTACGAGGAGCTGGCCGTCCGCATCGAGCTGTTCGGCGACGAGGTGGAGAAGCTCTACTACCTCAACCCGTTGACCGGTGACGTGGTCCGCGAGGTCGACCAGTTGGTGATCTTCCCGGCGACGCACTACGCGGCGGGCCCGGAGCGCATGGAGCGGGCCATCCGCGACATCGAGGCGGAGCTGGCCGAGCGCCTCGCCGAGCTGGAGCGTCAGGGCAAGCTGCTGGAGGCGCAGCGGCTGCGGATGCGCACCACGTACGACATCGAGATGATGCGGCAGGTGGGCTTCTGCTCCGGCATCGAGAACTACTCGATGCACATGGACGGGCGGCTGCCCGGCAGCCCGCCGCACTGCCTGCTCGACTACTTCCCGGACGACTTCCTCACCGTGGTCGACGAGTCGCACGTGACGATCCCGCAGATCGGCAGCATGTACGAGGGCGATGCGTCCCGCAAGCGGATGCTCATCGACCACGGGTTCCGGCTGCCCAGCGCCGCCGACAACCGGCCGCTGCGCTTCGACGAGTTCCTGGAGCGGGTCGGCCAGATGGTCTGCCTGTCCGCGACCCCCGGCACCTGGGAGATGGACCAGGCTCAGGGCGAGTTCGTCGAGCAGGTCATCCGTCCCACCGGTCTGGTCGACCCGCAGGTCGTGATCAAGCCGACCAAGGGTCAGATCGACGACCTCATGCACGAGATCAAACTACGGACCGACCGGGACGAGCGGGTGCTCGTGACGACGCTGACCAAGAAGATGGCCGAGGACCTGTCGGACTATCTGCTGGAGAACGGCGTCCGGGTGCGCTACCTGCACTCCGAGGTCGACACGCTGCGCCGGGTCGAGTTGTTGCGCGAGCTGCGTAAGGGCGAGTACGACGTGCTGGTCGGCATCAACCTGCTCCGCGAGGGTCTCGACCTGCCCGAGGTGTCGCTGGTGGCGATCCTCGACGCAGACAAGGAGGGCTTCCTGCGCAGCGGCCGTTCTCTGATCCAGACCATCGGGCGGGCCGCCCGTAACGTCTCGGGCCAGGTGCACATGTACGCCGACAAGATCACGCCGTCGATGGCGGCGGCGATCGACGAGACCGACCGGCGTCGTGCCAAGCAGATCGCGCACAACGAGGCACACGGCATCAGCCCGGAGCCGCTGCGCAAGAAGATCCACGACATCCTGGACGACATCTACCGCGAGGCGGAGGACACCGAGAACTCCCGGGTCGGCGGCGCGGTCCGCCAGCTCTCCCGCGGCAAGGCCCCCGTCAAGGAGACCCGCAGCCGCAGCCGGTCGACCGCTACCACCACGTCACGGGAGGGGATGGCCCGAGCCGACCTCGCCCAGCTCATCCAGGAGCTCAACGACCAGATGCTGGCCGCGGCCCGCGAGCTGCAGTTCGAGCTGGCGGCGCGGATTCGCGACGAGGTCGCCGACCTGAAGAAGGAGCTACGCGGCATGGACGCCGCCGGCGTGAAGTGACGCCAGGGCCACCCTGGTCACCAACGGTACGGGGGGATGCGGGAAGGGCGGTCGGGTGCGATGAGTCCGGTCGACGACGAGATGGTCATCGGGCTCCCCGAGATGCGGTTGCGCCCGTTCGTCGACCGGTACATCGGCTACCGGGAACGCGCCGACCTGCCGCTGGTTCGCCGGGAGCCGGCCGGCGTCTTCGTGGTGCTGATCCTGGGTTGGGGCGCGCCGCTGGACGTTGTCGATCCGCGCAGCGCGGAGCGTGGGATCGAGCGGGTGGACTCGTTCGTGGCCGGCACCTTCGACGGTTGGTGCACCACCCGCACCGTGGGTGTGGGGGAGGGCGTCGAGCTGCTGTTGACGCCGCTGACCGCCCGGCGCGTCCTCGGTCTGCCGCTGGCCGAGGTGGCCAACAGGGCAGTGGGCCTCGGGCAACTCCCCGGCGGTTGGCTCGACCGGCTGCGGCAGCGGCTCGCCGACGCCGCAGGCTGGCCGCAACGCTTCGCGCTCCTCGATACGGCGCTCGCCGGCCGTCTGGCGGAGGCCCCACCCGTCGACGCCCGCCTTGACTGGGCCTGGCGGCGGCTCGTGGCCAGCGGCGGGCGCGGCGGTGTCGGCGCTCTCGGCACCGAACTGGGATGGAGCCGACGACATCTGGCGGCCCGGTTCCGGGAGGAGGTCGGGCTACCACCGAAGACGGCCGCTCGATTGCTGCGCTTCCAGCAGGCACACGCGGCGCTGCGCGGCGTCTCCGCCACGACCGGGCCGCGACCCGCTGATGCGGAGCGGGCCGTCGACTGGGCCGAGGTCGCGGTCCGGTGTGGCTACTACGACCAGTCCCATCTAATCCGGGACTTCCACCAGTTCGCCGGCACCACACCGGCGGCGCTGCTCGCCGCCCGCTCCACCGCCTGACGCGAGAACGCCGGCAGGCCGAGAGCGCCGGCAGGCCGAGAACCGCGGCGGCCGACGATCGACTCGGGTTCACGGACGTCGGGGTGTCCCGCCCACGCCGACAGCCCCCGGACAGCGAGGACCCAACTGCGCCCGGCTGTCGAGGCGGCCGGGGGCGCAGGGTGGTGGTGCGTCCTTTGCTCTGCTTCAACCGAGGAAGCGCTCGGCGTCCGATAATCGGACACCGCCTGTTTCCTCTACCGAAGCAGAGCAAAGGACGCCTGCGGCAGTGTCGCCCTGCCGGGATCGCAGGAACCCGGTGGCGTGGTGCGGGCTGCCCCGCGCGCTGGTCCCGCGCTGGTCCCGCGCTGGTCGACCCGCCCGGGTCACATTCGTCCAATCGGGAACGGACGTCGGACCGGAGACTGGTCGGTATGCGAACCGTCTATCCGATCCTTCGTTACCCCGACCCTCGCGCCGCGATCGACTGGCTCTGTTCCGCGTTCGGTTTCCAGGTGCACGCCGTGCACGAGGCGCCGGACGGCACTGTCGCGCACGCCGAACTCGTCCTCGACACCGGCATGATCATGCTCGGTCCCCGGGTCGGCGCGGCGTCGCGGCTGGCCGACGACGACTGGTCCGTCTACGTGGCCGTGTCGGACGTCGACGCCCACTGCGCCCAGGCCCGCGCCGCCGGAGCGGACATCACCCGGGAGCCGTTCGACACCGACTACGGGTCCCGGGACTACGCCGCCCGTGACCTCGCCGGCATCCCGTGGTCGTTCGGCACGTACCGGCCCTGAGGCAGCGCCCCGGCCCTGCGCCACTACCCGGCCCTGAGCAGGGAACGTCGGCCTGCCCGGCAGGGGTTGCCCCGGCTCGGCGCGATCACCTCGATTGCGGTGCGCAAGCGCGCTATTGCACTGGGTGATCGTCCTGCGTACTCTCCCTCGATGGGGAGGCGGGGATGCCGTTGCCAACAAGTCCTGTCATTCGACGCGCGCGGCTCGGCGCTGAGCTGCGTCAACTACGCCGACGCGAGGCGCTGACCCTGGAGCAGGTCTGCGACCGGTTGGGCTGGGCCTCGACGTCGAAGCTGTCCCGCATCGAGCTGGGTCAGAGCCGGCCGGATCTCGCCGATGTGCTGGATCTGCTCGACGTCTACCAGGTGCCCGGGCCGGCCCGGGACGCGCTGATCGTGATCGCGCGGGACGCGGCCACCAGTCGCGGTTGGTGGAAGACGCTCGGGGAGATGAGCGAACGGCAACGCGTGTACGCCGAGTTGGAGGCGGGCGCGGCCGACATCGTGGAGTACCAGCCATCGGTCGTGCCGGGGCTGCTCCAGACGCCGGCGTACGCCCGTTCGCGGGTCGCCGCCGGCGTCCTGCTCAGTCCCGAGGTCGACGTGGAGGCCGAGGTGCGGGCCCGGGCGCTGCGCCAGGAGGTGCTGCGGCGGGCCGACCCGCCGCGCTACACGGCGGTGCTCGCCGAGGCGGTGTGCGACCCGGGTGACCTGCCGCTCGACACCTGGCGTGAGCAGTTGCGGCACCTGGTGGCGGTGACCGGGCTGGCGCACGTGACGGTGCGGTTGCTGCCCCGCGGGGTGGCGGGCGGCGGGCTGCACCCCCTCACGCCGTACTCCTGGTATGCCTTTCCCGACCCGGCTGATCCCCGGACGGTGATGGTGGAGGCGTTGACCACCGACGTCCGCCTGGCGACCGTGCTCGACGTCGACAGGTACGAGCGGATGACCGAGGCGCTGCTGGCGGCGGCGTTGTCACCGGAGGAGACGGTCACCGCGTTGGCTCGCCGCGTCGGGCAGTGAGGCTCACCCGCGCGGCCACCGGGCCCGGCGCCCCCGAGACCGTCGGGACCGGCGACCCGCGCGTGCGGGAGGCACGATAACCGCGGGGTACGACAGCTCCACTCAGGCCGGTACGTCGAGGAAGTGCTCGACAAGCGGCGGCCCGGCGAAGTGCGGGCCGATGAGCGCGCGCCACTGCGCGAACCGGTCGGTGTCCCGGAAGTTCTTCTCGTGCGCCTCGACCGAGTCCCACTCCACCAGCAGCACGAACCGGGTGGGGGACTCGATGCCCCGGGTCATCCGG
The DNA here is from genome assembly GCF_043197485.1 of Micromonospora sp. NPDC049102. Classification (NCBI taxonomy): domain Bacteria; kingdom Bacillati; phylum Actinomycetota; class Actinomycetes; order Micromonosporales; family Micromonosporaceae; genus Micromonospora; species Micromonospora sp. NPDC049102. The sequence continues at coordinate 29,082 of NZ_JBICTE010000032.1, read as the reverse complement.
ACCGACCGGCAGCCGGGCGTTCCGGCGAGCACCGGGTGACCCTGGGCGTACGCGGCGGCGAACTCGTCCTCGTGTCCGGGCAGTACGTCGATCAGCGCGACCTCAAGCACCATGCCGGCAAGCCTTTCACGGCTCGGGGTCGTGCGGGTGCCGTGGGGTCTGCTCCGGCGTCGACACACGCCCTAAGGTCAGACGACATGATCATCGGCTGGCTCACCGGTACCGCCTTCCGGGTCGCCGGCGTCGGCACGACCTGGGCGGAGCTGCTGGGGTTCGTCACCGGCGTGCTCAACGTCTGGCTGGTGGCCCGGCAGCGCGTCGCCAACTGGCCGATCGGTATCGCCAACGTGCTGCTGCTCATGCTGCTGTTCTGGACGGCCGGGTTGTACGCCGACGCCGGGCTCCAGGTCGTCGACGTGGCGCTGGGCTGTTACGGCTGGTGGCACTGGTTGTTCGGCGGTGAGCGGTGGACCCGTCTCACGGTGAGTCGGACCGGCCGGCGGGAGTGGGCGGCGCTGGCGGTCGTCGGGGCCGTTGCTGTTCTGCGACACCGACGCGCGGGCCACCGCGGTCTGGGAGGAGCGCTACCTGGGCAGCGCGTCGCCGCAGGTGCTCACGGCGGCTCGTCGCCCGGCGCTGTACCTGCTGACCGACCACCGGGGCGTGCCCTTCGCCGACGACGGGTTGCGCGACGGCGAGCACCTGCGGGCCTGGATGACCGGGCGGTTCCGCGACGAGTTGGCCGCGTCCGGCGTACCGGTGATGGAGTTGACCGGGCCGCACGCCGAGCGGCTGACGCGGGCCGTGCAGGTTTGTGACGCCCTGCTGGCCGCCGGCTGGTCGTTCGCGGAGCCGATCACCGCACCCGACACACTAGCCTCCTAGGACGACCAAGAGGGTGTGTGATGGGCACTCCATGCCCCAGGTGTGATCACGGCGCGTGGTGGGCAACAATGGACCCCGAGGAGGGGAGTATTCCCCCGTGACGAAGTCGTCAGCACGGACGATCGCCGGATTCTCGACGGTCGGCCCGGCTTCGTCGGTCGCCGTCCCGTTCGCGGGCCGGGGGCGGAAGAGACCTCCGACAGTCACCAGAGTGAGCGACAGCGGCACGCCGGCCCCGGCAGGGGCGTACGGTGTGCCCGACGCCGCGTGTCTGCCGGAGGAATGAACGTTGGACGTGTCCGGATTGGTGTGGGCGGGAACCCTCGTCGCACTGTCTGCGGTGCTGCTCGTCGACCTGTTGATCGTCGGGCGGCGCCCGCACGAGCCGAGCGTGCGCGAGTCGAGTCTCTGGGTCGCCTTCTACGTCGGTCTCGCCCTGCTCTTCGGCGCCGGCGTCTGGCTGGCCTCGGGGGCCAGTTCGGCCGGGCAGTTCTACACCGGCTGGCTCACCGAGTACAGCCTCTCGGTGGACAACCTCTTCGTCTTCGTCATCATCATGGCCCGGTTCGGGGTGCCCCGGCAGTACCAGCAGAAGGTGCTGCTCATCGGCATAGTGCTGGCGTTGGTGATGCGCGGCGGGTTCATCGCCGCCGGCGCGGCGTTGATCTCACAGTTCTCCTGGGTCTTCTACATCTTCGGCGCGTTCCTGATCTACACGGCGATCAACCTGGCCCGGCAGGGTGAGCCGGACGAGGACGAGTTCTCCGAGAACCTCCTGATCCGGTGGAGCCGCCGGGCGCTGCCCATCTCCAAGGGCTACGACGACGCGAAGCTGACGACCCACGAGAACGGGCGGCGGCTGTTCACCCCGATGCTCATCGTGATGATCGCGATCGGCACCACCGACCTGATCTTCGCGCTGGACTCGATCCCGGCGATCTTCGGGATCACGCAGGAGCCGTACCTGGTCTTCACCGCGAACGTCTTCGCGCTGATGGGTCTGCGTCAGCTCTACTTCCTGCTCGGTGGCCTGCTCGACCGGTTGATCTACCTCAGCTACGGGTTGGCTGTCGTGCTGGGCTTCATCGGGGTCAAGCTGGTGCTGGAGGCGCTTGCCGACAACAACCTGCCGTTCATCAACGGCGGAAAGCATGTCGCGTGGGCGCCGCACATCCCGATCTGGCTGTCCCTGCTGGTCATCATCGGCACGCTGGGCATCGCCACCATCGCCAGCCTGGTCAAGTCCGCCCGCGACAGGCGTCGCGAGTTGGCCGAGGCCCGACGCTGAGGCTCAGGGCCGGGCGCGGGCCGGTCAGACCCGGTGCGCGCCGACGAGGGTGGCCGTACGGTCGGCCGGCAGACGCTCCTCCAGCACCCGACGCCGCCGGTAGCAGGCGTGCAGCATCCGCCGGTCCGTCGGGCCGTCGGCCACGGCCGTGACGATGCCGATGTGGTGGATCTTCCGGCCGGGCCGGGCGAAGAAGTAGAGGTCGCCGGGGCGCTCCGCGCCCAGCGTCAGGGGGGTCGTCGCCACAGCCTGGTCGTCGGCGTCGCGGGGGAGCAGCACGCCGAACCGGCGCCAGGCCAGGTGGACGAGGCCGGAGCAGTCGATGCCGTACGTCGAGAGTCCGCCCCAGATGTAGACCACGTCCAGCAGCCGCTGGGCCACCGCGAGCGTGTCGGCGGCGCTGGGCGGCCCGGTCTGCACCGGGGCGAGGTGTCCGTCGCGCAGCCAGAGCGGCGTGGGCTGACCGGGGACGTGGACCTCCCGCCAGCCCTCCCGGGACGGACCGGCCGGGACGAGGCGGGTGCCCACGACGACGCCGGGCAGCACCACCGGCCCGTCCGGGCCGGCGTGCAGGTCGGTGACGGTGGCGTCGACCACGAGCGGGTCGCCGCCGACGCTGGGATCCGCGGGGGTCAGTTGGTCGGCGGGGAGCCAGCCCGGGTAGCCCCGCGGGTCGAGCTTGGCGGCCGGCTGCTCGACGGCGACAACCCGCACCCAGCCGTCCGGGCGCACTTCGTCGACGAGCACCCGCTCGCCGAGTAGGAGTTGACTCAGCACACAGTCGCCGACCTGTTGGTCGGTGTCCAGACCGGAGACCCAGGTCGGGATGTCGACATCGGTCCTGAGCGCGGGACCGTCGACCGGCCGCACCGCCTCGGGGGATGACCACAGCGTCGCCACCGCGACCCGGACGACGGCCTCGCGGCCCGGTTGTAGCTGCACGTCGACCCCCAGCTCGTGTCGGCTGTCCGGGGGAAACCCTATGAAGAAAACCGCCGATCCTCAACCACGGGTCTGCATCTTTACTTCAGTCAGGCCGGAAATGCCGAGGCCAGGGGCATCCGGAAGGACTACCGTCGGCCCCTCGTAGCGGATTCCGCCCTGCACCGGCGACCAGGCCAGCCACCAGGCGGCGTCCAGGTCGGCGACCGCCGTGGTGCCGTACGCGGCCACCAGGCTCGCCGCCGCGCCGATGCCGACCTGACTCTCCATCATCGACCCGACCACCGTGCCGAGCCCGTGCGCGCGGGCCAACTCCAGCAGCGTGCGCGCCGGGTGCAGCCCGCCGCACTTGGCCAGCTTGACGTTGACCAGATCGGCGGCCCGGCGGCGGATCACCTCCACCAGGTCGCGGACCCCGAAGACCGCCTCGTCGGCCAGGATCGGCACCGACACCCGGTCACTGACCCAGGCCAGCCCGTCCAGGTCCCAGCGGGCCACCGGCTGCTCGACGAGCTCCACGTCCAGCTCGGCGTCCTCGATGCCACGGATCACCCGGACCGCCTCGCGCGGTGTCCAGCCCTGATTGGCATCCAGCCGGATCCGCACTCCGGCGCCGACCGCCCCGCGCACCGCCCGTACCCGGTCCAGGTCGCCGGCCGCGTCCGTGCCGACCTTGAGCTTGAGCACGCCGAAACCGTCGGCCCGCCGCTGACGCGCGGCCGCCGCCAGGTCGACCGCGTCGCCCGCGGCGAGGGTGACGTCCGTCGGGACGCGCAGCGCCGTGCCGCCGAGCAACCGCACCAGGGGTACGCCCAGACGCCGCGCCGTCAGGTCGTGCAGCGCGACGTCCACCGCCGCCTTCGCCGCCTCGTTTCCCACCACCGCCCGCTGCACCTCGGCGCAGCGGGCCACCAGATCGTCCGGGTCGCGTCCGGTGAGCAGCGGACCGAGCAGTTCCTGCACGCACGCCTGCGCGCCGGCGACCGATGCGCCGGTGACCTGCCACACCTGCGGCGCCTCACCGAAGCCGGACCGACCATCGGCGTCGATGAGCTCGACGATCAGGGTGTCCACGGTGGTGGTGCGGCGCAGCGCGGTGACGAACGGGGTGTGTAAGGGGGCAGAAACCCGGTGGGTGCGTACCGCCGAGATCGTCATATGGGGCACCCTATACACAGGCAAGCGGCGGGAGGACCACGCGATGGTCATCGGGGACTGGCAGTTGGTCGGCGCGCCGAACGCCCGGGACCTTGGCGGCCTCGACGGCGTCGACGGCCGGAAGGTGCGCGCCGGACGGCTGATCCGCACTCCGGCGCTGGGTCGGCTCACCGACGAGGACCTGCCAGTACTCGCGAAGCTGGGGCCGGCCTGCGTTGTCGACCTGCGCGACGGCGCGGAGATCGCGCTCGCCCCGACCGACCGGCTGGCCGGCGAGCCGCGGGTGGTGCACCTACCGGTGCACGACCCCGAGCACCCCGTCTTCACGTACGTCTCGGCGGTGCTCGTCGGCCATGACCTCGACGCGTACGCCGAACTGGCCCGGCAGGGCACGGCGGGGGCGATGGCCGAGATCTACCGGTGGTTCGTCACCGGCGAGTCCGCCCGCGTCAACTTCGGCGCGGCGGTACGCCTGGCCGCCAGCCCGGACAACCTGCCGCTGCTGTACCACTGCTCGGCCGGCAAGGACCGCACCGGCTGGCTCACCGTCATCCTGCTCACCGCGCTCGGGGTGGACGAGGCCGCGATCCGGGCCGAGTACCTGCGCAACAACGCGCTCACCGACGGCCTGCGCGCGGTGATCATCGAGGCGATGCGCCGCCGCCAGCCGACACTGGACGTCGACGCGGTGCTGCCGGTGCTGGAGGTCCGTGCCGCGTACCTCGACGCCGGCTACCAGGAGGTACGCCGGGTGCACGGCTCGTTCGACGCGTACCTGCGTGACGGTCTGGGGCTGACCGACGACGTCATCGAGGCGTTGCGGGCGCACCTGCTGGAGTGAGTGCGTCGGGCTCAGAGGCGGTGCCGGTCGTCCCAGACCCGCGCCGAGACGCGCGCGATGAGTCGACAGGCGTCGTCGTCTCCGTCGTCCAGGTCGGTCGTGGTGCACACGGCGATCACGTACGGCGGGGCGTCGTCGGGCAGCACCACGCCGGCACCGTGGCGCACACCACGTACCCAGCCGTTCTTCAGCGCGATCCGGGTGCCCTCGGGCAGGCCGGCGGCCAGGTCCTCGCGGTGTTCCTGGGCGAGCAGCACGTCCAGCATGGCCGCGCACCCGGCCGGCGAGGCGAGGCGGCCGGGCGTGGTGGCGCCGCCGGCCAGCGCGCCCAGCAGGGCGGCCAGGTCGGCTGCGGTGACGGTGTTGGTGATGCCGACGTCGCGGGCGGCGAAGTCCTCGATGCCGCGGCCGGTGACGCTGTCCCGGGCACCGGCCAGCGACCACACCTCGGCCACGGCGGGCAGCCCGACGTGCCCGATGACGAGGTTCGTGGCCAGGTTGCTGGACCGCACGATCATCCGCTCGGCGAGCCAGCGTAGCGACGCCGTGCCGCCGAGCCGGTCCCAGACCGCGTCGTCGTTGTCGTAGTGCGGGGCGCAGGAGAACCGGGGTGCGCCGGGCTGGGCCGAGTCGAACTCGTTGACCACCGGGACGTCGGCGTCCAGGTCCAGGGTGCCGGCCTCGGCGGCGCGGTACAGCGCGGCCAGCACCGCCACCTTCATCGTGCTGGCGGCGTAGTGGCCGGCGCGGGCGTGCCGGGTCCAGGCCGGTGGCGCGTCGAGTCGACCCACGTACGCCGAGACGGTGCCCGGCACCGTGTCCAGATGGGCGTCGAGATCATCCCAGCTCATGCCGGTGACCGTAGCTGATCAACCGGCGCCGGGCGGACGTACCCCGGGCGGGAAGCGAAAGGGCGCGTCGGCCGCAAGCGGCCGACGCGCCCGGTGCTGGTGTGGTCAGCCGGCGTGCTTGCGGCGGGCGGCGGCCCGGCCACGCTGCTGCTGGTCGAGCACCACCTTGCGGATGCGCACCGCGTGCGGGGTGACCTCGACGCACTCGTCCTCGCGGCAGAACTCCAGGGCCTGCTCCAGCGAGAGCTTGCGCGGCGGGATCAGCTTCTCGGTCTCGTCGGAGGTCGAGGCCCGCATGTTGGTGAGCTTCTTCTCCTTGGTGATGTTGACGTCCATGTCGTCGGAGCGGGAGTTCTCCCCGACGATCATGCCCTCGTACACCTCGGTGGTCGGCTCGACGAAGAGCTGGCCGCGCTCCTGAAGGTTGATCATCGCGAACGCGGTGACCACGCCGGACCGGTCGGCGACCAGCGAGCCGTTGTTGCGGGTGCGCAGCTCACCGAACCACGGCTCGTACGACTCGAAGACGTGGTGCAGGATGCCGGTGCCCCGGGTGTCGGTGAGGAACTCGGTGCGGAAGCCGATCAGGCCACGCGCCGGGACCAGCCACTCCATCCGGATCCAGCCGGTGCCGTGGTTGACCAGCTGCTCCATCCGGCCCTTGCGGGTGGCGAGGAGCTGGGTGATCGCGCCCAGGTATTCCTCCGGGGCGTCGATGGTCAGCCGCTCGACCGGCTCGCAGGTCTTGCCGTCGATCTCCCGGGTGACCACCTGCGGCTTGCCGACGGTCAGCTCGTAGCTCTCCCGGCGCATCTGCTCGACCAGGATGGCCAGCGCCAGCTCACCGCGGCCCTGCACCTCCCAGGCGTCCGGCCGCTCGGTGGGCAGGACCCGCAGCGACACGTTGCCGACCAGCTCCTTGTCGAGCCGGTCCTTGACCATGCGGGCGGTGACCTTGGAGCCCTTGACCCTGCCGACCAGCGGAGAGGTGTTGGTGCCGATGGTCATCGAGATGGCCGGCTCGTCGACGGTGATCAGCGGCAGCGCCACCGGGTTCTCCACGTCGGCCAGCGTCTCGCCGATCATGATCTCCGGGATGCCGGCGACGGCGATGATGTCGCCCGGGCCGGCGGTCTCGGCCGGCTTGCGCTCCAGACCCTCGGTCATCAGCATCTCGGAGATGCGGACCCGCTGGGTGCTGCCGTCGGTGCGGCACCAGGCGACCGTCTGGCCCTTGCTGATGGTGCCCTGCCGGACGCGGCACAGCGCGAGCCGGCCGAGGAACGGCGACGCGTCGAGGTTGGTGACGTGCGCCTGCAGCGGCGCGTCGTCCTCGTACGCCGGGGCCGGGATGGTGTCCAGCAGGGTGCGGAACAGCGGCTCCAGGGAGTCGCTGTCGTCGGGCACCGAGCCGTCGGCCGGCTGGGTCAGCGAGGCGATGCCGTCCCGTGCACAGGCGTAGACGATCGGGAAGTCGATCTGCTCCTCGTCGGCGTCCAGGTCGAGGAAGAGCTCGTAGGTGTCGTCCACGACCTCCTTGATCCGGGCGTCCGGACGGTCCACCTTGTTGATCACCAGGATGATCGGCATCCGGGCCCGCAGCGCCTTGCGCAGCACGAAGCGGGTCTGCGGGAGCGGGCCCTCACTGGCGTCGACGAGCAGCACGACACCGTCGACCATGGTCAGGCCGCGCTCGACCTCGCCGCCGAAGTCGGCGTGGCCGGGGGTGTCGATGATGTTGATGGTGACCGGGTCCGAACCATCGGCGGGCAGGTAGCGCACACCGGTGTTCTTGGCCAGGATCGTGATGCCCTTCTCCCGCTCCAGGTCACCCGAGTCCATCACCCGCTCGGTGTTCTCGCCCCGGGCGCCGTACGCCCCGGCCTGCCGCAACATGGCGTCGACCAGGGTGGTCTTGCCGTGGTCGACGTGAGCGATGATGGCGACGTTGCGGAGGTCGGTGCGAAGCTGCATACCCTCTATCCTTCCGCCTGCGCTCGCGCAGGCTGCGTCGGGGTCACCCCCAGGTGCCCCTGATCTATGGTGAAACTGCTGTGCCGGTGGTTCCCCCGGCTGGCATGCTGGCTCCCGTGTCCCGGGGGCCTGAGTGCACGACCTGCTGACCTGGGTGCAGGGTCTGCCCACCCTGTGGATCTACCTGGTCGCCGCGCTGATCGTGGCGGGCGAGACCGCGGTGATCTTCGGCTTGCTGGTGCCGGGTGAGGCTACCCTGCTTCTCGTCGGCTTCCTCACCTACAACGGTACCTTGCGGCTCGGGCCGGCGTTGCTCGCGATGATCGTTGCGGCGTTGGTCGGCGACACCCTGGCGTTCCGCGCCGGTCGGCGCTACGGCCCGCGGCTGCGCGCCGGACTGGGTCACCGGGTCGGGCCGGGGCGGTGGAGCAGGGCGGACGCGATGCTCGCCCGGCTGGGTGGGCGTGGGGTGTTCGCCGCCCGATGGGTGGCCTTCGCCCGCACCCTGGTGCCCCGGCTGGCCGGCGCGGCCGGCATGCCGTACCGGCGGTTCGCCCTGTGGAACCTGGCCGGGGTGGCGACCTGGGTGGCCGGCTCGATCCTGCTCGGTCACCTCGCCGGTGAGTCGTACGACACGGTCTCCCGGGTGCTCGGCCGGGCCACCGGCGCGGCGCTGGCGTTGCTGGCGGGGCTGCTGGGGGTGGTGCTCGCCGGTCGGTGGCTCGGCCGCAACCCCGACCCGGCGCGCGCGCTGCTCTCGCGGGCCGCCGCGCTGCCGCCGGTGCGCTGGCTCGGCGCCCGGTACGGGGTGCTGTTCTTCCTGCTGGCCATGCGGATCGGGCCGGCCTGGACGCTGCTGCTCAACCTGGCCGCCGGGCTGCTGTTGCTCTTCGCCGCCGGACTGGCCATCGCCGGCCTGCTCGCCGTGGTGGTACGCAACAGCGGACTGGCGGCGCTGGACGGGGCGATCGGCGCGTGGTTCACGGCTCGCCGCACACCGGACGCCGCCGACGCCACCCTGGTCGTGGTGTCGCTGGTACGCGGGTGGGTGCTGATCGTGCTGGTGGCGATGGTGGCGGCGGTGCTGGCGTGGCGTAACCGTCCGCTGCGCACCGACCTGCTGAGCGTGGTCGGTACGGCCGGCGCGTTCGTGCCGCTGGTGATGCTGGCCGTGGTGGCCGAGTTGACCGGAGCAACCGGTGACGGCGCGCACGAGGCCGTCCCGTTCTCCACCCAGAACGCCGTGGTCGCGGCGAGCCTCTGCACCCTCGCCTGGTTGGTGTCGCGCAGCGCGCGGTGGCCGGTGGCGGTGGCCGCGTGGACGGCTGCCGCCGCGGGCGTGCTGGGGGTCGCGGCCGCGCGGCTCTACCTCGGCCTGGAGACGACGAGCGGTACGGCGGCGGCGGTACTGCTGGGGGTGCTGTGGACGGTGGTGTTCGTGGTCGCCTGGGCAACCCGGGACCGGGCGGTCGGCGACCGGGAGCAGTCGGCCGGTCCGGTCCGGCCCGCGCAGGGGCACCGCCGGCCCGTCGAACCTTGCTAATCTGCGGCGACTGTCAGACGGGGGAGGACCACTGTGCGTCAACACGCCAGACGGGTGGGCGCGCTCGTGCTCTCCAGCCTCCTGCTCGCCAGCGGTGCGGTCGGCTGCGCCGGCAAGGGGCAACGCCCCCAGGATCAGGCCGCCGCACCCGTCTCGGTCACCGAGGCGCCGACGGACGAGCCGGTCGACGAGCCGTCCGTCGAGTCGAGCCCTTCGGCGAGCGCGGTCGCGGCGATGGGCACCGCCCCGAGCCGTAGCGCGTCCGCCTCCCCGACGCCGGCGAGGAAGCCGACCCGGGCGACGGCTCCCACGAAGCCGCGCGCGGTCGCCAAGGCGCCCACCGAGACGAAGGTCCCGCCGGCGCCTCCGAAGCCCGCCCCGTCGTCCTGCAAGCCCAGCTACAAGGGCACCCAGGCGAGCCGCGCCGACGTGAAGGCGGCCCTGAGCGACGCCGCCGCCCGCACCTACTGGCTCAGCTCCGCACCGGACCTCAAGGTGCCGCTCGACCTGCTCAAGGCCACCGCCTGGCAGGAGAGCGGCTGGCAGTCCAACATCTACGCCTGCGACGGCGGCGTCGGGCTGATGCAGGTGATGCCGGGCACCGCGACCTGGATGAACCAGCGCTTCGACCAGAGCTACGACATCGCCGACTACCGGGACAACGCGTACCTGGGGGCCAACTACCTGGCCTGGCTGACCAAGTACATCGGCGACATGTACTTCGAGTCCGACTTCCGGCTCGACGCGGACCTGTGCACCGCCGAACTGAACTCCTGTCTGCTCAACGCGGTCATCGCCGCGTACAACTTCGGGCACGGGGCGGTGGCGCAGGAGGGCGAGCCCCTCGCCATCCCCAACCCGTCGTACGTGCGCAACGTGCGGGCCTTGATGACCGAGTGCGTCTGCCTGGGCTACTGAGCACGCCGACGGGGGCGGGGCCGGGTGTTTTCCGGCCCCGCCCCCGTCGCGGGGGCGGTCAGTCTCGTGCGGGCACCGGCTCGGGCGTCGCCGGGACGTCGACGCCCGGGTGGGCGTCGACGCGACCCGGCCACCAGAAGCGGTCGCCGAGCAGGAACGCCAGCGCCGGCACGAGCACCGTGCGGACCAGCAGCGTGTCCAGCAGGACGCCGATGCAGACGATGATGCCGATCTGCGTCAGCGTGATCAGCGGCAGCACGCCGAGCACGGCGAACACCGCGGCGAGCAGCACCCCGGCGCTCGTGATCACACCTCCGGTGACCCGCAGCGCGGACAGCATGCCGTCGCGGGTGCCGGTGGTGCGGGCGTCCTCCCGGGCCCGGGTCACCAGGAAGATGTTGTAGTCCACGCCGAGTGCCACCAGGAAGACGAAGGCGAGCAGCAGCACGCCACTGTCGAGCGCCGGGAAGTCCAGCACGTGGTCGAAGAGCAGCCAGGCCGCCCCGAGGCTGGCGAAGAACGACGCGATCACGGTGAGCACGAGCAGCACCGGCGCGACAAGGCCCCGCAGCAGCAGCACGAGCACCGCGCCGACCAGCAGCAGGATGATCGGCAGGATGAGCCGCAGGTCGCGGTCGTTGGCCTCGTCGGAGTCGTAGGTCGCGGCCACCGAGCCGCCCACGATCGCGCCGGTTGGCGGGTCGACGCCGGCGACGGCCGGGGGAGCGGAGTCGGGCACGGCGGCGACCGCGTCGCGTAGCGCCTCGACCGCGCGGTCCGAGGCGGGCGTGCCGGGCTCGGCGTCCAGCACCACGTCGACCTGGGCGACAGCCTGGCCGACGTCGCCCGGTCGCGCCGAGGCGACGCCGGGTACGGCGCTGGCGACGTCGGCGACCGCCCGCGCCGCCGCCGGGGTGGTGAGCACGGCCACCGGCTGGGTGCTGCCGGCGGGGAACGCCCGGGCCAGAGTCTGTGCGCCGGTCACCGCCTCGGGCGCGGCCCGGAACTGCTCGGTCTCGGACAGGCCGGTGCGGATTCCGAGCCCGCCGAGGGCCAGGCCGCCGAGCAGCAGGGTCGACAGCACCGCGACCACGACCGGGCGGCGGCGTACGACCGCGCCGAGCCGCCCCCAGAGCCGGCCCTCGCGGACCGGGCCGCCGACCCGGGGTACGAACGGCCAGAACAGGTCGCGACCGAAGAGGACCAGCACGGCGGGGAGCACGAACAGCGCCGAGAGCATGGCGAAGACCACACCGGTGGCGCAGGCCACGGCCAGTGCCCGGTTCGTCTCCTGCTCGCTGAGCAGCAGGGTGAGCACGCCGAGGACCACGGTGCCGCCGCTGGCCAGGATGGGCTCGGCGGTACGGCGCAGCGCTGCCCGCATCGCCGCGAAGCGGTCCTGTTCGCGCCGCAGTTCCTCCCGGTAGCGGGCGATGAGCAGCAGCGCATAGTCGGTGGCGGCACCGAACACCAGCACGCTGGCGATGCCGGTGACCTGGCCCTGCTGGAGGTTGATGCCGACGGCGGGCACGATCGTGTCCACCGCGCGCAGGGTGAGCTGTTCGGTCGCGCCGACCACGACCAGCGGCACGATCCACAGGAACGGACTGCGGTACGTGATCAGCAGCAGCAACGCGACCACGGCGGCGGTCACCGCGAGCAGGGTGACGTCGGCGCCCTCGAAGACCGACGACAGGTCGGCGGTCAGGGCGGGTGCGCCGGTGACCTCGGCGGCCAGCGGGTCGGGCAGGTCCGCCAGCGCGTCGCGCAGCGCGGTGACCTTGCCGGTCACCTCCTCCTGACCCCCGGAGGTGTCCAGCGGCACGGCGACGAGCGCGACCGTGCCGTCCGGGGAGACCTGGGTCGGGCTGACCCGACCGCCCATGGCCAACCGGCCCAGGTCTCCGGAGCGGGAGGCGAGGACGGCCCGGTCGGCCTCGCTCAGCGCCGCGCCGTCACCGCGACTGACGACCACGACGGCCGGTTGGACGTCGCTGGTGGGTAGCTGGTCCTGGAGACGCTGCACCTGTGTCGACTGCCACTCGGCGGACAGGCCGGTGGCGGAGACCGGTGCCGGGTTGTCCGGCCGTGGCACTCCGACGACGATCGCGGCGATGACGAGCGCGGCGGCGACGGTGAGCCAGGCCGCGAGCCGGCCACGCGCGACCCTGGTGAAGACGGACATCGCTGACCCCTAGGTCTTTTGAGCGCCAAGTATCTTGATGGACGAGATTATCGACGGCTGTTCTATGCTGCAACCCGGAGTACCGACGACGGGGAGAAGCGGCGCGACGTGGCGACTCACGGCATGTACCGGCGGCGCGACACGCGCCGCGAGCAGCTGGTCGCGGAGATCACCAACAACCTTCGGCGGTACGCGGTGGACGCCCAGCAGGTCGGTCACGCCTTCGCCAACCTGCACGGCCTCAACCCGACCGATCTGAACGCGCTGATCGCGGTCATGGACGCCGAACTGTTCGGCGACCCGATCACCCCCGGTCGCCTCGGTGAGCAGCTCAACCTGTCGTCCGGCTCGGTCACCGCGCTGATCGACCGCCTGGAACGGGCCGGGCACATCCGCCGGGACCGCGACACCGTCGACCGGCGCAAGGTGCTGCTGCACTACGCCGACCAGGGCGCCGCCCTGGCCATGGAGTTCTTCCGGCCCCTGGGCGCGCGCACCGACGCGGTGATGGACCGCTTCGACGAGGACGAACTGGACGTCGTGCACCGGTTCGTCGCGGAGATGAGCGAGTCGCTGCGGGCGCACCGCGACGCGGTCCGTGCCACCCGGCCCGAACCGCCCCACCGGACAACGGGCTGACCGTGTCCGGCCGGCTCGTCGCGCGCCTGGCCGCCGCCGGACTGCGGCTGCCCGCGACACGCCCCGGCCCGGTGCGCGTCACCCGGGACATCCCGATCCGGGCCCGCGACGGCGTGGTGCTGCGCACCGACCATTACGCGCCGGGTGACCAAGCCGCGCCGACCGTGCTGATCCGCACCCCGTACGGGCGGGGTGGCCCGTTGCGGCTGCTCGGCCGGTTGCTCGCCACGCGGGGCCGCCACGCGGTGATCCAGTCCTGCCGGGGCACCGGCGGCTCCGGCGGCACGTTCGCCCCGCTCGTGCACGAGCGCGACGACGGGGTCGACACGCTGGACTGGCTGCGCCGCCAGCCCTGGTGGTCCGGGGTGCTCGGCATGTTCGGAGTCAGCTACCAGGGCTTCGCCCAGTGGGCGCTGGCCGCCGACGCCGGTCAGGATCTCCGTGCGATGGTCGCGGTGGTGACCGCCTCGGCCACCCGGGACTCGACGTACGCGGGAGAGTCGTTCGCCCTGGACACCGTACTGACCTGGGCCGAGCTGCTGCACGCCCAGACCGTGCCGTGGCTGGCCCGCCAGCGGGAACTCAAACGGGGGCAGCCCCGGTTGGCCGCCGCGCTCGACCACCTGCCGCTGGCCGAGGCGGACCGGGTGGCCACCGGCGTCACGATCCCGTTCTTTCAGGAGTGGCTGCGGCAGCACGCCCCGGAGGCGGCGTACTGGCGCGAGCGCGTCTTCGCCGACCGGGTGGCCCGGGTGCGGGCGCCCGTGGTCATGGTCACCGGTTGGCACGACATCTTCCTGCCCGCCCAGCTCGACGACCACGCCACCCTGCGCGCCACCGGCACACGCCCACGTCTCGTGATCGGTCCCTGGACCCACGGCAGCCCCGGGCTGTTCGTGGCGGCCCTGCGCGAGGGGTTGACCTGGCTCGACGTACACCTCGGCGGGCCGCTGGACGACGAACGTCCGCCCTCTGCGGCCCCGGTCCGGGTGCACGTGGGTGGTCCCGGCGGCGGCTGGCGGGACCTGCCGGACTGGCCGCCGCCGACCGTCGAGACCGCCTGGCACCTGCATGCGGGCGGTGAGCTGGCGGTACGTCCTCCGGGCGCGTCGGCGCCCGACGAGTTCCGGTACGACCCGGCCGATCCCACCCCGTCGCTGGGTGGGCCGCTGCTGGTCGCCAAGCGAGCCGGTCGGGTGGACAACCGGCAGGTGGAGGCCCGCCCCGACGTGCTCACCTACACCAGCGCTCCGCTGGCCGGTCCGGTCGAGGTGATCGGCCCGGTACGCGCCGAACTGCACGTCCGCAGTGAGCTGCCACACCTGGACGTCTTTGTGCGACTGTGCGATGTGGACCGGCGCGGTCGGTCGTGGAACGTGTGCGACGGCCTGGTGCGGGTGACGCCCGAACGCTTCCCCGCCGACGCGTCCGGGGTGCGGCGGGTTCCGGTGTCGCTCTGGCCGACCGCGTACCGGATCGCCGCCGGGCACCGGCTGCGGGTGCAGGTCGCCGGCGGCGCCCATCCGCGCTGGGCGCGCAACCCCGGCACCGGGGAACCCCTCGGTACGGCGGTGACGCTGCGTCCCGGTTGGCGGCAGGTTCTGCATGACCCGGCGCATCCCTCGGTGCTGCTGTTGCCGATCGTCCACTCTGCCCCGCCGATGCCTCCAATCTGAACAGAATGCCTCTGACCTGGGCATTAATCGGAATGCGGGCTATGGTTGAGTCAACGCCCGGCGCCGTGCACCACCCAGACCGGGCTCGCCCAAAAGCCCGCCACCGCATACGCGGTGTGACGTCGCGCCCGGTCCCCGCCCCAGCTGAGAGGGGGACCCCATGACCCGGGCCCCGGCTAACCTGTTGGCCCTTCGAAGCCTGCTCCTCACCCACCTCGACAACGCCCCCGGCCCCGACGACCTGGAGCCGAACGAAGTCGGCATCGTCGGCGACCCGGACCACCGCGGCGGCTATCACTGCGGCTCGGACCGGGTGGTCCCGAACGACTACTCGGTGGTCGAGTCACCCCGGGACCGGGCTGGACTGACCCTCGACGCGTCGGCGCTGGACGTCGGCCAGTTCGAGGTCCGCTCCGGTGGTCGTACGAACACCCTGGTCAGTTTCTCGCTCTGGTGCGTGGACCAGTGCGCCGCGAACGCGGCCGACACCCGGGACATCCGCGAGATCATCTACAGCCCCGACGGCAACACGGTGAAGCGGTGGGACCGCCTCGGCAAGCGCACCACCGGCGACAGCTCGCACCGTTGGCACACCCACATCAGCTTCTTCCGCGACGCGATCAAGGCGGGCCGTGACCAGCGGCCGTTGTTCCGCCGCTACCTCAGCTCCATCGGACTCCTGGAGGACAGCGACATGACCCCCGAAGAACACAACTGGCTGGCTACCGTCCACAAGAACCTCACCGTCCTGGACGGCCGCAACCCGATCGGACAGATCTACACCCGGATGGCGGAGGGCCGGGACGAAACCGGCGCCTCGGTGACCGGCAACTGGAACCTGCGAGCGATGACGGCGCAGCTCACCGCCCTGCAGAGCGCGCTCACCGCGCTGGCCGGGAAGGACTTCACCGACGAGGAGGCGATCATCCAGGGCGTGCTGGCCGGGCTGACGCCGGAGGAGATCGCCGCGGCCATTCCACCCACCATCGCCAAGCAGGTCGCCGACGAGTTGGCCCGCAGGCTGGTCGCCTGAGCGGGGCGGCCCGTAGCCGCCGGGTCGCCCGCACCGCACGCCGCCCCGCAACAGTTCTTGGGCAAGACCTATTGCGCAAGAACTGTTGCGGATGGAATGGTGGCGGTATGGAGCCCCCCGACGTACGCCAGGTCACCGACTCGCGGGTGCTGGCCGCCATGGCCCACCCGCTGCGCCGCCGACTGATGGACGTGTTCAAGGTGCACGGGCCGTCGACCGTCGGCATGCTCGCCGACCGCACCGGCCAGGCGCCGGCGAACGTCAGCCATCACCTCAAGGTGCTCGCCGCCGCCGACCTGGTCACCGAAGCCCCCGAACTGGCCCGGGACCGCCGTGAACGCTGGTGGCAACTGGCCAGTCGGGCGGTGCGCTGGTCCACGACCGACTTCGTCGCCGACCCCGCCGACCGCGCCGTCGCCGACGCCGCCACCTCCCTCAACCTGGACCGGCACGTCGCGTTGGCCCGCGTCTGGCACGCCGCCGAGGAGACCGAGCAGGCCGTCTGGGGTGAGGGACCGTTCTCCGCCGACCGGTGGATGCACCTCACACCGGCCGAGCTGAAGGAGCTGAGCCAGGAGATCGTCGCCGTGCTGACCCGCTGGGGCGACCGCGAGCTGCCCGACGACGGTGTCGAGCGGCAACCGGTGTTCGTGTTCGTCCACGGCGTACCGGCCCGACCGTGACGGCGGCCACCCGCGCCGATCCCGCCCCGAACCGACCGGCCGGTGGGCTGCTGCGGCACCGCGACTTCCGCCTGCTCTGGGCCGGCCAGACGGTCAGCAGCATCGGCAGCAACGTCACCACCGTCGCGCTGCCCCTGGTGGCGGTCGCCGTGCTCGACGCCAGCACCTTCCAGGTGGCGGTCCTCACCGCAGCGGCCTGGCTGCCCTGGCTGCTGATCGGTCTACCGGCCGGCGCGTGGGTGGACCGGTTGCCGCGCCGGCCGCTCATGGTGGTCTGCGACCTGCTGTGCGCGCTCGCGTTCCTGAGCGTGCCGGTGGCCGCCCTGATGGGTCGCCTCACCGTCGCGCAGTTGCTACTGGTGGCCCTCGGCGCGGGCGTCGCGCGGGTCTTCTTCGAGACCGCGGACCAGGTCTACCTGCCGGTGCTGCTGCGACCCGAGCAACTGCCCGAGGGGAACGCGAAGCTCCAGGCCACCCAGACGGTGAGCTACGTCGTCGGACCCGGCATCGCCGGCCTGATCGCCCAACTCGCCGGTGCGGTCGCCGCGTTGCTGCTGGACGCCCTGACGTTCCTCCTCTCGGCGGCCCTCCTGCTGCGCATCCGCACCACCGGGCCGCGTCCCGTCCGCACGGACCGGTCCCGGTCGCTGCGGCGGGACATGGCCGAGGGGCTGCGCTTCGTCATCCGCGACCCGTACCTGCGGGTCCTGACGCTCATGGGGGCGGCCAGCAACATCGGCCTGACCGGCTACCAGGCGGTCCTGGTGGTGTTCCTGGTCCGCGAACTGCGGCTCGCGCCGGGACTGGTCGGCGTCCTGGTCGGGGTGATGAGCATCGGCGGGATCATCGGCGCGCTGCTGGCCACCGCCCTCGCCCGGCGCTGTGGCACCGCGCGCGCCATGCTCATCGGCGCGGCGCTCACCGGCCCACCCGCCCTGCTCATCCCGTTGGCCGGACCCGGTATCGGGCTGATCTGGCCGGCGCTCGGCGGCGTGCTGGTCGGCCTCGGGGTCGCCATCGGCAACGTCGTCAAGGGCGCGTTCCGACAGACGTACACGCCGCACCACCTGCTCGGGCGCGCGACGGTGAGCATGCATCTGCTCAACTACGGCACCATTCCGCTGGCGGCAGTGGCGGCCGGCGAGCTCGGTGCGCGTTACGGCGTCGACACCGCCGTCACCCTGATGACGGCCTGGTTGGCGTTGACCCCGTTGATCCTGCTGATGGGGCCGCTCCGGAGGCGGCGGGACCTGCCCGCCGCCCCTGCAGCGTCGTGAGTGCACTGCGGCGGCGACCGGAGACCGACCGCCGCCACCGGCACGGAGCTAGATCGGGCGGACGTTGTCCGCCTGCGGGCCCTTCTGCCCCTGGGTCACCTCGAACTCGACCTTCTGGCCCTCGTTGAGCTCCCGGTAACCGCTCGAAGCGATGGCGGAGTAGTGGACGAACACGTCCGGCCCTCCATCTTCCTGCTCGATGAAGCCGAAGCCCTTTTCCGAGTTGAACCACTTAACCGTGCCGGTTGCCATGCATCTCTCCCTGTTCAAAGCGGCGGACCACCGGCCTCTAGGCCGATGGTCGCCCGTACCTGTTCGACAGTAGCGGGCGAAACCCCAATCCGCCGGCCGAAGTGCCGTAGGTGTTTACTCGAACTCAGATGAACTCTCCACGTCACCCGCGTGCCAAACCCGCCCCGACCACCCTGTCCTGCGGCATGCTTGCGCCGATGAAGGGTGCCGCAGCCGCCGCGCTGTCCGAGCTGGAGCGCGAGATCGACGCGCCCGGCACCGGCCTGGACCGGCTCCAACTGGCACCCACCCCGTTCGTCCCCGAGGTGCGGCTGCACCTCGCCGAGGACGCGATCGTCTGGTGGGCCCGGATGGAGGCGTTCGCCGGGCACCCCCTGTCGCCGCCGTACTGGGCCTCCGCCTGGGCCGGCGGCCAGGCCCTGGCCCGGCACCTGCTGGACCACCCGGAGCTGGCCGCCGGACGTCGGGTTCTCGACGTCGCCGCCGGGTCGGGGCTGGTGGCCATCGCCGCCGCGCTGGCCGGCGCGTCCGACGTCCTCGCCAACGACATCGACCCGTACGCCGTGGCGGCTGTCACGGTCAACGCGCGCGCCAACCGGGTCACCGTCGACACCAGCGGCGACGACCTGCTCGACGGCGACGTCGACGACGCGGACCTGGTGGTCGCTGGCGACGTGTTCTACAGCCGCCCGATGGCCGAGAGGATGCTGCCGTTCCTCCGACGGGTCGTCGCCTCCGGCGCGGAGGTGCTGGTCGGGGACCCCGGCCGGGGGCACCTGCCGGCCGACGGGTTGCGGGTGCTGGCCGACTACCCGGTGCCCACCACCGAACCCTCGGTGGACCCGTCGCCCCGCCGGGTACGGGTGCTGCGACCCGCGTGACACGCCAGCCCACTCAGGGGTGACCCCGAGGCGGACACCAGGGGACGCTAGGGGCTGCGACCGGATGTCCCAGGTGGTGCGGCGGCCACAGCGTACGAGGCATGACGCAATGGCTGGCCCAGGTCGGAGAGCTGCCCGTCCTGGTGCTGATGGGCGTGCTCGGGTTGGTCATGCTCTTCGACGCCGTACCGCTGCTGGGCGTGCTGATCCCCGGTGACGTGGCGATCCTGGCCGCGGTCGGTGTCGGCCGCCCGGCCACCGGGCTGGCCACCTTCGCCGCGGTGCTCGCCGGGTGCCTGGCCGGCTGGTCGCTGAGCTTCCTGATCGGCCGTCGGTACGGCGATCACCTGCGCCGCAGCCGCATCGGAGGCTGGATCGGCGAGTCACGCTGGAGCGCGGCCGAGGGGATCCTCAGCCGCGGTGGCGGGCGGATGATGATGGTCGCGCCGTTCCTGCCCGTGTTCAACGCGCTGCTGCCGCTGGCGGCCGGCGGGCTGCGGATGTCGTACCGACGGTTCCTCGGCGGAGCGGCCCTCGGCGCGGCGGCCTGGGCCGGTCTCTACCTGGCGCTGGGCACCGCGTCGCGGTCGCTGACCGCACTGCTGCCGGGGGCGCCGAGCCCGCTGCTGGTGACCATGGGGGTCGGGTTGGTGCTGGCCTCCGTCGCGCTGCTGGGGGCGCGGCGGCGGCTGGTTGCTGTTGCTGGCTGAGGTTGGGCTGACCTGGTTGCTGGCCTGGTTGCGGTTCGGGGCCGGGGGCCTGCCGTGCCCCGCTCCGGGCGGTCAGGCTTGATCCCTGCGCCGGGCACGGCAGGCCCCCGGCCCGTCGTGGGCGCGGTTCGTCGGTGTGTCGCTCTCCACCGGCGGGTCTGGATCTATCGGGGTGTTCGGTCAGCGTCGGGTGGCCCGGTTGGGTGCTGCGGCCGGGTGGGCCCGTTGGGGAGCTCTTGTTGGGCGGTGGGTGGGCCTGGGGGCCTCGGGTTACCAGCCTCGGGTTCGCCACTGGGGGAGGGACGGGCGTTCCGCGCCCAGGGTGCTGTCCTTGCCGTGGCCCGGGTAGAACCAGGTGTCGTCCGGCAGTTGATCGAACAGCTTGTGCTCGACGTCGTCGATCAACGCGGCGAAGCGCTCGGGGTCCTTGTCCGTGTTGCCGACGCCGCCGGGAAAGAGACTGTCGCCGGTGAAGAGGTGGCCGGTGCCGGCCGGGTCGCGGTAGAGCAGCGCGATCGACCCGGGGGTGTGCCCCTTGATGTGGATGACCTCCAGCGCGCAGTCGCCGACCGGCACGGTGTCGCCCTCGGTCAGGTGCTCCGCCTCGATCGGCAGCCCGGACGCGTCGTCGGTGTGCACCAGAGCCCGAGCGCCGCTCTTGGCGACCACCTCCTCCAACGCCACCCAGTGGTCCATGTGCTGGTGGGTGGTGACCACGGCGGTCAGGCCGCCGTCACCGATCAGCTCCAGCAGCCGGGGCGCCTCGTTGGCGGCGTCGATCAACACCTGGTCTCCGGTGCCGGTGCACCGCAGCAGGTAGGCGTTGTTGTCCATCGGGCCGACCGACAGCTTGCTGATGGTCAGCCCGTCCAACTCCCGTACCGCCGGCGGGCCGCCGTGCGTGACATCTCCGCTGTAGGTCATGACGTGTGGATATCCATTTCGATGGAGGAGGAAACGCTCGGCGGCCGTGCGGTGGCGCACCCGCCGCGCCGCTCGGCGGCTGCGGTTTCGCGCGCACGCGTCGACCCTAGCGGGCACGCGGCACGCCGTCCTCGCGGAAATCGCTTTCGGCGCGTCGCCCCGCGCCCTACCGTCGGCGTCACATGCGGCACTCGGACGTCGGAGGGAGGTGGTGTTCATGCCGGACGTGGCACGCATGTTCCGCCATCACCAGCTCGACACCGATGAGGATGCCATGACGATCGATCTGACCGCCCTCGGCTGGGACGCCGACCGGGCGTCGTACGCCGCCCGACGTGGCGAGCGCCACCCGGGTCGGGTGGCCCGGGTGGACCGGGGAGTCTGCACGGTGCTCACCGCCGACGGTCCGGTCCGCGCGAGTCTCGGCCCGTCCGTGCTGGCCGCCGCCGCCCGGGACCTCTGCGCGCTGCCCTGCGTGGGGGACTGGGTGCTGCTCACGCACTGGCCGGACCGCCGGATCACCGTGGCGGCCGTGCTGCCCCGGCGAGCCGCGCTGATCCGCCGTACCGCGGGCAAGGACGCCAGCGGTCAGGTGCTGGCGGCCAACCTCGACACGGCGGCCGTGGTGGAGCCGGTGCACCCGGAGCCGGACGTCGCCCGCATCGAGCGGCTGCTCTCCCTGGTCCACGAGTCCGGGGCCCGGCCGCTCGTGGTGCTGACGAAGTCCGACCTGGCGGCCGATCCGGCCGCGCTGGCCCGGCAACTCGCCGCGGTCGCCCCCGGTGTGCCGGTGCTGCCGGTCAGCGCCGAGCGCGGCACCGGGCTGGCCCCGCTGCGTGCGGAGGTCGTGCCGGGTCGCACGTTGGGGCTGCTCGGGCCGTCCGGCGCGGGCAAGTCGAGCCTGGTCAACGCGCTCGCCGGCGCGGTGATGATGCCGACACAGGCGATCCGTCGCGTCGACGGCAAGGGACGGCACACCACCACCTGGCGGGCCCTGGTGCCGATTCCCGGCGGCGGCGCGGTGATCGACACACCGGGTGTGCGGGCGGTCGGTCTGCTCGACGGCGTGGCCGGGTTGGACCGGGCGTTCGCCGACATCGCGGGGCTCGCCGAGGGTTGCCGGTACGCCGACTGCCGGCACGACGGCGAGCCGGCCTGCGCGGTCCGCGACGCGCTGGGCACCGGTGAGCTGTCCGCCCGCCGGTGGGAGAGCTGGCGGCGGCTGCAGGGCGAGGTGGCACACGAGAGCCGGCGGCGTGAGGCGCGACTCGCCTCCGAGCGGCGGGGCGGCTGGCGCTCGGCGCGGCGCAGGGCGATTCGCCCGCCGTCGCCCGGGGGCTACTGACCGGCGGGCCGCGCTGGGGGCGAGCGCCGAAGCGGGCTCGCGTACGGCGCGGCCGACCGGGCTGAGCTGGGGGAATGTGCGGGCGGGGGAAACTGTCGTACCTCGGGGCTAGAGTTGCCGAGGCGCGTTTTCCGCGCCCGCACGACCGCTCGGAACCAGCCCAGAGCGGGACAGACCCTCCGCTTCACCTTCACCCGGGAGTACACGTACCGTGGCCGACCGACTCATCATCCGTGGCGCGCGCGAGCACAATCTGCGTGACGTCAGTCTCGACCTGCCCCGTGACGCTCTCATCGTGTTCACCGGGCTGTCCGGGTCGGGCAAGTCGAGCCTGGCCTTCGACACGATCTTCGCCGAAGGCCAGCGGCGGTACGTGGAGTCGCTGTCGTCGTACGCCCGGCAGTTCCTCGGGCAGATGGACAAGCCCGACGTCGACTTCATCGAGGGGCTCAGCCCGGCCGTCTCCATCGACCAGAAGTCGACCTCGCGCAACCCGCGCTCGACGGTCGGCACCATCACCGAGGTCTACGACTACCTGCGCCTGCTCTACGCCCGCATCGGCGAGCCGCACTGCCCGGTCTGTGGCGAGCGGATCTCCAAGCAGAGCCCGCAGCAGATCGTCGACCGGGTGCTCGCCATGGCCGAGGGCACGAAGTTCATGGTGCTCGCGCCGGTCATCCGGGGCCGCAAGGGCGAGTACGTCGACCTCTTCGCCGAGCTGCAGGCCAAGGGCTACGCGCGGGCCCGGGTCGACGGCGTGGTGCACCCGCTGACCGAGCCGCCCAAGCTCAAGAAGCAGGAGAAGCACACCATCGAGGTGGTGATCGACCGGCTCACCGTCAAGCCGAGCGCCAAGCAGCGGCTGACCGACTCGGTCGAGGCCGCGCTCGGCCTGTCGAGCGGCCTGGTGCTGCTCGACTTCGTCGACCTGCCGGAGGACGACCCGGACCGGGAGCGCCGCTACTCCGAGCACCTGGCCTGTCCCAACGACCACCCGCTCGCCATCGAGGACCTCGAGCCCCGCGTCTTCTCCTTCAACGCCCCGTACGGCGCCTGCCCCGAGTGCACGGGTCTGGGCACCAAGAAGGAGGTCGACCCGGAGCTGCTGGTTCCCGATCCGGAGCGCAGCCTGCGCGAGGGCGCCATCCAGCCCTGGTCGACCGGGCACAACCTGGAATACTTCCTGCGCCTGCTGGAGGCGCTCGGCGAGTCCCAGCACTTCGACGTCGACACCCCGTGGCGGGCGCTGCCGGCGCGGGCGCAGAAGACGATCCTGCACGGCTCCGACGACCAGGTCCACGTGCGCTACCGCAACAAGTACGGCCGCGAGCGCTCCTACTACACCGGCTTCGAGGGTGTGGTGCAGTGGATCGAGCGCCGGCACTCCGACACCGAGTCCGAGTGGTCCCGCGACAAGTACGAGGGCTACATGCGGGACGTGCCGTGCGCCGCGTGTGGGGGCGCCCGGCTCAAGCCCGAGGTGCTGGCCGTCACCCTGGCGGGCAGGAGCATCGCCGAGGTCTGCAACCTGTCCGTGGGGGAGTGCGCCGACCTGCTCGCCGGCATCGAGCTGACCGACCGGCAGAAGCTGATCGCCGAGCGCGTCCTCAAGGAGATCAACGCCCGGCTGCGGTTCCTGCTCGACGTCGGCCTGGACTACCTCTCCCTCGACCGGCCGGCCGGCACGCTCTCCGGCGGCGAGGCGCAGCGCATCCGGCTGGCCACCCAGATCGGCTCGGGCCTGGTCGGCGTGCTCTACGTGCTCGACGAGCCGTCGATCGGTCTGCACCAGCGCGACAACCACCGGCTCATCGAGACCCTGATCCGGCTGCGCGGGCTGGGCAACACGCTGATCGTGGTCGAGCACGACGAGGACACCATCCGCGTCGCCGACTGGATCGTCGACATCGGGCCCGGCGCGGGCGAGCACGGCGGCAAGATCGTGCACAGCGGCTCGGTGCCGGCGCTGCTCAAGAACAAGGAGTCGATCACCGGGGCGTACCTGTCCGGCCGGCGGTCGATCCCGACGCCGACGGGCCGTCGCGCGCAGGACCCGGGCCGGGAGTTGGTGGTGCACGGCGCGCGGGAGCACAACCTGCGCAACCTGACCGTGTCGTTCCCGCTGGGCCAGCTCATCGCGGTGACGGGCGTCAGCGGCTCGGGCAAGTCGACACTCGTGAACGACATCCTGTACGCCGTGCTGGCCAACCAGATCAACGGCGCCCGGCTGGTGCCCGGCCGGCACACCCGGGTCTCCGGGCTGGAGCACGTGGACAAGGTCGTCGGTGTCGACCAGTCGCCGATCGGGCGTACGCCGCGCTCCAACCCGGCCACCTACACGGGTGTCTGGGACCACGTCCGCAAGCTCTTCGCCGAGACCACCGAGGCCAAGGTCCGGGGGTACGGCCCGGGCCGGTTCTCGTTCAACGTCAAGGGTGGCCGCTGCGAGGCGTGCTCCGGCGACGGCACCATCAAGATCGAGATGAACTTCCTGCCCGACGTGTACGTCCCCTGCGAGGTCTGCAAGGGCGCCCGGTACAACCGGGAGACGCTGGAGGTGCACTACAAGGGCAAGACCGTCTCGGACGTGCTGGAGATGCCGATCGAGGAGGCCGCCGAGTTCTTCTCCGCCATCCCGGCCATCCACCGGCACCTCAAGACCCTTGTCGACGTGGGCCTGGGCTACGTCCGCCTCGGTCAGCCCGCACCGACCCTGTCCGGTGGTGAGGCGCAGCGGGTCAAGCTCGCGTCCGAGTTGCAGAAGCGCTCCACCGGGCGGACGGTCTACGTGCTCGACGAGCCGACCACCGGCCTGCACTTCGAGGACATCCGCAAGCTGCTGATGGTGCTCGAGGGCCTGGTCGACAAGGGCAACACGGTGATCACCATCGAGCACAACCTCGACGTGATCAAGACGGCCGACTGGCTGATCGACATGGGTCCCGAGGGTGGTCACCGGGGCGGCACGGTGCTCGCCACCGGCACCCCGGAGGAGGTCGCCGAGGTGGCCGAGAGCCACACCGGCGAGTTCCTGCGCCAGGTGCTCAAGCTCGACGGCGAGGCCAAGGGCGCGGCGGCGGCCACCACCCGGGCCGCCAAGGCCAACGGCGCGACCAAGACACGGGCGACCCGCAAGGTGTCGGCCGGCGCGCGCTGATCAACCATTACCTCTGCGGGGCGGGTCGGATGACGACCCGCCCCGCCCCTTTTGCCGGGGTCGCACGGATGCCGGTCTGAACTATCCGGCACAGTTGCGCGTGGAGAGAGATGTGGCCGGGCTTTCGGACCGGCGCAGTGGGCGAGAGAGAGGCGAGGCATGAGCGACGATCAGGCGTTGACCGGTCCGGGTACGCAGACCCGTCGTACCCTGCTCACCGGCGTCGGGGCGGTCGGCGCGGCCGTCGTCCTGGCTGCCTGCGGCAGCGACGACGGCAGTGGCAGCGACTCACCCACCAGTGGCGGCCCGGCCGTGCCCAGCACCGGCGACGCCGGCGGCGGCGACCGGCAGAACGCCCAGTCGCTGGCCACCACCGCCGACATCCCGGTCGGCGGCGGCAAGATCCTCGCCGCCGAGGGCGTGGTCATCACCCAGCCCGCGGCCGGCCAGTTCAAGGGCTTCAGCCCCATCTGTACGCACCAGAACTGCCCGGTCTCGAACGTCGACGGCGGCACCATCAACTGCACCTGCCACGGCAGCAAGTTCTCGATCGAGGACGGCTCGGTGAAGGCCGGTCCGGCCAAGAAGCCGCTGCCACCGAAGGACATCAAGGTCACCGGCGATCAGATCTCCCTGGCCTGACGGCTTGGTCTCTTCGCGGGAAGTCGGGGCGTCCGGCGTTCGTCGACGCCCCGACTTGCCGTACGCCGAGTTGATCTAGCGCTCGGCGTGGCGTGTCGGGGGTGCGGACTAGGCTTGGTGGCGTGGCTGACCCCTCGACCTACCGTCCCGCACCCGGCACCATCCCGGAGTCACCGGGGGTCTACCGCTTCCGCGACGGCACCGGCCGGGTGATCTACGTCGGCAAGGCGAAGAACCTGCGCAGCCGGCTCAACTCCTACTTCGGCGACGTGTGGAACCTGCACGAGCGCACCCGCCAGATGGTCACCACCGCCGAGTCGGTGGACTGGATCACCGTCGGCACCGAGGTCGAGGCGCTCCAGCAGGAGTTCACCTGGATCAAGCAGTACGACCCCCGGTTCAACGTCCGCTACCGCGACGACAAGTCGTATCCGTACCTCGCCGTCACCCTCGACGAGGAGTACCCGCGACTCCAGGTGATGCGCGGCGCGAAACGCAAGGGTGTGCGCTACTTCGGGCCGTACTCGCACGCCTGGGCCATCCGGGAGACCCTCGACCTGCTGCTGCGGGTGTTTCCCGCACGGACCTGTTCGGCAGGGGTGTTCAAGCGGGCCGGCCAGGTCGGCCGTCCCTGCCTCCTGGGCTACATCGGCAAGTGCTCGGCACCGTGCGTCGGCACCGTCTCCGCCGACGAGCACCGTGCCATCGTCGACGGTTTCTGCGACTTCATGGCCGGCCGCACCGACACCATGGTCCGCAAGATCGAACGTGAGATGACCGACGCCAGCGAGGCGTTGGAGTTCGAGCGGGCCGCCCGCCTGCGCGACGACGTGGCCGCCCTGCGCCGGGCCATGGAGAAGCAGACCGTCGTCCTCGGCGACGGCACCGACGCCGACGTGGTCGCGTTCGCCGACGACCCGCTCGAAGCGGCCGTGCAGGTCTTCCACGTCCGCGACGGCCGGGTCCGCGGCCAGCGTGGGTGGGTGGTGGAGAAGACCGAGGACCTGACCACCGGCGACCTGGTGCACCACTTCTGCACCCAGGTGTACGGCGGCGAGCACGGCGAAGCGGACGTACCCCGTGAGCTTCTGGTGCCCGAGCTGCCGGCGGACGCCGACGCGCTCGGGGACTGGCTCACCAGCCACCGGGGCAGCCGGGTGTCGCTGCGCGTGCCGCAGCGCGGCGACAAGCGCACCCTGCTGGAGACGGTCGAGCGCAACGCCAAGGATGCGCTGGCCCGGCACAAGCTCAAGCGCTCCGGTGACCTGACCACCCGCGGCAAGGCGTTGGACGAGATCAGCGAGGCGCTGGGCATGCGCACGTCGCCACTGCGCATCGAGTGCTTCGACATCTCCCAGATCCAGGGCACCGACGTGGTGGCCAGCATGGTGGTCTTCGAGGACGGGTTGCCCCGCAAGAGCGAGTACCGGCGGTTCATCGTCCGGGGTGCCACCGACGACCTGTCCGCGATGTCCGAGGTGCTGCGCCGCCGCTTCGCCCGTTACCTCGACGCGCGGGCCGAGACGGGCGAGGTGGGCGTGGAGTCGGCCGACGACCCGTCCACCCCGGTCGACCCCGTCGATCCGCAGGTCGGTGTCCTCATCGATCCGACCACCGGCCGGCCGCGAAAGTTCGCGTACCCGCCGCAGCT
This sequence comes from Micromonospora sp. NPDC049102, assembly GCF_043197485.1. NCBI lineage: Bacteria > Bacillati > Actinomycetota > Actinomycetes > Micromonosporales > Micromonosporaceae > Micromonospora > Micromonospora sp. NPDC049102. The sequence continues at coordinate 1,627 of NZ_JBICTE010000032.1, read as the reverse complement.
GGTGGTCGTCGACGGCGGCGCCCCGCAGGTCGCGGCCGCCGCGCAGGCCCTCGCCGACCTGGGCATCGACGACGTCGCGCTCTGCGGCCTCGCGAAGCGGCTGGAGGAGGTCTGGCTCCCCGACGACGAGTTCCCGGTCATCCTGCCGCGCACCTCCGAGGGCCTCTACCTGCTGCAACGAGTCCGTGACGAGGCACACCGCTTCGCCATCACGTTCCACCGCCAGCGCCGCTCCAAGCGGATGACCGAGTCGGCACTGGACAACGTCTCCGGCCTGGGCGAGGTACGCCGCAAGGCGCTGCTGCGACACTTCGGCTCCCTCAAGCGGCTCTCCACGGCCACGGTCGAAGAGATCACCGAGGTGCCCGGGGTCGGCCGACGGACAGCCGAGGCGATCCTGGCCGCCCTCGACCCGGGCACACGAGCCGACGACAGCACTCAGGCGACCCCCAACACGGCCGGTCCACCCAGCGCGAAGGCGACCTCCGATGCGGCGGGACCACCCGACGCGGGGGCGACCTCCGACACGGGGAGCCCGCCCGATGCGGGGGCGACTTCTGCCGCTGGCCCAGCGGTTGAGGGCTTGCCCTCGCCATGATCGACTCGGCTTCGCCGATATCGGGCTGTCAAACGGCTGGGATAGCGCGATATCGCCGAAGTCGTGTGGATCACCACCTTGCCCCGACGCGCGCATGCCCCTACCGCGCACCATGTGGGCGATCTGTCCCTATAGGTGACCTCCGCGCCCGCCCGCCTGGGCGACACGGCGGTGTCGAATGCGGAACGCGCGCCGTCGCACGCCCATGATCGCGCTCGATCCTGGTTGTAGTGGCCTCGGCCGCACGGCGAGGGCCCTCTTTCTGGTTCGAGCACGATCTTGCCCGGCAGCGCCGTCTGAGACCTTCGGCGACGTGGTCGCCCCGATCGGCAGGCAGCACTTTCGGGGATGTTGCTGCCTCACGACGGGCTGAGGCAGCAACATCCCCGAAGTTGTGCAGATCATCGACCAGCCTTGGGCGCCGATGCCGTACACGCGAGCGTTTTGTCCCCGGTGTCTGGCTTCGGCGCAGCATCCGCGATCTGATCGCCTCCAGGTCGCCGATGTGGGGGCATCCCTGTGCGGAGATACCCCTATTTCGACGATGTCGAGACGATCACCCCGCCCGAGGCGCGCCGGACCGTAGGTGGGTGCGAGGTTTGTCCTGTTCAGGGGCGTGGTGTGCTGTGGTCGGTGTCATCGTGGCGGCGGAATCGCGGGCCGGGCGGGGTCGTTATACCTGGCATGCCGCCGCGGCCCCCGGGCTGGCGGCGCAGGGCAGCGGCCGGGAACACCGGCCGGGCCGCCGTGGTTACATCCTCCGCACCGCCGTGCACCACCGGCTCAGGCCGGTAGCCAGCCCCGGGAACACCCGCCGGGTCGGCGTCGTTACATCCCCCGCACGGCCGAGCACCACCGGCCAGCCCTGGTCCGCAAGCCCTTCAGGCGCGGCGGAATGATCCGCCACCACAGGCCGTTGGACCACCCTCCGGGGACATCCCCCGTGCAGGCCCTGCTGGGTCGCCGGGTCGTCTCCGATGAGCTTTCGCTTCGGCACGTCCCCCGGATTTTTGTGTCGTGGTGTTTTCC
>NZ_JBICTE010000031.1:0-87871 GCF_043197485.1 Micromonospora sp. NPDC049102 | reverse complement strand
TCAGGGCAAACAAGTCACCCAGCCCGTCTTCCCACGACTCAACCAACCCAACGCTAACCACAATGAACCAACGAGCCGCATCCACCCGAAGTTGCGAACCACCGTTGCAGTACTAGGGCCTTCGCAGCGGGCAACCGCCCAGGCAGCTGACCGATCGACCTGACCACTTCTCCGATCACTTCGGCGGTGACGACGTTCAGCATCCGTAGCCGGGCAGTGCCGGATCGGGCCCGTCCAGCTGAGGCCGCGCCCCGCGAGGAGGCGCGTGAACTTGGGTGCCACCATGACGCGGTCACTGCGACCGCGCCCAGAGCAGGGGGAACCAACATGGCGATCCGGCGGATGGACAACGTCCTCATCGTTGTCGAGGACCTTGACGCGGTCATCGCGTTCTTCGTCGAGCTCGGCATGGAGTTGGAGGGCAGAGGACCGGTCGAGGGCCGGTGGGTTGAGCGTGTCATCGGCGTCGAGGACGTGCGGCAGGAGGTCGCCATGCTGCGGACCCCGGACGGCCAGGGCAAGGTCGAGCTGGCGATGTTCCATGCGCCCAAGGCCGTTCGCCACGAGCCGGAGGACGCCCCGGCGAACACCCTCGGCATTCGTCGGGTCATGTTCGCCGTCGACGACGTCGAGGACACGATCGCCCGGCTGCGCCGCCACGGGGCGGAGCTGGTCGGCGAGGTGCAGCGGTTCGAGGACATCTTCCTGCTCTGCTACGTCCGCGGCCCCGAGGGCATCATCGTCGGGCTCGCCGAGGAGTTGCGCTGAGTGCTGACGTGCGGCCGCCGCTGTCGGTCGGGAGCCGGCAGCGCCCGAAGCCGGCTGCGCCCGAAGCCGGCGCAATGTCGGTGAGGGCCTGCTCCGCCTCGCGGCAGAGCAGGCCCTCATGTCGTCCGTCCGGCCAGGGTCAGGCCGTCGCCACCCCGAAGAGGTGGATGACGCCGCCCTCGGCGGTGGTGGGCAGCGTCAGGCTCGCGAGCTGCTTGCCCGGCTGCAGGTCGATCGGGGTCGTGGCGAAGACGTACGTCGCCACCGGGTCGACCCCCGTGCCCAACACGTCGCGGTACGTGGTGTGCACTGCCGTCACGTTGCCGAACGACGGCTGATCGGACCCGCCGCCCAGCGTCCAGTCGCTGAAGCCGATCGTCGCCTGCTGCGTGGTGCCGTCGGTGTACGTCAGCGTCACCGTGCCGGTCGTGGGACCGAACGCGGCGCTGCCCAGCAGGCTCAGCGTGGTGTCACCCTCGGCCGCCTGGACGCTGAGCACCTGACCGCCGCCGCCGACCAGGATGTTGTCCGGGTCGCCGGGGGCCACGTTCGGCCAGGTGAAGTCGAACCCGTTGGCCGACACGGTGGACCCCGGCTTCACCCCGGCAGCTTCGAGCGCCTTGGCGGAGTAGCTCCAGCCTCCGGTGTCGAAGTTGGCCTGCGGATTGGTGTCGTCGGCCGAGATGCCGTTGTTGTTGAGGTTCCACAGCACGCTGTCCCGGACGGCCACCGTCACGGGGATCGTCACGGTGGGCAGGGGCGTACCGGAGGTGGTGGCGGCGGTCACCGTCACGGCGTAGGCGCCGGGCTTGAGGTCGGCCTGCGCGGAGACGGTCAGCTCCTCGCTGCCCAACCCGTCGCCGGTCAGCGTGAACTTACCCTGTGCGGGCGTGACGGTCAGTCCGGCGGGTGCGCTGACCTTCCAGCGCGCGGGGGCGGGCGTGTCGGTCAGCGCCTGGATCTTGTAGGTCGCCGCCGAGGTGCTGCCCGGCTCCACCTTCAGGGTCTGCGGGCTCGCGCCGGTCAGGTACGGCCGGCGACCGTCGCCGTAGGAGGGCGGGGCGTCGGCGGGTGAGCTGCCCCACGACGTGTTCGGCTTGCCGCCCAGTACGAAGCTGACGGTGCCGCCCTTGTTGACGAGGGTGTCGGGGACCCAGCTCCGGTTCGACTTCTTGCCGTTGACCTTGACCGACTGGATGTACCTGTTCTGGGCCGAGGCGTCCGGAGCGTCGATCGTGATCTTTCGGCCGTGGCCGGACTCGATCACCGCGCGCCGGAAGAGCGGCGCGGTGAGCACCAGGTCGGCCCGGCTCGGGTTCTGCGGGTACATGCCCAGTGCGGAGAAGACGTACCACGACGACATGGTGCCGGCGTCGTCGTTGCCTGGGATGCCGCCGGGGGTGTTGCCCCAGAGCTGGTCCATCACCGCGCGGACCGTCTCCTGGGTCTTGTAGGGCGCGCCGAAGTAGTTGTAGAGGTACGGGGCGTTCATGTCCGGTTCGTTGGTGGGGTCGTACCGGGTGAGGTCGCGGGCGGAGAAGTCGTAGGTGCCGGCCGGGGTGCGGAAGAAGGCGTCGAGGCGCTGCTCGGCCGCCTTGTTACCGCCCATGGCGCGGGCCAGGCCGGCGACGTCGGAATAGACCATCCAGGTGTAGCGGGCACTGCTGCCCTCGACGAACCCGTTCTCGGTCGCCGGGTGGAAGGTGCGCTCCGCCCAGGTGCCGTCCGCCTTGCGGGAGCGCGGGTAGCCGCCCTGCGCGGTGGCGGTCAGGTCGAAGACGTTGCTCCAGGTGCCGGACCGCTTGCGGAAGGCACGCTGGTTCGCCTGGTCGCCGACCTGTCCGGCGAGTTCGGCGAGCGCGGAGTCGGCGACGGCGTCCTCCATCGTCTCGGCCGCGCCGCCCCAGCAGGAGCAGCCATCGGCCGGGACGTAACCCAGCTCCAGGTACTTGTCGAGGGCGGGACGCTGACCGACGCAGGCCACGTTGCAACCGGCGCTGTCGGAGTCGTTGGCGTTCGGCACCGTCGCTGCGGTGATCAGCGAACGAAGAGCACCCTTGACGTCGAAGCTCCGCCCGCCGAAGGCGTAGATGCCGGCGACCGCCGGGGCGGACGGGTCGCCGGACATGACGCTCGTCTTGCCGTGCTGGAGCAGCCAGCGGTCCCACTCCCCGCCACGCTGGGTGGCGTAGTTGAACAACGACTGCGCATAGTCGCTGCCTGCCTTCGGGTTGACCAGCGTCATCAGCTGCACCTGGGCGCGGTACTGGTCCCAGCCGGAGAAGGTGCCGTACTGCGCGTCCTGGCCCTTGGCCAGCCGGTGCGGCTTGTCGTCGGCGCCGAGGTAACGGCCGTCCACATCGCTCGTGAGGGTGGGTTCGAGCATGGAGTGGTACAGCGCCGTGTAGAAGGTGCTGAGCTGGTCGTCGGTGCCTCCACCGACCTTGATCGTGCTTAGCTCACGCCGCCAGGCCGCCGTGGCCTCGGACCGAACGGCGTCGAAGCTCTTCTTCGGCGGGTTCTCCGCCCGCAGGTTGGCTTCGGCGTTCTCCAGGCTGAGGTAGGAGATGGCGACCTTCACGCCGACGGTCGTGGTGCCCTTGGCGAAGGTGACGTAGGCGCCCGATCCCTTGCCGGGCGCGGGGCTGCCCCCGCCGAGGCCGGTGCCTCCGGAGGCCGTCGTGGCGTCCGGCGTGAGGGTGCCGTCCTGCCACGTGCCGACCCGGGCGATCGGCTGGTCGAAGTGGGCGGTGAAGTGCAGCGTGTACAGCGCCTTGCGGTTGTTGTCGCTCTGCGGGCCGCAGAAGTTGCCGGCGGTGACCGAACCGGTGACGGTCCGGGCCGAGGAGTCCACCCGTACGGTGGCGTCGGCGCTGCCGGTCTCCGAGTTGGAGGTGCGGAACAGCATGCTGGCGGGCTGGTTGTCCGGGAAGCCGAAGCGGCCCGAGCCGGTGCGGGGGGTGGTGGTCAACTCGGCCGACGCGCCACTGTCGAGGCCCACCCGGTAGTACCCGGCCCGCGCGGTCTCGTTCGTGTGGGAGAAGCGGCTCGCGTACGTCGCGTCGGAGGTGTCGACCGATGGCGAGGAGTCGACGTCCCCCACGTACGGCATGATCGGGATGTCGCCGGCGCCTCCGTTGCAGCCGACCCCGTTGAGGTGGGTCAGGCTGAAGCCGCGGATGCGGTTCGCGCCGTACTCGTAGCCACCGGGCGCGGGGGTGGAGACCTGCTTACCGGTGCTGGTCTGTGGGCTCCAGGCCAGCATGCCGAACGGGCGGACCGCTCCGGGGTAGGTGTTGCCGAGGTTCGTGGACCCGATCAGCGGGTTGACGTACGCGGCGGGGTCGGTGACCAGGTGCGGAGCGGGTGCGGCCGAGGCGGGGGTGCCCGCGGAGACCGCCGTCAGCGCCGCCACGGCCACGGCGGTGGCGGCGGCGAGGGTTCGGCGTCTGGCGGTGTACGCCATGCGCGCCGTCGTGTCTGACACAGTGTTGGCCCTTCGGTTGGCATCGTGTGCGTAAAGCTCGATGGGGCGACCCGTCACGCTTCCTCTCTCCATACCGGAGCCGCACACGGTTGTGACAACGTTGTCTAATTCGCGCTGATGCTTCTCTTCCCGCACAGGGCTGTCAAGATCCTGATCACGATCGGTCGTGGAGGGGACGTGACGCGCGGACAGCGACCGTCCATCGTCGCGGTTACGCTCGCGGCATGTTCCGTGCGGCCCGGCCCGACGACTTCGCGCAGATCATCCACCTCTACCGACAGTTGAACCCGGACGATCCGGTGCTGGACGACGGCACCGACCGGGCGGCCTTCACGCAGATCCTCGGCACACCCGGGCTACGGCTGTTCGTCCTCGACCTGGACGGGGTCGTCGTCGCCACCACGTACCTCAACGTGATCCCCAACCTCAGCCGGTCGGCCTCGCCGTACGCCGTCATCGAGAACGTCGTCGTCGAGCAGTCGCGGCGCGGTACCGGTCTGGGTCGGCAGATCATGGCTGCCACGCTCCAGGCCGCCTGGGACGCGGGCTGCTACAAGGCGATGCTGATGACGGGCTCGCGGAACCCGGCGACACACGCGTTCTACCGTGCCTGCGGGTTCTCCACCGACGTCAAGACGGCGTACCTGGCGCGTCCACCCCGCTAGGGAAGGTCTCGCGCAGCGCGGCGTCCAGCGCGCGGCCGGTCGTCGGCTCGATGAACAACTCGGCGAGCAGGAGATCGGCGAGGTAGGTGGGGTTGATGCCAGACTCCTTGCGACCCAGCGCCTGGGACGCACCGCCGAGTCGCAGGGCCGTCCGCGCCGCGCCGGACGGCAGCCGGCCGACCCGGCGGCGGCGGCCGACCGCCTCGGCGATGCGCGCGAGCATGTCGTGCCAGGTGAGGTTCTCGTCGGCGACCGGGATGTCCGCGCCGCTGGCCTGCTCCAGGGCGTCGGCCGCGACCTCGGCCACGCTGCGCGCCGAGGCTACGGCGCTTCCGCCGGTCGGCGCCACCAAAGGGGTACGCGAGCGCGCCCACCGGTCCAGCGGACCGGCCCAGTTCGGCAGCCGGTCGCCCACCCGACCGAAGACGAAAGGCAGTTCGAGTACGGCAACCGGCAGACCGGGACCGGCGGCGGCACGCCCCTCGCTGGCCTGCTCCAGGCGGCAGCGGATGTACGTGTGCCGCTCACCGAGCCGCCACTGCGGATGCAGCCGGTCGAAGTACGTGTAGTACGAACCCATGATCACCCCGCGGGTGAGGCCCTCCGCGCGGGCGGCGGTGAACAGGCGCACCACCGGATCGACGTTCTCGTGGCGGAACTGCGGGTAGATCGGCTTGGGCAGCGGCCGCTGCTCGTCGGTACGGGTGGCGTACACGACGCCGTCGTGACCGGCGAGCAACGACCGTAGGTCGTCGGTCGAGGCGGACCCGACGTCGAGCAGGGAGTCGACCCCCTGCTGGGCGGTACGCGCCACCGAGGTCGTGGCGTGCCCGCGCTCCCGCAGCACCTCCACGACGTGCGCGCCGATCAACCCACTGCCACCCACCACGAGAATCCGCACGCTGAATCGTCCACTGCGAAGCGGGGTGCGTGTCAAGTGTGGATGCGACGGCGCCGGGGCGCGACCAGAATGGCGTCCGGAGGTGATCGAGGATGATCGACAAGGAGAGCGTTCCCCGGCTGACGTCGGTGGTGCTCGACGGCACCGACGCGCGAGAGTTGGCGGAATTCTACCGGCAGCTCATGGGCTTCGTCTACCGGCCCGGAGACGAGCCGCCCGCGGACGGCCGACCCGACGAGCGCGGTCGTGACTGGCTGGTGCTCAGGTCCCCGGACGGTGGCCCGCAGATCGCGTTCCAGCAGGTCGACGACCTGCCCGAGGCGACGTGGCCGAAGAACGACGTGCCCCAACAGCTGCACCTGGACCTGACCGTCGGATCCGTCGACGAGCTGCTGGTGCAGCACGAGCGCGTGCTACGCCTCGGCGGCCAGCTGCGCTTCGACCGCATCGAGGACCCCGAGGAGCCGCTGCGCGTGTACGCCGACCCGGCGGGCCATCCGTTCTGCATCATGGTGGGATAGCGGCAACGACGCCGTCCGTACCCGTACCCGGCACGCGTGCGACAGTGGCGCGGACCACCGTCGAGAACGAGGACGAGGATGCCGGGAACCGCGCGCCTTCTGGTTGGACGAGCAGCTCGACCGCGAGCACGGCACCGACGGGCACGGCCGCTACGAGGCCGAGGTGCTCCGCCGGATCGACGAGTTCGCCGAGACCTGGGGTGACGTCGCGCCGGTCGCGTTCGCCGCGACGGCCTGGCGGGTCGCCAGCGAGCTGTCGCCGGGCTTCTTCCGGTGGCACCGGCGCATCCTCTCGGCGACCTGCGAACGCAGTCCGTGGGACGGTGGCATGGCCTGTGCGGTCACCGTGGCCTCCCGCTGGCCTGCGGAGCTGACCTGAAGCAAGCAGTGGCAGCGGGACCGCGGACGGCAGGACCGGCCGCGGCTGTTCGGCCAGTTCACCACACCCACCGAGCAGGACCGGACGCGCCGTCCGCATCTTCGCGCGCTGCTCCAGGTGGAGGCGCCGCTGCCGCTCGACGGCCTGCCGCCGACACCCGACGGTCCCGACGACCACGTCGCCGCCGCGGCACGTCGGGCGGTCGTGGTGCTGGCCCGGGAACTCGACGACCTGCTGGCGCCGGTGATCGGGCAACTCGACAGCGGAGTCCCCGCCGACTCCTGACGGCGGGGACTCCGCTCGACGCGACGCGTCGGCAGTCGATGGTGCGGTGGGCCCGGCCCGGTCACCGATCGGGCCGGGCCCACCACGTGTCAGCCGGTGGTCAGGTAGAACTTCTCCCAGGCCCCGGCGGACGTGCGGTTGGCGATCAGAGACCCGGCCCCGGAGTTCTCCGCGCACACGAACTGGTTGTTGATCGTGGCACGCAGACTGACCGTCCCGTCCGAGTTGTTGACGATCTGGAAGGTCTGCGCCGCCCCGATCGACGTGCCGCTGGCGACCAACGGTGCGGTAGTGCTCGTGGCCGAGACATAGAGCCCGTTGGAGCGCGACTTCAGGGCGATGTTGCCGTTGCCGGCGTCCACCCGGTCGAACTGCTCGGTGCTGCCGACGCTGGCCTTGTTGGCGATCAACGCGGTGCTGCCGACCGCCGACACGTACTGGTTGTTCACCTGCGCCCGCAGGGTGGTCACCGGCGTGCTGCCACCGGTGCCGGTGGCGAAGGTGAACGCGTCGACGTCGAACAGGTAGCCGGACCCGCCCTTGAAGACCAGGTACAGCGTGGTCGACGCGCTGGGCGGGTTGCTGATCGTGCCGGACACCTCGGTGAAGGTCTCCCAGTTGCCGGTCACCGGCACCGTGACGGTGCCCAGCAGGGTGCCAGTTGCCGAACCGGCCCGCACCTCGATCGTGCCGCCGGCCCCGGCCGACGACGCCCGCACGGTGATGCGGTTGGCGTTCGACAGGTTGTACGGCTGGTACGAGATCCAGTCGTTGTTCTCGATGAACCCGGCGGTGCGGCCGCCTTCGGCGCTGGTGTGGTCGGTGGCCTGGACACCCGACTGGCCGCCGAAGTGCTCACCCTGGCGGTGCTTCGGTTGCAGGGTCCTGATGCTGTGCGTGGTCAGCCCGCCGTTGTCGGTGTAGGCAGCGTCGAAGACCCCGTAGATGTTGGCCGCGGAGTCGTGCTCACCGTCGGTCGGGACGGTGATCGACCCGCTGCACCCGTTCTTCGAGGTGATCTGGTGGGCGTGACTGTCGTGGCCCAGTGCGTACGTCAGGCTCACCTTGGAACAGTCGATGGTGCCGTCCTGCGGGTCGCTCACGCTGATCTGGTACGAGACGGTGTCACCGAAGTTGAACAGTTGCCCGTCGGCGGGCGAGGTCAGTGTCACCGTCGGTGCCGTGTTGCCCACGGTGATGACCAGGCTCGCCGTGCCGGACAGGCCGGTCGGGTCGGTGACCTTCAACGTGGGGGAGTACGTGCCGTTCGTGGTGTACGTCTTGGTGGGGTTCGCCGCCGTCGACGTGGTGCCGTCCCCGAACGTCCACAGGTAGCTCAGCGCCCCACCCTCGGGGTCGGAGCTGCCGGCCGACGAGAAGTTCACCGTCAACGGGTTGGCACCCGACGTCGGGTTCGCCGAGGCGACCGCGATCGGGTTGCGGTTGCCGCCGCCGATGTACTCGATGCGGAACAGCGCCTGGTTGTTCGAGCCGGTTCCGTAGTCCAGCACGTACAGCGCGCCGTCCGGGCCGAAGGCCATGTCCATGACCTGCGTGCCGCTCCACGGGAAGCTGGAGATCTCCCCGCGGGAGCCGTCGGAGTTGATGGCGATGGGCTTGATCCAGCGGCGGCCGTACTCACCGGCGAAGAACTGGCCGTTCAGCGACTGCGGGAACTTGACGCTGGAGTTGAGCGAGGCGTCGTACCGGTACACCGGCCCGGCCATGGGCGACTCGGAGCCGCTGCCGAACTCCGACGGTGAGCCGGAGTCGCCGGCGTACTTGATCCAGGCCGGCTTCGCCGCGGGCAGCGTGCCCAACCCGGTGTTGCGGAACGAGTTGTTGGTCGGCCCGCCCGTGCAGTTGTACTTCGACTGCGACGGCCCGGAGGGGAAGGTGTATTCATTGTATGTTTCGGTGCTCGTGTTGCTGCCGGTGCAGTACGGCCAGCCGAAGTTGCCCGGCGCGGTGATCCGGTTGAACTCCACCTGACCCGACGGACCCCGGCTCGAGTTGGTGCTTCCCGCGTCCGGCCCGTAGTCGCCGACGTAGACGACGCCGGTCGCCTTGTCGACGCTCATCCGGAACGGGTTGCGCATACCCATCGCGTAGATCTCGGGACGGGTGTTGGCCGTGCCGGGCGCGAACAGGTTGCCCGACGGGATGGTGTACGTCCCGTCCGACTGCGGCTTGATCCGCAGCACCTTGCCCCGCAGGTCGTTCGTGTTGCCGGCCGAGCGCTGGGCGTCGAACTGCGGGTTGCGGTCGGTCCGCTCGTCCAGCGGCGCATAGCCGGACGACTCGAACGGGTTCGTGTCGTCGCCGGTGGTCAGGTACAGGTTGCCGGCGGCGTCGAAGTCCAGGTCACCGCCGACGTGACAGCACTGCCCGCGGTCGTTGGCGACCTGGAGCACGATCTTCTCGCTGCTCAGGTTGACCGTGTCGTCGCTGTTCAGGGTGAACCGGGACAGCCGCAGGTGCCCCTTCCACCGGTCCCAGTCGGACTGCGAGCCGGTGGTGGGGGCGTCCCCGGACGGGGTGCTCAACGTGGGCGAGTAGTACAGGTAGATCCACCGGTTGGAGGCGAAGTTGGGGTCGACGGCGACGCCCTGCAACCCCTCCTCGTCGTGCGTGTAGACGGACAGGGTGCCGGAGACCTTCGTGTTGCCGGCCACGTCGGTGACCCGCAGGACACCGTTGCGGGCGGTGTGCAGCACCGAACGGTTGGGCAGAACGGCCAGGGACATGGCCTCGCCCAGCTCGGAGGAGCCGGTGGCGAGTTTGACCTGCTGGTAGTCACTGGCGGGGATCACCACCGCCTGCGCGGCGGTGGAGGGTGCGGCCACGGCCAGGGTCACACTCGCGACGGTGGTGACCGCCGCGATGAGTGCCCGTGACCAGCGCCGGGGGTTCGAGAGCATTGATCGTCCTTCCTCGACGACCAGGGCCGGGGCGTGCTGGGGCGCACCACGGCCAGGTGAGGGTGGTGGGGAGCGAGCCGCGGCGCGGTCAGTTGGTGACGAGGGTGAACTTCTCCCACTGACCGATGGAGGTCCGGTTGGCGATCAGCGGGGAGGAACCCCCGTTGTCAGCGGCCACGTACCGGCTGTTCACGGTGGCCCGCAGGCTGACCGTGCCGTCGGAGTTGCGGATCAGCTGGAACGTCTCCCATGCCCCGGCGCTGGCCCGGTTGGCGATCAGCGCGGCAGCCCCGGCGTTCTCCGCCGCGACGAACTGCCCGTTGCTCTTGGCGCGCAGCGCGACGTTGCCGTTGGCGAGGTTGACCAGTTCGAACCGCTCGCTGGTCCCGGCAGTGCTCTTGTTGGCGATCAGCGGGGTGGAGGCGTTGGCGGCGCTGACGTACTGGTTGTTGGCGAGGGCACGCAGGGTGGAACCGGTGGCGGCGGGCGGCGGGGTCGTCGGCGGGGCGGTGGTCGGCGGCGGGGTCGTCGGCGGGGCCGTCGTCGGCGGGGCGGTGGTCGGCGGCGGGGTGGTCGGCGTGGTCCCCGGCGAGCAGTTCGCGCTCACCGAACCCGCGGCGACCTGCAGGCCACCGAGCAGCATCCGGGTGAAGTTCGGGTCGGTGTACGACGCCTCGGTGTGCCCGAGACCCGTGTACCAGGCACGCCCGGCGCCGACCGTCTTGCACCAGGTGATCGGGTGGTCGCCGTTCATGTTGCCGCCGCTGTAGGACGACTCGTCGAGGCTGGCGAGGACATGTGCGCTGGAGCGGGGGTTGGTGCGGTAGTTGTACCACTCGTCGGAGCGGACCCAGGTGGCGCCGAGGTGCGCGGTCGACGGGTTGCTGCGGTCCTCGATCTTCACGGTCGCGGTCTGGATCGCCGGGTGCGAGTCGAACCACGCGCCGACCAGTTGCCCGTACCACGGCCAGCTGTACTCGGTGTCGGCCGCGGCGTGCACGCCGACGTAGCCGCCGCCGGCGGTGATGTACGACTCGAACGCGGTCTGCTGGCTGGAGTTGAGGACGTCGCCGGTCGTCGACATGAAGACCACCGCCTGGTACTGGGCCAGGTTCGAGGTGGTGAACTGGGCGGCGTCCTCGGTCGCGGTCACGCTGAAGCCGTTAGCAGCGCCGAGCTGCTGGATGGCGGCGATGCCGTTGGGGATGGCCGAGTGGCGGAAGCCGGCGGTCTTGCTGAACACCAGGACCTTGGTCAGCGGTGCCGCCGAGGCGGTGGTCGGCAGTGCGACCAGACCGGCCATCATCACGGCCAGGCCGGTGACGAGGGCCAGTAAACGGGGACGGGAACGCATGGTGATGCTCCTTAGCTGAGCGTCGACCCCGCGCGGCGCGCGTGGGCGCGCCCGAGGCCATGGTGGCGGTGATGCGGAAGCCGGGCCGCCGATGCTCGGCTGAGGTGATGTGGAGCGGTGGTGATGGCGCGGTGCGCCAGTCGACACTCCCCGTTCGACCAGTGTGGACGGACGGACGGCATCGACCGACGTCGCTGACGCAGTAAACCTCTGATGTCTACGCGCCGTCAAGCCCGCCCGCTGTGGCCTGGCACGGCGTCACGGCCGGCGGCGGCGGGCGGGACCCGAGGTCGACGGTGTGTCCGTCGTCCGGCGTCCGGCGCGCGGGCGTCAGCGACCGAGGACCAGGTACGCGAGGCCGAGGACGCCACGGTAGCCGCCCACGTACTCGCGCAGCCGATCGTCGAGCTCGGCGCGGACCTTGGCCGCGCGAGGATCCTCGGGGTACGTCAGCAGCCACTCCTGCCGGCCCGCGAGCCAGGTGGACTCGAAGTCGTCCCACTCCCGTTGGTCGGCGGTGCTCAGGTGCAGCAGCCGCCAGCCCCGCTCACGGGCGGCCTCGACGAGGCTCGCGAGGTCGGTCACGTCCGCACCGAAGATCTCCGCGACCTCCGCGGTTGGGTCGCGCTGCCAGTAACCCTCGCCGAGCAGCAACCGCCCACCGGGACGGACCACGGTGGCGAGGGCGTCGAGGGCCGCTCCGGTGCCCCCGAAGGCGTGCGCCGAGCCGATGCACAGAACCCGGTCGGCGGGCTCCTGCCAGGCGGCGGCCTCGCCCATCACGAAGGCGACGTGCCGGTTCAGCGACTTCTCGGCGGCGAGCCTGCGCCCCCGGGCGAGGACCGCCTCGTCGGTGTCGACGCCCACGCCCCTCGTCGCGACCGGGCCGGCGACGCCACCGGCGGCGACAGCGCGCAGCAGCAGCTCACCCCACCCGCAGCCCAGGTCGAGCACGCGCGCGCCGGGCCGTACGTCGAGTCGCCGCAGCAGCAGGGCCGCGTGCTCCTCCGACAGGGGCGTGTTCCAGCGCATCCGCGCGTAACGGCTGGCGGCGAGGTGGTCGGTGGATTGCATCGGTCCAGGGTGTCAAGTCGTGATCATCGGCGCACACCGGGTCCGGTGCGTCGGCGTCGTCGGCAAGCGGGGACGGGCGTCGGCGCGTACGGCAGGATCGGTGCAATGGACGCGGAGGTGTCACCGCCCTGGCGGCCGCCGACCCGGCAGGAGGTCGCGGCGGCGGCCGGGCTGGGACCGCAGCCGCAGCGGCTGGGACCCGCCCGGGTCTGGGTACTGCCCAACCCGAGCGGCCTGAACGCGCACTTCCCGCTGCCGGCGTTGACGGCCGAGTTCGCCCGACTACGCCGCGAGGTCGGACCCTAGGCCTGTTCGGCCAGAGCCTCGTAGTAGGACCGCATCGCGGGGTGGTACTCGTCGAACTCCGGCCGGGTCGTGCCGTCCCGGGAGGCGACGAGCATGTCCAGGTAGTACTCCCAGCCGGCGCCCACCTCGGCGACGCCGTCGAGGCTGCCCAGGTGCTGGGTGAACCGCAGTTCGGTGACGCCGGCGCTCTCGGTCAGCGCGAACTCCAGCAGCCAGGTGCCCGAGCCGTCGACCATCGACACGCTCAGGCGTCGCTGTGGCTCGCACTCCTCGACGCGGACGTCGCACCAGGGCTGCTGCTCCTCGTACGCCATCTGGACCCGGATGGTCCGGCCGGGCCCGGCGTCGCCCTCCCACGGGCCGAACCAGCGGGCCGTGCGCTCCGACTCGGTCAGGCTCGCCCACACGTCGGCGGCCGAGGCGCGGAACGTGCGGGTGAGGACGAGGTCGTGGCCGGTGGCGGTGGGGAACAGGCGGCCAACGGGGGTACGGGTCATGCGGTGTGCTCCGTTCGGTGCGCGGCCGGGCCGCGGTTGCGGCGTTCCCGGCGGGTTCGATGGACCTCGGTCTCCAACGCGTCGAGGCGCTGCTCCCACCGGTCGGGTGCGACGAGCTCGCCGAGCCAGTCGACAAGCGGGGCGAGCGGGCCCGGATCGAGCCGGTAGATCCTCGTGCGGCCGACCAGCTCGTCGCGGACCAGGCCGCTCTCGCGCAGCACCCGCAGGTGTCGGCTGATCGCCGGGCGGCTGATGGCGAACCGTCCGGCGATTTCGCCCGCGGCCAGCGGCGCGTCGCGCAGCATGCTCAGGATGCGCCGCCGGACCGGGTCCGCGAGCGCAGCGGCCACCTCGTCCACCCCGAAAGCGTAACCCATGAGTTACGGGTTTCCCGGTAGGGGTGCGTCGATGGTGGGCACATGATCACGTGACCTGGCACTCTTGACGGCATGCCAGCCCAGCTTCGATCCCGCCTGCTCGACTGGACCGTCTCCGTACCCGTGCTCGCGGTGCTGGTGTTGCTCGTGACATGGGGGCGAGAACTTCCCGGCCCCGTCGTCGTGGTGGTCGCCGCGCTGCTGGGCGGCGCGGTGCTCGCGGCCGTGCACCACGCCGAGGTGGTCGCCCACCGGGTCGGGGAGCCGTACGGCTCGCTGGTGCTCGCCGTCGCGGTCACCGTCATCGAGGTGGCCCTCATCGTCACGCTGATGATCAGCGGCCCGGAGAAGACACAGTCGCTGGCCCGCGACACCGTCTTCGCCGCCGTCATGATCACCTGTAACGGCATCCTCGGACTGTCCCTGCTGCTCGGGGCGCTACGCCGACGTGTGGCCGTGTTCAACCCCGAGGGCACCGGCGGGGCCCTGGCGACCGTGATCACCCTGGCCACGCTGAGCCTCGTCATCCCGACCTTCACCACGGCCCGCCCCGGCCCGGAGTTCAGCCCGGCCCAGCTCACCTTCGCCGCCGTCGCCTCGCTGGCGCTGTACGGGCTGTTCGTGCTGGTGCAGACCGGCCGGCACCGCGACTACTTCCTGCCGGTCGACAGCCGGGGTCGGGTGATCGACGCGGAGGAGCACGCCAAGCCGCCCACCACCCGCGCGGCGCTGGTCAGCCTGGGACTGCTGCTGGTGGCGCTGGTCGCGGTGGTCGGCGACGCCAAGACCGTCTCACCGACGATCGAGGCCGGCGTGGCGGCCGCGAACCTGCCGCACGCGTTCGTCGGCGTGATCATCGCGCTGCTGGTGCTGCTGCCGGAGACCCTCGCCGCCGCCCGCGCCGCCCGCCGCGACCGCGTGCAGATCAGCCTCAACCTCGCCCTCGGCTCGGCGATGGCCAGCATCGGTCTGACCATCCCGGCCATCGCCATCGCCTCGATCTGGCTGGACGGCCCGCTGCTGCTCGGCCTCGGCGGCACCCAGCTCGCGCTGCTGGCCCTCACCGCCGTGACGGCGGTGCTGACCGTCGTGCCGGGCCGGGCCAACGTGCTCCAGGGCGGCGTGCACCTGGTGCTGCTGGCCGCGTTCGTCTTCCTGGCCGCCAGCCCCTGACGCACCGCCGCAGCCTGGTCGGTGCCCGCGTCGCTCAGCCGGCGGTCGGGTCGTCCGCCAGGGCGTCCGCGCGGGCGTTGAGGTAGCCCTGCTGTGCCAGGTTCGGTGAGCGTGCCGCCGCCATCCGGTACGCCTCGCGCGCCGCGACACGCTCGCCGGTCAGCTCCCACAGGTGGGCGCGGGCGGCCGGCAGTCGCGGATCGTCGGCCAACCGGGCGTCCTCGTCCAGGTCGGCGAGCAGCGCCAGGCCGGCCGGCGCGCCCCGGCTCATCGCCACCGCCACGGCGTGGTTGAGCGCCACGACCGGATTGTCGGACAGCCCCAGCAGCACCTCGTACAGGGCGGTGATCTGCGCCCAGTCGGTGGCCGCCGCGCTCGGCGCCTCGTCGTGCACGGCCGCGATGGCCGCCTGGAGCGGGTACGGCCCGACCGCCCCCCGTGGTAGCGCCTCGCTGACCAGCTCCACGCCCTCGGCGATCTGGTCGGCCCGCCACCGGCTGCGGTCCTGCTCGGCCATCGGCACCAACTCGCCGTGCGGACCGATCCGCGCCGGCGCGCGGGCATCGGTGAGCAGCATCAACGCGAGCAGCCCCGCGACCTCGGGGTCGTCGGGCAGCAGCCGGCGTACCACGCGCGTCAGCCGGATCGCCTCGGCGGCCAGGTCGGCGCGCAACAACCCCGGTCCGGCGGTACGCGCGTACCCCTCGGTGAAGACCAGGTAGAGCACGTGCAGCACGGCGGCGACCCGATCGGCGCGTTCCGCCCCGGTGGGCGGCGCGAACCGGAGGCCGCTGTCCCGAATCCGCTGCTCGCCCCGGCTGATTCGCCGCGTCATGGTCGCCTCCGGCACCAGGAACGCGCGGGCCACCTCGGCGGTGGTCAACCCGCCCACCGCGCGCAGCGTCAACGCGATCTGCGACGCGGGGGTGAGCGCCGGATGGCAGCGCAGGAACAGCGGGATGAGCGTGTCGTCGGCGTCCGCCGGCGGTCGGTCGGCGGGCGGGACGCGACGGTGATCAGCCAAGCCCGAGGATTGTCCGGTACGCCGTCACGCGGCCACCCGTCCGCCGCCGCGACCAGCGCCTCCTGCACCGCGTCCTCGGCCGTGTCGAAGTGCCCGAAGCGGCGTACCAGCGCGCCGAGGACCTGCGGCGCCAACTCGCGCAGCAGGCCCTCGGCGGGTGTCTCCGGCACGCCTCAGCCGTCCAGGTCCTCGACGCCGTTCAGCACCGGCCGCACGTCCACGTACGCGCCCGGGGTGTGCGGGTCGACCAGGCCGGCGGCGATCTCGGTGGACCGGTCGAAGCTGGCGCACTCCACGATCGTGTAGCCCGCCAGCACCTCCTGCGTCTCCGCGTACGGGCCGTCGGTCACCACGGGCGCCCCGCCCCGCACCTGCACGCGCCGGGCGTGCACGGGCTCGCTCAGGCCCCGCGCGTCGACGAGTTCCCCGGACTCGGCGAGCGCCTGGTGGAACGTCTCCATGTGCTGGTGCATGGCCGCGACCTGTTCGGCCGACATGGCCGGCCGGTCGGAGGGCCGCCCCGACAAGGCGTCATAGTCCTGCTGCGACCCGTAAAGCATGATCATGTATCTCATGGTGGCCTTCCTGTTCCCGGTGCCGCCCCGGCACCGCTCACCAGAAACGTCGAACCCCACCCGTCCCCACCCCCACCCCGCCCCGTCCCCACCCCGTTGATCATGAAGTTATCGCCATCGATGTCGGCGTGTCGGCGTGTCGGCGTGTCGGCGCAACAACTTCATGATCAACGGAAGCGGGTGGGGTGGGGGTGGGGTGGGGTGGGGTGGGGGTTATTGGCCGTAGGAGAGGCGGAGGCGGTTGTTGATCAGGTAGTTGAGGCGGTGGCGGAGGTAGCCGAGGGTGCTCTCGCTGGGCGGGTCCGCGTCGGGGGTGGTCAGAGTCCAACGCACCGCACAGTCACCGCCGGGCAGCCCGGGCGAGATGTCGAAACGGATCTCGTCCAGTGGCCGGTGCGGCCACAGCGACGACCACACCAGCAGCACCGGCGCGTAACCCGTCACCACCCGTGGCGGTACCTCGTCGTCGCGCAACTCCAGCCAGGGGCGACTTCCGGCCTCGTACGGGTCACGGAGCGACCGCCACACGACCTGCGCCGGGGCAGGCTGGCTCCGTTGACGGCTGCCCAGCACGTGCACGTCGCCCCTCCTGACCGGGCGGTCGCGTCCGCCCCCGGGCCATTGTGGCGGCCCCGCACCACGGCGCGCGCGAACCGCCCGGCCCGCGCCACGCGCCGCGCCAACAACCCCGGCCGGCACCACGCCACGAGAACCTGTGCGTGACCCGTCCGGGCCGGTCAGGCGTGAATCCTGCTGCGAGCCGTAGAGCAGAATCAGGTACTTCGCGGATCTCTTCTCCTGCCTCCGGCGCCGGCCCGGCACCGCTCACCAGAGACGTCGACGCCGGCCAGCCGTTCCGGCCACCCGTGGTGGCGACATCAGGGTCCGCCGACCGGGTGGTGCGCCGAGGCTACCGTCGGACGCATGACGACAGTGTGGGTAGTGGTGGGTGCCTTCGCCCTGCTTCTGGTCGGATCGTTCGGCTACGTCGCCCGGCGGGACCGGCGCCGGCTCGGCTCCGGCGACGACGGCGCCGCCGTACGCGACGCTCGCTCCGCCCAGGAGCGGTACGCCGCCGAGCGGCACGCCGCGCAGGGCGACACCTGGCTGCGTGGCCGCGACGGCGCCGCCGGCTGAACCGTCCCGACGCTGCGGCCGTGTGGACTGTGGGGGATGGTGACCCGTTCCTCGGGGTACTGCAACACGATCGGGCACCTGGGGAGGGTGATGTGATGGCACGCTCGGGTCGCCCGCGCGGGCCACTGGCCGCCGCGCTGGTGGCGTTGGTGGTGGCCGTCGGCTGCGCTGTCGGCGGGGTCCCGGACAGTGGGCCACGGGAACCCGCGCCGGAGACGTCCCGCTCGGTCAGGACCGGAGCGCCGACCGCTCGCGCCGACCGCACGACGAACGCCGACAGCTTCCAGGACGACATCAGCGTCGCCGTCGAGAAGGCCGACCTCTACTGGCGTTCCCAGTTCGACGCGTCCGGGCGGTCGTTCCGGCCGATCAGCCGGATCGTGCCGTACCGCCGCGACGGGGAGGTGGCCTGCGGCGGCCAGGGACTGCCGCGCAACAACGCCGTCTACTGCTCCCAGGGAGACTTCATCGCCTACGACCTGACCTGGTCGGTGGGCGCCTACCAGCAGGTCGGCGACGCGTTCGTCTACTACCTGCTCGGCCACGAGTACGCCCACGGCATCCAGGTCAGGCTGGGCATCCGCTACAACTTCACCATCCAGCAGGAGTTGCAGGCCGACTGCATGGCCGGCGCGTACCTGGGTGACTCGATCCGCAGCCAGCAGCTGCGGCTCGAGCAGGGTGACCTCGACGAGTTCCGGGAGGGCCTGCTCGCGGTCGGTGACGACCCGAGCCAGCCCTGGTTCGCCGAGGGCGCGCACGGCACCGCCGAGCAGCGGACCGACTCGTTCTTCCGCGGCTACGAGAAGTCGCTGTCGGCCTGCGGCCTGGACTGAACCGGGGGAAGACGGGCCGACCTGCGCCGCGTCTTCCCCCGGATCTGCTGCCCCGAGGGGCGGGCCCGCTACGGGTAGGTGTTGCGCCAGGTGCCGCAGCTGTCGTCGCCGAGGTCGTCCTCGCACACCCGGATGCTGTCGGCGTACCCGTTCAGGACGCCCTTGCCGCAACCCTCGGCGGAGCCGTTGCCGTCGCCGACCTTGCCGTACGTGCCACCACCGGACCACTTGACCTGTACGTAGACGCCGTTGCCGTCCTGCTCCTTGTCACAGGCGTAGACCGTGACCTGGCCGCCGTTGGGATTGTTCTTGAACAGGGTGCCGTAGTCGTCGCCCTGGTAGGCGATCATGTTGGCTGCCTGCACGGCCATGGCCGCCGTCGGGCTGCCGATCGTGACCGCGACGCCGAGCGCCAGAGCGCCAAGGCCGGCACCGATTCTTCGTGCCACCGTCATGGTGTTGGATTCCTTCCCCCGTCGAAAGTGGAGCGTCGATCTTATCGACGATGCGCCGGCCGACATCGACGAGGGTGAGCCGGGGACCGGTTCCGACCTGTGCCGCGCGGCGCTGCCACGGCCCCTTGCGGTGACGTCGTCGCAACTGACCGTTATCGATTAGGTGGCGGCGGTCCGGTGCCGGCTGGCGGGACGCTCCGGCACCGTGGCGTACCCGACGACCACCAGGGCCGCCCCCGGCTGGCAGGATCAGGGCAGTCGCCGCACCCTGGAGGATCCGCTGAGTAGCCATTACCCCGCCGCCGTGCTCTTCGACATGGACGGCACGCTCGTCGACAGCGAGAAGCTGTGGGACGTCGCGTTGCAGGAGCTGGCCCGCGAGTACGGCGGGGAACTGTCCGCCGACGCACGCCGGGCGATCATCGGTACCGCCATGGCCGAGTCGATGCGCATCCTGCACGACGACCTGGGGCAGCCCGAACGCGATCCGGACAGCAGTGCGGCGTGGATCAACGCACGGATCCTGGAGCTGTTCCGCACCGGTCTGCCCTGGCAACCGGGAGCGTTCGAGCTGGTGCACGCGGTCCGCGCGGCGGGAATCCCCACCGCGCTGGTCACCTCCAGCCCTCGGGCGCTGGTCGAGATCGCCCTGGACACCCTCGGTCGGGACAACTTCGACGTGGTCGTCGCCGGCGACGAGGTGGTCGCTGCCAAGCCGCACCCGGAGCCGTACCTGACCGCCGCACGGCACCTCGGTGCCCCGATCGAGCGGTGTGTGGCGATCGAGGACTCACCGACCGGGGTGGCCAGCGCGCTCGCCTCCGGCGCGGCCGTGCTGGCCGTACCCGCCGAGGTGCCGCTGCCCCCCATCGCCGGCGTACACCAGGTGCCGAGCCTGACCGGCGTGGACCCGGAGGCGCTCGCGGCGCTGCTGACCGACCGGGCCGCGGCGACCGGCTGACGCGGTCGACGCCACCGGCCGAGGAAGCGCGCGACCCCCGACGCCGCGAGTGGCGTCGGGGGTCGCGAGGTGGAACCGGTCAGTCGTGGGCGATCGCGCCCAGGACGTTGATCCGGGCCGCCCGCACGGCGGGGACCACCGCGGCCACCACCCCGACGATCGCGGCGAGACCGAGGAAGACGCCCATCTGTCCCCAGGGCAGGATCAGGTCGGTGATGCCCTCGTCCTTGAGCGCCTCGACCACGGCGGCGCCCAGGCCGGTGCCGACCGCGACGCCCAGCAGCGCGCCGAAGACGGAGATCACCACCGCCTCGACCGTGATCATCCCCATGGTCTGGCCACGCCGCAGCCCGATCGCGCGGAGCAGGCCCAACTCCCGCGTGCGCTCCAACACCGACAGCGCGAGCGTGTTGACGATGCCCAGGACGGCGATCACGATGGCCAGCGCCAGCAGGATCTGGATCATCGTGAGCAGCCCGTCGAGCGAACTCGTCTGCTGCTTGATGAACGCGTCCCGGTCGGCCACCGACACCTCGGGGCTGTCCGCGAGCAGCGTCTCCACCTGCGGTTGCACGTCGGCCACCCGGGCGCCCGGTGCGAGCTGGATGAAGCCCTGGATGGGCTGCGGGATCGCGAAGTCCTTCGCCGCGGCCGGCGGCAACGTCACCGGGTTGGTCAATTGCGACGACTCGTAGATGCCACTGATCGTGTACGTGCGGGCCTCACCCCGGGTGAGCTGCACGGTCACCGTCGACCCGACCGACCAGCCCCGGGACGTGGCGGTGTCGGAGCTGGCGAGCATCTGCGTCGGTGACAGCCGGTCGATGTCACCAGCCGTCGCCTTGGCACCGAAGATCTGCCGCAGCGACGCGACCTCGCTGCTCGCCGCCACCCACGTGCTCTGACCGTCCACGCGTGCCATGTCGCCGTACTCGCCGTCGACCAGTCGCACGCCGGGCAGCGCCTTCACCTGGTCCAGCACGCTCGGGTCGAAGCTCGGCGGACGCGGGCCACCCTGCTGACCGGCGATCACCAGCTCGGCCTTGATGGTGTCCTGGGCGAGCGCGCTGATGCTGCCCTTGGCTGAGTCGAGGATCACCGTGACGCCGGTGACCAGCGCGATGCCGACCATCAGAGCGGCAGCCGTGATGGCGGTGCGGCGAGGGTTGCGCCCGGAGTTGAGCCGGCCCAGCTTGCCCGGAACCGACCAGGAGAAGATCGCGCCGAGCAGGTTCACCACCGGCCGACTGATCAGCGGGGTCAACAGCGCCACACCGATGAAGGCGAACAGCACGCCGCCCAGGATGGTGGCGAGCGTCTGACCGCCCGCGTTGCCGCTGAGCCCCAGGAAGAGCAGCACCGCGCCGATGCCGGTGACCAGCGACCCGGCCACGGTGATCTTGGTCAGCGGTCGGTCCGGGGTCGCCACGTCCTGCATGGCGGCGATCGGCGGGATCCGGGACGCCCGCAGCGCCGGCAGCAGGGCCGCCACCACGGTGATCACCAGACCGACACCGAACGACCCGATCACGGCCGCCGCCGGCACGCCGATTCCGGCCAGGGTCAGGCCACCGGCCAGCTTGCCGAACAGGAACGCCAGCAGCGCGCCCACCCCGATGCCGGCGGCCAGGCCGAGCACCGACGCGATCAGACCCACCGCGATGGCCTCCAGCACCACCGAGCCGATGATCTGCCGTCCACTCGCACCGATGGCGCGCATCAGCGCCAACTCGCGGGTGCGCTGCGCCACGATGATCGAGAAGGTGTTGAGGATCAGGAAGGTGCCGACCAGCAGCGCCACGGCGGCGAAGCCGAGCAGGATCTTGTTGAAGAAGGAGAGGCCCTCCTTCAGGCTGGCCGCGGCGTCGTCGGCGACCTGCTCGCCGGTCTTCACGTCGTAGTCCGCGCCCAGCGTGCGCGCCACGTCGTCGCGCAGCGCCTCATCCGACACACCGCCGGCGGCCTTCACTGTGACGCTGCTGAACACCCCCGGTTCGCCCAGCATCAGCCGCTGCGCCACCGGCGTGGTGAAGAAGACCTCGTTGACGCCGCCGATCGAGTCCCGGTCACCGCTGTAACCGGCGATGCCGACCAGCGTGAAGTCCCGCTTCTTCGACTCGAACGCGGTCAGCACGCCGACCTTCTCGCCGACGCGCACCTTCGCCGACGTGGCCAGCGACTTGTTGACGACGATCTCGTCGTCGGCCTGCGGCGCGCGCCCCTCGCGCAGTTGCAGCAGGTCCCCATCGCCGACCCAGTTCTCACCCAGCTGCGGCGGCCCGAACGACGTGACGACCTTGCCGTTGCTGCCGATCACCCGCGCACCGTCGGCGTTGACGACACCGGTCGCCGAGGCCACCCCCGGCACCTGCTTGACCCGGTCCACCACGGCGGCCGGCAGCGGGGCGGCGGTCTGCTCGCCCTCCATCTCGTTGACCTCGACCTTGGGCTTCGCCGCGACGTTCACGTCGATCTCGGAGAAGCCGTCGGCGAACACCGAGTCGAAGGAGCGACCCAGCGTGTCGGTCAGCACGAACGCGCCGGAGACGAACATGACCCCGAGCACCACCGCCAGACCGGACAGGATCAGCCGGACCTTGCGGGCCAGCAGACTCTTGAGCGTCGCCCGGAACATCAGTTGCCCACCTCGGCCGGAGTGTCCAGCTTCTTCATGGTGTCCAGCACCGTGTCGGCGGTCGGCTCGATCAGCTCCGAGACGATCTGCCCGTCGGCGAGGAAGACCACCCGGTCGGCGTACGCCGCGGCGGTCGGGTCGTGGGTGACCATCACGATGGTCTGGCCGTGCCCGCGCACCGAGTCGCGCAGGAAGCCGAGCACCTCCGCGCCGGAGCGCGAGTCCAGGTTGCCGGTCGGCTCGTCCGCGAAGATCACCTCGGGGCGGGACACCAGCGCACGCGCACACGCCACCCGCTGCTGCTGACCGCCGGAGAGCTGCGCCGGCCGGTGGTCCAGCCGGTCCTGCAGGCCCACCGTCCGGATCACCGTGTCGTACCAGGCCTGGTCCGGCTTACGCCCGGCGATCGACATCGGCAGCAGGATGTTCTCCTTCGCGGTGAGCGTCGGCAGAAGGTTGAACTGCTGGAAGATGAAGCCCACCTTGTCCCGGCGCAGCTTCGTCAGTCCGGAGTCGCCCAGCCCGGTGACCGTCGTCTCACCGATCGACACCGTCCCCCGGGTCACCGAGTCGAGACCGGCGAGGCAGTGCATCAACGTCGACTTGCCGGAACCCGACGGGCCCATGATCGCGGTGAAGCGGGCACGTTCGAACTCCGCGCTGACCCCCCGCAGCGCGATGACCTGAGCCTCGCCGCTGCCGTACACCTTCCACACGTCGTTCGCCCGGGCCGCGGCCTGCGCCTGCTGGCCTACCGTCGCGGTCACGTCATCTACCTCTTCCGTCTGTCCGAATCCCACGCCGCCCCCCGATGGTCCGGCGCGACCGTTCAATCATCGGCGCAGCTCGCGCCCGTACCGTCCGCCCCTGGGGGGACGCGGAGCGGATTTCCCGCTGCGGGTGCACCCCCATGCCGTATCAGGGTTGCCCCTGACCCGACGGCCGGTCGACCGGTTTTGCACACTTCCCCCTCACGTCACAGGAGGGTCAACCGCGCCGTGCCGTCTCCGGTCACGGTAGGTGAGCACGGCAACCGGGCCGTCCCTCCACGGAGGGATCTTCGAGTACGCCGGGTGAGGTACCCGGGGCTCGGCGGCTACGCCCGTGGGCGGACCAGACCCGACTCGTACGCCAGCACGACCGCCTGCACCCGGTCGCGCAGCCGCAGCTTGGTCAGCAGGTGCCCGACGTGGGTCTTGACGGTGGTCTCGCTGACCGACAGCACCGCCGCGATCTCGGCGTTGGACAACCCCCGGGCCACCTGCACCAGCACCTCGCGTTCCCGGTCGGTGAGCGCGTTGAGCGCCGCCGACGGCGTGGCCGCCGGGTCGGGCAGCAGCTGCGCGAAGCGCTCCAGCAGTCGCCGCAGGATGCGCGGCGAGACCACCGCGTCCCCGCCGGCCACCGTGCGGATCGCCGCGATCAGCTCCTCGGCGGGTACGTCCTTGGCCAGGAACCCGCTCGCGCCCGCGCGCAGCGCCCCCACCACGTACTCGTCGAGGTCGAACGTGGTCAGCACCAGCACCCGCACCGGCAGGCGGGAGTCGACGATGGCCCGGGTCGCCGCCACCCCGTCCATGCGGGGCATCCGGATGTCCATCAGCACGACGTCGGGCAGCAGCCGCCGGGACAGCTCCACCGCCTCCACGCCGTCGCCGGCCTCCGCCACCACGTCCAGGTCACCCTCGGCCCCCAGGACCATGCGGAAGCCCGTACGCAGCAGCGGCTGGTCGTCGGCGAGCAGGATGCGTACCGGCCGAGCCGGGGCCACCCGATCGCTCATGTCGTCTCCCGTCCCGGTCCACCGGCCTGTGCGTCTCGCCGACCACGGTAAAGGTCGCCCCGCTCCGCCACTCTCTCCCTCGCCGCGATCTTGCACTTTCTGCGCCGACAGGCTGGGACGAGTCACCCGATGTCGACAACCGAAACTGCAAGATCGCCGGGGCGGGGCGGGGCGGGGCGGGGCGGGGCGGGGCGGGGCGGGGTGTGGGGTGGGTGGGGTGGTTAGTCTTCGGCGCCGGGGGGTGTGGGGGTGCTGCGGGCGTCGCGGAGGGGGTCGGCGTTCGCCGCCGCGACGGGGAACGGGGGTGGGGTGCCGCCGAACGTGGGGCAGAGCGCCTGGTGGCTGCACCAGTCGCACAGTTTGCTCGGCCGGGGCCGGAAGTCCTGTCGGGCGGTGGCCTGCTCGATCGCCCGCCACAGCGCCACCACGGTGCGTTCGAAGCGGACCAGTTCGTCGGCGTCGGGCGTGTAGTCCAGCACCTCGGCGTCGCGCAGGTAGAGCAGGCGCAACACCCGGGGCACCACCCCGCGGGTGCGCCACAGCACCAGCGCGTAGAACTTCAACTGGAACAGCGCGCGCGCCTCGAACGCCTCCCGGGGCGCTCCGCCGGTCTTGTAGTCGACCACCCGCAGCGCGCCGTCCGGGGCCACGTCCAGCCGGTCGAGATAGCCCCGGATCAACAACTCCTCGTCCACGACCGCCGAGATCAGACTTTCCCGTTCGGCCGGTTCGAGGCGCGTCGGATCCTCCACGGCGAAGTAGCCCTCCAGCAGCCCTGCCGCCGAGCGCAGGAACTCCACCGGGCCGGCCGGCTCGGCGTCGTCGAAGATCGCGGCCAGCTCCGGCTGCTCGGTGACCAGCCGATCCCACTGCGGGGCCACCAGATCGCCCGCCGCGGCCGGGGTGCGACCCGGCGCGGGCAGGTCGAAGAGCCGCTCCAGCACCGCGTGCACCAGCGTGCCCCGGGCCTGCTCGATGGTCGTCCGCTCGGGCAGCCGGTCGATGCTGCGGAACCGGTAGAGCAGCGGGCAGGTCTTGAAATCCGCGGCCCGTGACGGAGACAGCGAGGCACGCACCGTCGTGGGCGTCTGCGCCGGGGGAGAGGACTGGGGGGTGGTGACCGGTTCCGCCGTCATGTGCGCAAAGGTTAGGGCACCGGTATGACACCGCCCGCCAGCCGCCCCGCAGGTGACCGGTCCGTAGCATCGGTGCGATGGAGCAGAAATCCCGGCCCCCACGCCGGTCCGACCGGCGACCCGGTCTGAGCGTGGGGCGAGTGCTCGGAGTGCCCCTGTACCTCAACGCCTCCATGCTCGTGCTCGCCGTGCTGGTCGCCGTGCTCTACGCCGAGTTCGCCCGCCGCCAGTTGGATCTGCCACAAATCAGCGGCTACCTGATCGGCTTCGGGTTCGTGGTGTCCCTGCTCGGCTCGGTGCTTCTGCACGAGTTGGGCCACGCGCTCACCGCCCGCCGCTACGGCATCGGTGTGCGCGGAATCACCCTCGAACTGCTCGGCGGGTACACCGAGATGGAGCGCGACGCCCCGACACCCCGGATCGACCTGCTGGTCTCGCTGGCCGGCCCGGCGGTCTCGGCGGTGCTCGGCGGCCTCGCGGTCGCCGCCACGCTCGCCCTGCCCCCGGGCACCGTCGCCCACCAGCTCGCCCTCCAGCTCGCGTTGAGCAACGTCATCGTCGCGGTGTTCAACAGCCTGCCCGGGTTGCCGCTGGACGGCGGCCGGGCGCTGCGGGCCGCCGTGTGGGGCTTCACCGGCGACCGGCACCGCGGCACCGAGGTCGCCGGCTGGGCGGGGCGCGTCGTCGCCGTCGGCACGGCCGCACTGGTGGGGCTGCTGACGTTCACCCACGCTCTGGCACCGGTGGCGCTGCCGCTCATGCTGCTGGTCGCGGTCACCCTCTGGCGCGGCGCCGGGCAGTCGATCCGGGCCGCGCGGGTCAGCCGGCGGTTCCCCCTGATCGACCTGGCCCAGATGGCGCGGCCGGTGTGGCCGGTGACCACCGGCACGCCGCTGGCCGAGGCCCAGCGTCGCCGCGCCGAGGGCGGCCAGCCCGCAGCCGCCCTGCTGGTCACGAATTCCACCGGCAGCCCGGTGGCGCTCGTCGATCCGGCCGCCGCCGCTGCCGTCCCCGCCGAGCGTCGTCCCTGGCTGGCGGTGGACGCCGTCGCCCGGTCCCTCACCGAGCTTCCCGCGCTGCCACTCGGTCTCGACGGCGAACGGGTGATGGAGGTCGTGCAGACCCACCCGGGCGCGCAGTACGTGGTGACGTCAGGCGAAGATGTCGTCGGCATTCTGCACATCGGGGACCTGGCACAGCTCCTCGAACCCAACCGGAAGATGACACCGTGACCGCAACTCCCTCCACCGTCGGAGCCGACACCGCCCCCCGGACGCTGACACCCGTGCACCGAGGCCCGTTCCGGCCCGGCGACCGTGTGCAGCTGACCGACCCCAAGGGGCGGATGCACACCGTGACGCTGGAGCACGGCAAGGAGTTCCACACCCACCGCGGGATCCTGGCGCACGACGCGCTGATCGGGCTGCCCGACGGCAGCGTGGTGACCACCTCCGGCGGCGGCACCGCATTCCTGGCGCTGCGCCCGCTGCTCTCGGACTACGTGCTCTCCATGCCCCGCGGCGCCCAGGTGATCTACCCGAAGGACTCGGCGCAGATCGTCGCGATGGGCGACATCTTCCCCGGCGCGAAGGTCCTCGAGGCCGGCGCCGGCTCCGGCGCGCTGAGCTGCTCGCTGCTGCGCGCCGTCGGCACCGAGGGTGAGTTGCACTCGTTCGAGGTGCGCGACGACTTCGCCCAGATCGCCAAGCGCAACGTCGAGGCGTTCTTCAACGGGCCGCACCCCTCGTGGCACCTGCACGTCGGTGACGTCGCGCAGTGCCAGGAGACCGGCTTCGACCGCATCATCCTGGACATGCTCACCCCCTGGGAGACCCTCGACATGGTCGAGCGGGCGCTGGTGCCCGGCGGCGTGTTCATCGGGTACGTCGCCACCACCCCGCAGCTCTCGGAACTGGTCGAGGCGCTGCGCGAGCGCGGTGGCTGGACCGAGCCGCGCGCCTGGGAGTCGCTGGTGCGGGACTGGCACGCCGAGGGCCTCGCCGTCCGACCCGACCACCGGATGATCGCGCACACCGCGTTCCTGGTCTCCGCGCGCAAACTCGCTCCGGGCGTCACCGCGCCGCCACGTCGCCGAAAGCCCAGCAAGGGCAATGAGGCGTACGTGCAGCGTCGCGAGGACCTGCGCGCGGCCGAGGCGGCCCGCCAGGCCGCCGCCGCGCAGGCCGACTCGACGGGGGAGATGGACAGGCCGTGACCATCGGTGAGCGGGGGGAGGCGGCCCGATGAGCCGACCGGGTTACGGCGGAGGCGACCTGCCCGCCGTGTTTCCGGACTGGTCGCCCTACCAGGACCTCGAGTCGGCCGCCCGCGCCTACCTCCGGGACCCGGACGTCGCCCTGGAGGCGCTCGGCGGCGTGCTGCGCGGCGCCTCGGTGCTCGGCTTCACCCTGGAACGTTTCGTCAACGAGGTCAACGGCGTGTGGCAGGAGGTCGTCGTCTGCGACGGCAGCCGGTTGATCCTCTGGCACGGCGAGGACGTGCCACCGGGGGAGGGGCCGCCGGGCTCGATGACGTCGTCGCTGCGGGTCGTGCCCGTCTCCACGGTCACCGAGGTGGGCTGCCGGCGGCGACTCAACCGCTCCGAGAGCGGCGAGATCCGGGTCGACAGCATCGACGTCTACCTGCTGCTCACCTCGCTGGACGAGGCGCCGCCGAGCGAGGAGATGGCCGGTACGCCCCGGCACGACGCGCTGCGGTTCGGCAAGACCCTCGACGACGGCGGGGCCGGGCAGATCGCCCGACTCGAGGAGTTCGCGCGGCTGGTCGCCTCGGTCGTCGGCCGCCCGATGCTCTGAGGCGTACCCCGTCGGGGTCAGCGCCGCGCGGACCGCGCGGCGCTGGCTCAGTCGTCCTCGGCGTCCGGGCCGGCGACCTCGACGCCGTCGCCGCGCACCACGTGGATGCAGTCGCCCGGGCACTCCTTCGCCGAGTCGATCACCTCGAGTCGCAGGTGCTCGGGCACGTCGACGCGGCTGCCCGGGGCCAACCGCAGCTCACCGTCGACACCCTTGACGTACGCCAGGCCGTCGATGTCGAACTCGAACACCTCCGGCGCGTACTGCACGCAGAGCCCATCGCCCGTGCAGAGATCCTGGTCCACCCAGACCTGCAACTGGTCGGTCGCGACCTCGGCCACGGTGCACCCCCCATGTTCTCCCGTACCTGCCTCCGACGGTACCCGAACGCCGGTAACGACCCCACAGACCACCCCTTGGCGATCAAGGTTCAGTGACGAGGGTGTTGCGTGGGACCGAATCGGGCTCATAGCGGCTAGTGTTAGCTCAGAACGTTCAAGCCCCCCGGGGAGGTGGGACGTGGCAGCACGCAGCGACGACGCGGACTCGCGCGCCGCACGGTGGGAGAAGGAAGCCCACGATCTCTCCACGCAGGTCGCGTTCCTTCAGGAGGAACTCGCCCTGGTGCGGCGCAAGTTGACCGAAAGCCCCCGACACGTCCGGCAGCTCGAAGAGCGGCTGGCGGCCACCCAGGCACAGTTGGCGCGGCTGACCGAGAACAACGACCGGCTGGTGAGCACCCTCAAGGAGGCTCGCACGCAGATCGTCACGCTCAAGGAGGAGATCGACCGGCTCGCGCAACCGCCGAGTGGCTACGGAGTCTTCCTGGCCAAGCACGACGACGGCACGGTGGACGTCTTCACCGGCGGCCGCAAGCTGCGGGTATCCGTCTCGCCCTCACTGGACGTGGCCGAGCTCCAGCGCGGCCAGGAGGTCCTGCTCAACGACGCACTCAACATCGTCGACGCGTTCGGGTACGAGCGGGTCGGCGAGGTCGTGATGCTCAAGGAGATCCTGGAGGGGCCGAACGGCGCGCCGGGTGACCGGGCGCTGGTGGTCTCCCACTCCGACGAGGAGCGCATCGTGCACCTCGCCGAGACCCTCATCGGTTCGGCGATCCGTGCCGGCGACTCGCTCATGATCGAGCCCCGTTCGGCGTACGCGTACGAGCGGATCCCGAAGAGCGAGGTCGAGGAGCTGGTCCTGGAGGAGGTGCCCGACGTCGACTACTCCGACATCGGTGGCCTCCAGTCGCAGATCGAGCAGATCCGCGACGCGGTCGAGCTTCCGTTCCTGCACGCGGACCTGTTCCGCGAGCACCAGCTCCGCCCGCCCAAGGGCATCCTGCTCTACGGACCGCCCGGCTGCGGCAAGACGCTGATCGCCAAGGCGGTGGCCAACTCCCTGGCCAAGAAGATCGCCGAGCGGCAGGGCAAGGAGAAGCACACCAGCTTCTTCCTCAACATCAAGGGCCCGGAGCTGCTCAACAAGTACGTCGGCGAGACCGAGCGGCATATCCGGCTGATCTTCCAGCGGGCTCGGGAGAAGGCCGGCGAGGGCACTCCGGTGATCGTGTTCTTCGACGAGATGGACTCGATCTTCCGGACCCGTGGCTCCGGCGTCTCGTCCGACGTGGAGAACACCATCGTCCCGCAGCTGCTCAGCGAGATCGACGGCGTGGAGGGGCTGGAGAACGTCATCGTCATCGGCGCCTCCAACCGGGAAGACATGATCGACCCGGCGATCCTGCGCCCCGGTCGGCTCGACGTGAAGATCAAGATCGAGCGGCCGGACGCCGAGGCGGCGAAGGACATCTTCTCCAAGTACATCCTCTCCGGGCTGCCGCTGCACCCGGACGACCTCGCCGAACACGGCACCGACCCGCAGGCCACCGTGGCCGCGATGATCGACGCCGTCGTTCTGCGGATGTACTCCGAGACCGAGGAGAACCGCTTCCTCGAGGTCACCTACGCCAACGGCGACAAGGAAGTCCTCTACTTCAAGGACTTCAACTCCGGCGCGATGATCCAGAACATCGTCGACCGGAGCAAGAAGATGGCCATCAAGGAGTTCCTCACCTCCGGTCGCAAGGGGCTGCGCCTGCAGCACCTGCTCGACGCCTGCGTCGACGAGTTCCGCGAGAACGAGGACCTGCCCAACACCACCAACCCCGACGACTGGGCCCGCATCTCCGGTAAGAAGGGCGAACGGATCGTCTACATCCGCACGCTCGTCTCCGGCGGCAAGGGCGCCGAGGCCGGCCGGTCCATCGAGACCGCCAGCAACACCGGCCAGTACCTGTAAGAACGCGCTGACACCAGCGGGGCTCGGGACGCGAGGCGTCCCGGGCCCCGCTCGTCACACCGGCCCACACACCCCTACCCGACCCGGTACGCTGTGGCGCTTCCAACCCTGCGAAACATCGAGGATCCGCGTGCCGTCCGAACTCACCGTCACCGACCCGCCGGCACGCCCC
Source organism: Micromonospora sp. NPDC049102 (assembly GCF_043197485.1). NCBI lineage: Bacteria > Bacillati > Actinomycetota > Actinomycetes > Micromonosporales > Micromonosporaceae > Micromonospora > Micromonospora sp. NPDC049102. The sequence goes on along the minus strand of NZ_JBICTE010000031.1, from coordinate 57,329 downwards.
GCGGTCGATCCGCGGACCCCGCCTTCCGCCCGCTCGTACCGCACGCTGCTCCTCGCGCTGGCGGCCGCGTGGCTGGTACCCGCGGTCGCGTACCCCCTGCACCTGGCCTGGCTGCTGCCTCCGCTCGTGCTGCTGGCCACAGCCAGCCTGCTGCGCGGCGGCCGCACCCTGCTCGACCGGCTCGTGCTCGCCGCGCTGCTGCTCGTCGGCGCCACCACCATCGCCGGGCTGCTCTTCACCCTCTGGCCCTGGGGGCTGCACCCCGTCGCCGTCAGCGGCGCCGCCCTCAGCGCGCTCGCCCTCGTCGCCACGGTGACCGGCCGACGTCCCAGCCTGCCCCGACCGGTGTGGACCGACCTGCTGCCGGTCGTCGCCACCGTCGCCGTCGTCGGCTACCTCGCATCACCCTGGCTGCGGGCCGGCACCCTCGCCGGGCGCCTCAGCCTCCTCGCCCTCGGCGAGGACAACCTCCGCCACGTCGCCCTCGTCGACGCCATCGGCCGGCTCGGCGGGTACGTCTTCCTCGACCCGTCGGCCGCCCGCGACGACATCGTCTCCCTGCTCGCCCGCTACCCGCAGGGCTGGCACCTCACCACCGCCGCGCTCGACGCGCACCTGCGCTCCGCCACCGGCACGCCGAGCGGGGCGAGCAGCCTCACCCACTACGGGTGGTGGTGCTTCGCCACCTTCGGCCTGTTCGTGCTCACGCTCTTCTGGGCCGCCCAACGCCTTCCCGGACCCCTGCACCCGCTGCACCGGGTCGTCCTGACCGTCGTCGTCAGCGCCCTCGTCCTCGGCAGCCAACTGCCCCGCCTACTCATCGCCGGCTACCCCAGCGAGGTGCTCGGGCTCGCGCTCGCCGTCGCGCTGACCGCGCTCGTCGTACGCCCGCTCGCCAGCAACCGGGAACAACTCGTCCTGCTCGGCGCGCTGCTCACCGGCATCGGCTTCACCTACTACCTGTTCCTCCCACCGGCCGGGCTGCTGGTGCTCGGCTGGCTGATCGCGCACCGCCGGGAGTTGCTCCACACCCGCCGGACCGTCTTCGCCGTCGGCCTGGTCACCGCCCTGCTCGCCCCGCTGCCCCTGGTACTGGGCGTCTTCGCCGCCGGTCAGACCGAGGCCCTCGACGCCAAGGCCGGCCTGGAACTCGCCGAGGCGTGGCGTGCCCTGCTCGGCTTCGCCCCGATTGTCCTGATCGGCCTCGTGATCCAGGCCCGCCGCGCCGACCGGGCCTGGCGGAGGCACCTCGCCGCCGTGCTGGTTGCGGTCGGCTTCGCCCTCGCCATCGCCCTGGCGAACGTCCTCGCCGGCGTCCAGCCCGCCTACTACTTCATGAAGGGCGTGCACCTCGCCACGGTCGGGCTCATCGTCGGCACTGCCGCCCTGGTCCTGCTGCTGCCCGTGCCGTCCGCCGAACGGCGTTCGAACCGGGTCCGCGCCGTCGCCGTACCCGCGCTCGCCGCCACCCTGGCCGTGCTCACCGTCGTGACCCTCTGCGGGCTCACCGGCTGGAGTCGGAGCCTGCTCGTGGTGGACAAGCAGAGCTGGACGCAGCTCTGGGTCCAGCACAGCGTGGACAAACCGTCGAGGGTCGCCCAGGTCTGCGCCGCGGCCTACCGCCGCCACCCCGACCAGCCGGGCACCATCACCGTCGTGCTCGACCGGACCGGCTACCGCGGCTACGCGGAATCGATCTGCCTCTCCGCCCTGCAGGGCACCACCGCCCAGAGCGAGCCGGCGATCTACCTGCCGATCTTCGAGGAACCCGGGCGCACCCGCAAGATCCTGCGCTCAACCCGCGGTCCGATCCGCCTGCTGATCAGCGACCCGGCCGCGCAACGACGCGTCGACAAGCTGCTGACCAGGTACCCGGACCTGCGCGGCCGGGTCACCACCGTCCCAATGATCATCAAGTACTGACCGTGGCGGGCGGGGCGCGGGACGACACCCGTAACCCGCCCGCACCGGCGCGCCCCCGACCCCGAACAGTCGGACTACGCTCGACATGACGGGGACCGGGTCGGGCGAGCGAAGCGGGTAGGTCGATGAGCGTAAGACGGATCATGGGCACCGAGGTCGAGTACGGCATCTCCGTACCCGGCCAGGCCGGAGCGAACCCGATGGTGACCTCGTCCCAGGTGGTCAACGCCTACGGGGCCCGGCCCGAGCTCAACCGGGGCGGCCGCGCCCGCTGGGACTACGAGGAGGAGTCGCCGCTGCGCGACGCCCGCGGCTTCACCTACTCCGGAGCCGCCTACGACCCCGCCGAGGCCCTCGCCGACGAGGACCTGGGCCTGGCCAACGTGATACTCACCAACGGCGCACGCCTCTACGTGGACCACGCGCACCCCGAATACTCCACTCCCGAGGTCACCACGCCCCGCGACATCGTGCGCTGGGACAAGGCCGGCGAGCGGGTGATGGCCGAGGCGTCCCGCCGCGCCGCCACCATCCCCGGCAGCCAGCCCATCCACCTCTACAAGAACAACACCGACAACAAGGGTGCGAGCTACGGCGCCCACGAGAACTACCTGATGCGCCGGCAGACCCCGTTCGCCGACATCGTGGCGTACCTGACGCCCTTCTTCGTGACCCGGCAGATCGTCTGCGGCGCCGGCCGCGTCGGCATCGGACAGGACGGCGGGCAGAGCGGCTTCCAGATCTCCCAGCGCGCCGACTTCTTCGAAGTCGAGGTCGGCCTGGAGACCACCCTCAAGCGACCGATCATCAACACCCGCGACGAGCCGCACGCCGACGCCGACAAGTACCGCCGGCTGCATGTCATCATCGGCGACGCCAACCTCTCGGAGATCTCCACCTACCTTAAGGTGGGCACCACCGCGCTGATCCTCACCATGATCGAGGAGAAGGCGCTCAGCGCCGACCTCGGCATCGCCGACCCCGTCAGCGAACTGCGCTCGGTCAGCCACGACCCGTCCCTCACGCACCTCATGCGGCTGCGCGACGGCCGCCGGCTGACCGCCTTGGACGTGCAGTGGGCGTACTTCGAACGGGTGCGGTCCTTTGTCGACGACCGCTACGGCACCGACGTCGACGAGCAGACCGCCGACGTGCTGGACCGGTGGGAGGGCGTGCTGGACCGGCTCGGCCGCGACCCGATGCTCTGCGTGGACGAGTTGGACTGGGTGGCGAAGCTGCGGCTGCTGGAGGGCTACCGGGAGCGGGAGAAGCTCGGCTGGGGTTCGCACAAGCTCCAGCTCGTCGACCTCCAGTACTCCGACGTACGCCCGGAGAAGGGCCTCTACAACCGGCTCGTGTCCCGAGGGGCCATGAAGACGCTGCTCACCGACGAGGAGGTCCGCAGCGCGATGACCGAGCCGCCGGAGGACACCCGGGCCTACTTCCGGGGCCGCTGCCTCGCGCAGTACGCCTCCGAGGTGGTCGCCGCGAGCTGGGACTCGGTGATCTTCGACGTGGGCCGGGAGTCGCTCGTCCGGGTGCCGATGATGGAGCCGGAACGTGGCACCCGCGCTCACGTCGGGGCGCTGTTCGACCGCTGCGCCAGCGCCAAGGACCTGCTGGAGACGCTGACCGGCGGCTGAACGCGACACCGATTGCCCGCTGCGCGCCGCAAGCCGGCGCGCGGCGGGCTTTTCGTCGTCCGGGCGAGGTAAGTTCATCGCAGACGATCGTGGAGGAGGCAGCAATGGCCACTCATGACAGCGGCGGCCAGTCGCAGTCCGGCAAGTCCCGCCAGGGCGAGGAAATCGAGGACGTCACCACCGAGGCCAACCCCGAGGTGGCCGAGCGGCACGCCGAGATCACCGAGGACGTCGACGACCTGCTCGACGAGATCGACTCCGTCCTGGAAGAAAACGCCGAAGAATTCGTGAGAGGTTACGTACAAAAAGGAGGTCAGTGAACATATAGTGTCAATTCGGATATGTCTCACGCGAGTGATGACCGTGACGGACAGCGCTGCTGCCGAGACTGCGGCGAGTGGAAGTCGCTTGATGATTTCTGTGCCAGCTCGAAGAGGCCGGAAGGGCGGGGCAGCTACTGCAAGCCCTGCTTCAACGAGCGTTCCAAGGCAAGTTACGCGCGTCGGGTGAAGGCCAAGTTCGACCGTGAAGTGCGGGCAAGCCGCGTCGTGCCAGAAGGGCACAAGTTCTGCCCGGCGTGCGATGCGGTCAAGCCGTTCGATGCTTTTCCCCGGAACCGGGCGGACAGCTCCGGGTATGCCAGCTACTGCAAGCCCTGCCACAACAGGAAGACCAGTGAGACCAAAGAGCGGCTGTACGGGGGTAACCGCGAGTACCACCTGCGGCGGCGCTACGGCATTGGGGAGAAGGAGTTTCAGGAGCTCCTGGCCGAACAGGGCGGGGTCTGCGCGATCTGTGGCGGCGCGGACCCGCAACATCTGGACCACGATCATCGCACCGGATGGGTGCGCGGGATACTCTGCTTCAACTGCAACGGTGGTCTTGGCCAGTTCCGTGACAGTCCTACGAGGCTGGCCAGGGCGATCACGTACCTGAGAGGAACCACGTGGCAGCGGGCTTTGATCCATCCGGGCGTCTACCAGATGTGTTCACCAACGCGGGGACGTCCTCCTTCACCACGTTCCTGAGCCGGGTGGCGCCCGAGATGCTGCCCGGTCGTCGACCCCTTCCGCCCGGCATGGCCGCCGACCTGGCGCCGCACGCGACCACCATCGTGGCGATCTCGGCCGCCGGTGGCGTGGTGATGGCCGGTGACCGACGGGCCACCATGGGCAACCTAATCGCCCAGCGCGACATCGAGAAGGTGCACCCCGCCGACGCGTACTCGTTGGTCGGCATCGCGGGCACCGCGGGCATCGGCATCGAGCTGATGCGACTGTTCCAGGTGGAGCTGGAGCACTACGAGAAGATCGAGGGCGCGATGCTCTCACTCGACGGCAAGGCCAACCGGCTCGCGTCGATGATCCGGGGCAACCTGGGTGCGGCCATGCAGGGCCTCGCCGTCGTTCCGCTGTTCGCCGGCTTCGACCTGGCCGCCAGCGACCCGGCGCGGGCAGGGCGGATCTTCAGCTTCGACGTGACCGGTGGCCCGTACGAGGAGACCGGCTACGACGCCATCGGCTCCGGTTCGCTCTTCGCCAAGTCGGCGCTCAAGAAGCGTTTCCGGACCGGCGTGTCCCTCGATGACGCGACCCGGCTCGCGGTCGAGGCGCTCTACGACGCGGCCGACGACGACACCGCGACCGGCGGACCGGACCTGACCCGCCGGATCTATCCGGTGGTGATGACCGCTACCGCCGAGGGCACGCGCCGGTTGACGGACTCCGAGACGGCGGCGATCGCCGAGGGTGTGGTCGCCGGCCGGATGGAGAACCCGGGCGGCTGAACCCCGTCCACCCCCACCAGTCAGCAGTCGTCAGCACAGCGCCGTAAGGAGAACCGCCGCCGTGGCCATGCAGTTCTACGCCTCGCCCGAACAGATCATGCGCGACCGCTCCGAGCTGGCCCGCAAGGGCATCGCCCGGGGTCGCAGCGCGGTGGTCCTGAGCTACTCCGGCGGGGTGCTCTTCGTCGCGGAGAACCTCTCCAGCGCCCTGCACAAGGTCAGTGAGATCTACGATCGGATCGGCTTCGCCGCCGTCGGCCGGTACAACGAGTTCGAGAACCTGCGCCGTGCCGGTGTGCGGATGGCAGACCTGAACGGCCTCAGCTACGACCGGCGCGACGTCACCGGGCGGGCGCTGGCGAACGCGTTCGCGCAGACCCTGGGCGCGATCTTCACCGAGCAGTCGAAGCCGTTCGAGGTGGAGATCTGTGTGGCGGAGGTCGGGGCGACCCCGGACGACGACGAGCTGTACCGGCTCACGTACGACGGGTCGGTCAACGACGAGCCGGGCCGGATGGCGATGGGTGGCCAGGCCGAGGCGATCACCGGTGTCCTGAAGTCGCAGCACCGGGCGGACATGTCGCTCGGCGAGGCGGTCCGGGTGGCGGTGCAGGCGTTGAGCACCGTCGGTGGTGAGGGTGGTGCGGCTCGTACGATCGCCGCGAACCAGCTCGAGGTGGCGGTGCTGGACCGTCAGCGGGTGGGGCGTACGTTCCGGCGGATCACGGGGGCGGCGCTGACGGCGTTGCTCGACGGTGATGTCGCGGCGGCGGAGGAGCCGGCCGAGGCGGGTGGGCCGGACACGCCGGCGCAGCCGACCACGGAGGCCCACAAGCCGACGACGTCGGCGGGCTCCGCCGACCTGGAGGACAAGCCGGCGGACGGCAAGTAGAACCTGTCGTGTGCGGCGGGCGGCCCGGAGAACGGGTCGCCCGCCGCCCGCGTGTCACACACCCCCCCAGGCGCCCAGCCCCGCCCCGCCCCGCTTCAACCTCGCCGATCTTGCACTTTCTGTCGCCCGAGTGCACCTTCTGCGCGCATTTGTCTCGACAGAAAGTGCAAGATCGCCGGGGGTCGGGGGCCGGGGGGTCAGGAGCCTGCGGGTAGTCCGGGTGCGACGGCTTCGCGGGTGGTGGTGGTGTGCATGGGCGCCGGGCCGCTTGTGCGGGTGCGGAGCAGGGCGGCCATGGTGGCGGCGACCACGACGGAGCCGATGGCGTAGCCGAGTTCGACCCGCAGCGCGGTGGCGACCGGGGCGAGGGTGGCGGCGACCAGCGCGGCCACGCCCACGGCCCAGGCGACCGCCTGCGCCCGGTGCCGGTCGAGGGCGAGTAGCGCCTGACCGAGGACCATCGCCCAGAGGTAGGCGAGGGTGGCCGCGGCGAGCCAGGCGAAGTCACCGTGGCCGAGGACGCCGGGCGCGTCGAACAGGGTCTGCACCAGCCACGGGCCGAGCAGGACGGCGAGCACGGCGCCGGTGAGGCCGAGCGCGGTGACGACGCCCAGGGCCCGGCGCAGCAGCCCGTTGAAGGCAGTCCGGTCGCCGGTGGCGGCGGAGGTGGCGAGACCCGGGAGCAGGGACGCCTGGAGTGAGGCGAAGACGAACAGCGGGATCCGGACCAGCACCAGCGCGGAGAGCAGGGCGCCGGCGGTGGCCACGTCGGACGGGTCCAGCACCTTGACGTTGATCACGCCGATGTTGACGACGACCTGGGACAGCAGGCTGGACGTGATGAGCAGACCGAGGCCGCGCAGGAATGCGGCCCAGGCGACGGGAACGCCGCCGCCGATAGCCCGCAGGACCGGTGCGGCGGTGACCGCCACGCCGATCAGCGGCGCGACGATCAGCACCGCGCCGAACCAGACGGGGGAGGTGACACCGGTCAGGCCGAGCAGGGCGACGAGGGCGATGCGCAGGCCGCCGTCGACGCCGAGTTGGGTGCCGTACCAGGGGAACAGTTGCAGGCCGGAGAGCACGCCGCGGGTGGTGTGCGCGACGGCGAGCGCGGCGAGCGACCCGATCAGGACGGCGACCATGGTGTCGTCGCTGGCGAAGAACCGGTCGGTGAGCGGCCCTCGGGTGGCGATGATCAGCGCGACCACGGCGGCGAGCAGACCGGCGGCCAGGGCCACCCCTCGGGCCAGTACCGGTCCAGGGGGTAGGCCTTGGCTGTGCCGGCCGGCGACGAGCCGGGCGACCTCCTGTTCGACGGGCATGAACAGGCCGATGCCGAAGGTGAAGACGATCGTCCAGAGCGCCGCGAGCGAAGAGTAGTCGGCCGAGGTGAGGCTGTGCCCGGCGACGGCCAGGTGGACGTAGGAGGCGAGCCCCAGCAGGGCCAGGCCGGCGCCGACGGCGACGGTGCCTGGTGGGACCAGACTCAGCAGCCGCCGGATCACCGGCGAATGAGCGCCAACGTGAGGACGGCGAAGGCCCGACCGAGGTAGATCATGGCCTTGGCCGGGGAGTGGCTGGGGGTGCCGGCCATCCGCTTGCGCATCGCCACCGGCACCTGGCGGATGGTGTAGCCCCGCCGGGCGGTGTGCACGAGCGTCTCGACCGTGTCACCCAGGTATTCCACCGGATACCAGGTGGCGAACATTTCGATTACGCGGCGATTGGCGGCGCGGAAACCGGAGGTGGTGTCAGTGAGCTTCGTGCGGGCGACGCGGGACAGCACGCCGGAAAGCATGACCATGGCCCAGCGGCGGGGGCCGCGGACGTTGTAGTCGCCCTCGCCGGCGAACCGGGCGCCGATCACCAGGTCGGTCTCGTCGAGCAGGTCGACGAGCTTGGGCACGTACCGCGGGTCGTGCTGGCCGTCCGCGTCGATCTGGATGGCCACGTCGTAGTCGTGATCGCGGGCGTACCGGTATCCCACCCGCATGGCGCCGCCGACACCGAGGTTGTACGGGAGTTTCGCGACCCGGGCGCCGGCGGCGGAGGCGACGGCGGCGGTGCGGTCGGTGGAGCCGTCGTCGACCACGAGCACGTCGACGCCGGGTAGTTCGCCGCGGACCTCGCCGACGACGTCGGCGATGGAGCCGGACTCGTTGAGCGCGGGGATGATGATCAGGACCCGCTTGCCGTTAACCATCGTGCGACACCAGTTCGTCTCGAGCCGCCCGGTCCGCGTCGATCTCGGCGCGGAGCAGGGCGAAGTCTTCTGCCAGGGTCCGGGTCTCCTCTTCGAGGGCGCTGACCTCCCAGCTGAGGTGCACGCAGACCAGCAGCAGGAAGACGATGCCGAGGAAGAGCACGAGGCTCACGCCGGACTGGACGCCGAGCAGCTCGGCGACGTTGTCCAGCAGGCGGGGGAAGAGCGACAGCGGAATGACGATCACCAGGACGCAGAGCCAGAGCATGCCGTACTTCTCGCGGAGCTGCCGGCGGCGCAGCAGCTCGACGATCGTGGCCAGCAGTATCAGGCCGGTCAGGCCGGTGACGAGGGTGAGCTTCATGCGACCTTCCACGGGGCGGGTGGAGCGGGGGAGTGGAACGCGTCAACCAGGGTGGAGTGCCAATCCGGAAGCGGCGGCAGACCCGCAGCCGCCCAGCGACTGTGCCCTAGCACACTGTACGCCGGACGGGGGGCGGGACGAGGATACCTGTCGCTCGTGGTGGGTCGGATCCGGTCCGGGTCCAGACCGGCCAGGGTGAACGCGGCACGGGCCAGCCCGCACCAGGTGGTCTGGCCGGCGCAGGTGCCGTGGTAGACGCCGGGAGCGGCGCGACCGTCCAGGGCGGCGTCGGCGAGCGCGACCAGCCGCTCGGCGAGGCGGTACGACCAGGTGGGCTGCCCGTGCTGGTCGTCGACCACGTCGACGTGCTCGCGTTGGCCGGCTAGCCGCAGCATGGTGGCCACGAAGTTCGGCCCGTGCGCGCCGTACAGCCACGCGGTGCGGACGACGTACCCGGTGTCCGGCAGCAGGCGGGCGACGGCCTGCTCGCCGACCAGCTTGCCGCGCCCGTACGCGTTGACGGGCGCGGTCGGCGCGTCCTCCGGGTAGGGGGAGTCGGCGTCGCCGGCGAGGACGTAGTCGGTGGAGACCTGGATCAACCGGGTGCCGCTGGTGGCGCACGCCGCCGCGAGGTTCGCCACGCCGTGGCCGTTGACGGCGGTGGCCGCCGCCTCGTCGGCTTCCGCGCCGTCGACGTTGGTCCACGCGGCGGCGTTGATAACGACGTCGTGTCCGGCGACGGCGGTGCGGACCGCAGTGGGGTCGGTGACGTCCAGGTCGGTACGGGCGGCGGCGGTGACCTTCAGGTCGGGCCGGGTCTCCAGGACGGTGATCAGGTCCCGGCCGAGCATCCCTCCGGCGCCGGTGACGAGTAGTCGGGTCATGCGGTGGGGGCCGACTTCAGCGGCTCCCACCAGGCCCGGTTCTCCTGGTACCAGCGCACGGTGTCGGCGAGGCCGTCGTCGAGGATGATGCTGGGCTGGTAGCCCAGCTCTTCGCTGATCTTGCTGATGTCGAGGGAGTACCGGCGGTCGTGACCCTTGCGGTCGGTGACCGGGACGACCCGGTCCCAGCCGGCGCCGCAGGCCTCCAGCAGCAGGCCGGTCAGCTCCTTGTTGGTGAGCTCGGTGCCGCCGCCGACGTTGTAGACCTCGCCGGCGCGGCCCTTCTGCTGGACCATCGCGATGCCCCGGCAGTGGTCGTGCACGTGCAGCCAGTCGCGGATGTTGCCGCCGTCGCCGTAGAGCGGGACGGTGCCGCCGTCGAGCAGGTTGGAGACGAAGAGCGGGATGACCTTCTCGGGGAACTGGTACGGCCCGTAGTTGTTGGAGCAGCGGGTGACCACCACGTCCATGCCGTGGGTGCGGTGGTAGGCCAGCGCGAGCAGGTCGGAGCCGGCCTTCGAGGCCGAGTACGGCGAGTTGGGGGCGAGCGGCCAGGTCTCCGTCCAGGAGCCCTCGTCGATCGAGCCGTACACCTCGTCGGTGGAGACGTGCACGAAACGGCCGGTGCCGTGGCGCAGCGCGGCGTCGAGCAGGGTCTGGGTGCCGAGCACGTTGGTGGTGACGAAGGGCGCGGCGCCGGCGATCGAGCGGTCGACGTGCGACTCGGCGGCGAAGTGCACGATCACGTCGTGGTCGGCGACGACCTCGTCGACCACGACCGGGTCGCAGATGTCACCCTGCACGAACCGCAGGCGAGGGTCGTCGCGGACCGGGTCGAGGTTGGCCCGGTTGCCCGAGTAGGTCAACTTGTCGAGCACGGTCACGACCGCCGGTTCGAGCGGGGGCACGCCCTCGGCGCTGCCCAAGGGCTTGCCCAGCAGCAGTCGAACGTACTCCGACCCGATGAATCCGGCTCCGCCGGTGACGAGGATCCTCACGGGTCCGAGAGTGTACGCGACGTTCGTCGGCGGACGTGGGACGCGACCCCCACGCACGTTCCGTAGCCGTGCCGGTAGGCTTCGCCGGTGCGTGGAATCCTCCTTGCCGGCGGTACCGGATCCCGACTGTGGCCGATCACCCGCGCGGTGTCCAAGCAGCTGATGCCGGTCTTCGACAAACCGATGATCTATTATCCGCTCTCCACCCTGGTGATGTCCGGGGTCCGGGAGATCCTGGTGATCACGACACCGGAGGACCAGGACCAGTTCCGCCGGCTGCTCGGCGACGGCAGCCAGTTCGGGCTGCGGCTGGAGTACGTCGCCCAGGCGCGCCCGGAGGGCATCGCGCAGGCGTTCATCCTCGGCGCGGACTTCATCGGCGACGAGTCGGTGGCGCTGATCCTCGGCGACAACATCTTCCACGGCGTGGGGCTGGGACGGCAGCTCGCCGACCACGGTGACCTCGTCGGCGGCCGGGTCTTCGCCTACCAGGTCGCCAACCCCCAGGAGTACGGCGTGGTCGACTTCGACGCCGACGGCCGGGTGCTCTCGATCGAGGAGAAGCCGGCCCGGCCGAAGTCCCGCTACGCGGTGCCCGGCCTGTACTTTTACGACAATCGGGTGGTCGACATCGCCCGCAAGCTCACTCCGAGCGCTCGTGGCGAGCTGGAGATCACCGCCGTCAACGAGGTGTACCGGGAGACCGGCGAGCTGTCGGTGACGGTGCTCGATCGCGGCACCGCGTGGCTGGACACCGGCACGTTCACCTCGATGATGCAGGCCGCCGAGTTCGTCCGGGTGGTCGAGGAGCGGCAGGGCCTCAAGATCGGTTGTGTCGAGGAGGTGGCCTGGCGGGCCGGCCTGATCGACGACGACCAGCTGCGCGCGCTGGCCGCGCCGCTGACCAAGAGCGGGTACGGCGACTACCTGCTCGGCCTGCTGGACGGCAACGGGGTGTCCTGGTGAAGATCCGCGAGCTGAGCATCGAGGGCGCCTGGGAGATCAGCCCCCAGCAGCACGGCGACCCGCGCGGCATGTTCATGGAGTGGTACCGCTTCGACAAGCTGGCCGAGGCGGTGGGGCACCCGCTGCGCCTCGCCCAGGCCAACCTGTCGGTCTCCGCGCGCGGCGTGGTGCGCGGCATCCACTTCGCCGACGTACCGCCGGGGCAGGCCAAGTACGTGACCTGCGTGCGCGGCGCGGTCCTCGACGTGATCGTGGACCTGCGGCTCGGCTCGCCGACCTTCGGTCGCTGGGAGGGCGTCCGGCTGGACGACACCGACCGGCGGGCGGTCTATCTCAGCGAGGGGCTCGGGCACGGGTTCTGCGCGCTGACCGACGACGCGACGCTGAGCTACCTGTGCTCGGCCACGTACAACCCGACCGGCGAGCACGCCGTGCACCCGCTCGACGAGGAGCTGGGCATCGAGTGGCCCGCCGAGGTGCCGCTGCTGTCCGCGCGCGACGACGCCGCGCCGACCCTCGCGCAGGCCCGCGAGAGCGGCCTGCTGCCGGAGTACGACTCCTGCCGGCGGTTCGTGGCGAGCCTCGGCCCGGACGGAATGTCGCACTCGACCGGTATGTGACCGCCCCTCGGGCACGACCTGTGGTGTGACAGTGACGAACCGGGCCTCCGGGCGGCTAATGTCTCATCATGGAGCGGCGAATCTTCGGCCTCGAGACCGAGTACGGCGTCACCTGCACCTATCGCGGGCAGCGGCGGCTGTCCCCGGACGAGGTCGCGCGGTATCTGTTCCGGCGCGTCGTGTCCTGGGGTCGGTCGAGCAACGTGTTCCTGCGTAACGGGGCCCGTCTCTACCTGGACGTCGGGTCACACCCGGAGTACGCGACACCGGAGTGCGACTCGGTGACCGACCTGGTGGCCCACGACCGGGCCGGCGAGCGGATCCTGGAGGGGCTGCTCGTCGACGCGGAGAAGCGGCTGCACGACGAGGGCATCGCAGGTGAGATCTACCTGTTCAAGAACAACACCGACTCGGCCGGCAACTCGTACGGCTGCCACGAGAACTATCTGGTCTCCCGGCACGGGGAGTTCGGTCGGCTCGCCGACGTGCTCATCCCGTTCCTGGTGACCCGGCAGTTGATCTGCGGGGCCGGCAAGGTGCTGCAGACGCCGCGGGGCGCGGTCTACTGCCTGTCGCAGCGGGCCGAGCACATCTGGGAGGGCGTCTCCTCGGCGACGACCCGCAGCCGCCCGATCATCAACACGCGCGACGAGCCGCACGCCGACGCCGAGCGTTACCGGCGCCTGCACGTGATCGTCGGTGACTCGAACATGAACGAGGTCACCACGCTGCTCAAGGTCGGCACCGCCGACATCGTGCTGCGGATGATCGAGGCCGGTGTCGTCATGCGCGACCTGTCGCTGGAGAACCCGATCCGGGCCATCCGCGAGGTGTCGCACGACATCACCGGCCGCCGCAAGGTGCGCCTGGCCTCCGGCAAGGAGGTCAGCGCTCTGGACATCCAGCAGGAATACCTGGCCAAGGCCACCGAGTTCGTCGAGCGTCGTGGCGGCGACCAGGCCGCCAAGCGGGTCGTCGAGCTGTGGGGCCGGGTGCTCAACGCGGTCGAGAGCGGTGACCTCGAGCCGGTCTCGCGTGAGATCGACTGGGTCAGCAAACTGCGGCTGATCGAGCGCTACCAGCGCAAGCACGACCTGCCGCTGTCGCATCCCCGGGTGGCGCAGATGGACCTGGCCTACCACGATGTGCGCCGTGGTCGTGGCCTCTACGGGCTGTTGGAGCGCCGTGGCGAGGTGGACCGGGTCGCCACCGACCCGGAGATCTTCGAGGCCAAGGAGACCCCGCCGCAGACCACCCGGGCGCGCCTGCGCGGCGAGTTCATCCGGCACGCCCAGGAGAAGCGGCGCGATTTCACCGTCGACTGGGTGCACCTGAAGCTCAACGACCAGGCGCAGCGCACCGTCCTCTGCAAGGACCCCTTCCGCGCGTACGACGAGCGGGTGGAACGGCTGATCGCCAGCATGTGACGGGTGCGCCGGCCCCGGCGGCGGTGTCCACCGCCGGGGCCGGCGCACCCGGTAGGCTGAGCGCGCCATGACGACTTCCGGACCACCCGACCGCCCCGAGCGCGGCACCGAGCGGCAGAACTGGGTCGAACGCCGGCGGGAGAAGATCCGTGCCGAGATCGACCGCAACCGACGCGGTGAGTACACCGTGCCGACCTGGGTGCTGGCCGTGGCGCTGGTGGTCATCGTGGGTGGCTGGCTCGCTCTGATCTTCCTGTCCTGAGCCGGGTTGTCCCGGCCCGGTCAGCGCTGCGTGCCGTGCTCACCCTCTCCGCTGGCCTTGGTGGCCGTCGTGTCCGTGTCGATTGCCCAGTCGCCGTTGGCGGTCGTCCCGATGTGCTCGTGTTCTCTCATGGGTGCGACGCTACTGACCACTTGTCAGGAAGCTGTGAGGCTCCAATAGGGATCCGATGGTCGTTCGCCTCGCCCTGCGACGCGTCCCGACCTCGTGTGTCGGTCACGAGGTGAGGTAGTCCCGGAACGTGTTCGTGGAGCAGTGGATCTCGCCTTCGCCCACGTGCGCGGAGGTGAGATCGTCCGCGTAGCTGACCTGGTAGCCCACCGTCGCCAGCGCCTGGCTGGCGGCGGTCTCGAACACGTCGTGGCCGCCGAGCAGAGGGCCGTACGGTTTGGGCGCGACGTACCGGTTGCCGTTGACCACCAGCCCGTTGATCAGGTTGGGGGTCTCGCCGACGGCGTACCGCATGGCGTTGAGGGCGACGATCGCGTCGTCCTTCTCCGGTCCGTCGTCCATGCCGTCGATCGCGCTCTGTGCCAGCGCCCAGTCGAAGCTGCGGGCGGTGAACAGGACCGGAATCCGGACGATCCGGGACGCCGGCAGGCCCAGCGTGGCGATGTTCTGGTCGATCCGGCGGGCGGCGATGCGGTTGGTGTCGACGAACTGGTCGTCGGCGCGGAACTCGGCGACGGTGCGCTTGTCGATGCGCTCGTCGTAGGGCCACTCCAACGTCGGCAGGTTGCCGTGCAGCTTCTCCTTCTGCGGCACGCTGGCCAGCATCGTGAGGCCGGCGGCCGGGTCGGCGACGATCGCCTTCCATCCGCCGTCGACGGGCAGGAACTGGATGAACTCGTCGACGTGCCCGACGGTCAGCCAGCCGGTGTCCACCGTGACCACGTCCTGCGCGCCCTGCGCCCGAAAGAACGTCATGACCCGCGCCGAGGGCGTGCCACCCACCACGATCGTCCCGTTCGGGTGACCCGGCGTGGGCGGCATGGTCTCCAGGTTGCCCATCGAGTCGTACGTGTTGTCGTCGTCGCTGTCGGCCTGCGGCACGTCGGCGATGTGCACCACCGCCACGTCGCGTCCCCGCAGCTGCGTGTAGGCGGCGCGCGCGGCCTGCCGGTGCCGGTCGTTCACCGAGGGCACGAGCACCCGCATGCCGTGCCCGTCGACCTTCTGGTACGCCGGTTCGAACAGGTCCTGCGTCCAGCCGTCGTCGGCGGTCGCCAGGGTGGTCAGCGGTGCCACCTTGGCGATCTCGGCATGCCAGCCGCGAGCGTTCTCGTCATCGGATTCGGCGGCGAACACACGTTGCAGTCGTTGCGTGTTGAGCTGGGTGAGCACGGGTGCCGCCCGCAGACGTACCGCTCGGGTGGTGGCTGCGCCCGCGACGGTGACGGTCAGGGTGACCACCGCCGTGCCGTCCCAGTCGGCCCGGTCCCGCACGACGTCGGTGCCCTCCAGGCCCAGGTCGACGCCTCGGCGCAGCTCGGCGACCGTCAGGACGTCCGCCACCTCCCAGCGGGCGCGCTTCACGAACAGCCGCACTTTGCCGCTCGTCGTCACCTTCGCGGTGGCGGCGGCCGGCGCGTTCGACCAGGGCGTCACCCGCAACCGGAACAGGTCCCGCTCGTCTGCGGCACCGTTCACCACCGCGTCCGCGGCGTCGTTGCACGCGGCCAGCTGCCGGTCGGCGAGGTTCTGCTCCCACCGGTGCGACCGACGCAGGGCCAGGAAGTCCCTCTCGGCCTGCTCCTGGTCCGGTAGTTGGGCGAGGGCCTCCTTCTCGTCGCTGAAGCGCTGCTCGTTGGCCTCCTCGCGGGCCACCGCCTCGCTCGTGATCCGCTGGGCCGCCGACCGGCAGGCGTTCGCGTCGTCGTCGATGTTGGCCAGGAACATCCCGCCCGGAGTGGCCGCCTGGAGCTGGGCGCCGATGCTGTCCGCGGCCGAGGCCGGAACGGGCGCAACGGTCAGGGCGACGGCGGTCAGGCCGGCCACCGCCCACGTGGTGGATCGATTCATGGGCGTGGACGCTAACGACGACTTGTCAGGAACCGGTCAGCGTCCGGTTGGGAACTGTTCGTGGATCGCCTCGCCCGCCGAGCCGTCAGGCAAGCGGCCCGACGCCGGGACGCGGGCCGGCGTGGTCGGCGGTCCGCCGGACCGTCGTGCCGGCGTCCGTCGGTGACCCACCGGGGTCAGGGATGGCCCGGCCGGGTCGCGCCGTCGGGTATCCGTTGGCCGTCGCCGACGTGGGTGCTCCGCCCGCATCGGGTTCCGGCGCGGGCCCGTCCGCCCGCACTGCGCACCTCGAGCGGTCTCGGCCCACCCTGCGCCGGTGCGGGCAACTCCGCCCGCCGGTTGCTCGCCCAGAAGCCGCAGCGGTTCCCGGGCGGTCAGGTGCGCGTCGCCGACGTCACCCAGTTCGCCGCGGCCACCACGATCTGCGCCGCGCTGGTCGAGGTGGACCCGGGCGGGATGAGGAAGCTGCACTGGCATCCCAACGGCGACGAGTGGCAGTACTACCTCTCCGGCCACGGCCAGATGGGTGTGTTCGCCAGTAGCGGGGTGGCCGGCACCTTCGACATGCGCGTCGGCGTCGTCGGGTACGTGCCGTTCGCCTACGGCCACGACATCGAGAACCTCGGCACCGGCGCCCGCGTTGATCATGAAGTTGTTGCCACGACACGCCGAGGCGGCGCGCAATAACTTCATGATCAACGCGGAGCCCGGGGGTGGGGGGTGGGGCAGGGGGGTGGGGGCAGGGGGGAGGGGCAGGGGGAGGGGGTTAGGGGAGGTGGGTTGTGGTGTGGCGGCCGGCTGCTGCTGCTGCCAGGAAGTAGGCGTGGTCGGCGTCCAGGGCGCGGCCCATGGTGGACAGGGGGACGGGGCTGGCGCGCAACGCGGCGTCCAGGCCAGCCGTGGGCACCTGCACGATCCGGTGCCGGGCCGCCAGTGGGGCCAGGGCCGCGTCGACCTCGGCGGCCAGGGCCGGGTCCAGGCCGTCGGGCACCACCAGCTCCGCCGGGGCGAGCGCCACCCGGCCGTACGCGGTGAGGCTGTGGTGCGACACGCCGTTGTGCCGGGGGCGGGGGTCGGCGTCGGAGATGCGCAGCGAGCCGATCGGCCGCCCGCCGAGCGTGGCGATCGCGTTGACCGCCTCGCCGACGGCGACGCCGGAGAAGCCCCACCGGGTGCCCGTGCCCAGATTGCCGGGCCCCTGCGCCACGATGGCCACGTCGGCGCGCAGCACGTGCCGGGCGGCGAGCAGGCCGCCGTGCAGGGTCGTCGCTTCCAGGTCGCCGCCGAACGCCTGCCCAACCGAGATCGTCCCGGCCAGCTCGTCGCGTAGACCGGCGAGGGTGCGGGAGAACCAGGCCGGCAGCGCGCCACCGTCGGTGAGCAGGTACGCGACCCGCGCCTGCGGGGCGTCGACCCGGATGCCGGCCAGGATCGCCGGCAGCGCCGAGTGCAGGTCGGCGGTTACCACCGGCATGCCGCCCAGGTCGTCGGCGTCGGCCAGCACGGCGCGGTGCGGGGAGGCCTCCTCGTCCACGCCGAGCAGGATCGGCTGCAACGGCGTGTAGCGGGCCTTGACCAGGTGCCCGGCGTCGCGGGTGTCGGCGGCGTCCGGCGGGTCCGGGGGCAGCCGGTCCGGCAGCGCCACCACGAGGGCGTACCCGCCGGTGCCCAACCCCATCAGCAGCGCACCGGCGTTGAGCAGTACCCGGTCGCCGGGCTCGGGCGTGCCGACCAGCTCGGGATAGGCCAGCGCCCGCATGCGTGTGCCGTCGGGCAGGTCGACGTCGAGTTCCACCGCCCCGGTCCACTGCCGCCGCAGCGCCGCCACCGTCCCCGTACGCCATCGCACCATGACGGGCACGCTAGCCGCGCGGGCGCGGCGGACCGCGACCGGGTGCGACGCCGGCGTGATCAGGTGGGCTCGTCGCCGAGCGGCGCGGCCTGGGTGTGTCGGGCGTTGCCGGTGGCGCCCGGCTGCGAGCGGGTGGGGTCGAGGAACACGAAACGGATCTCCGGGTACCGCTCGGTGAGCCGCCGCTCGGCCTCGTCGGCGGTGGCCTCGATCTGCGCGCCGGTGGCCTCGTCACGGAAGTCGACCTTCGCGGCGACGAGGATGTCGTCCGGGCCGAGCTGCATGGTCAGCAGGGTGTCGATGCGTTCCACCTCGGGCAGTTCGGCCAGCTCCTGTTCGATCTCGTGGCGGAGTCGCTCCGGGACGGCCCGGCCGACCAGCAGCGACAGGTTGTTGCCGGCGAGGATCCCGGCGACCGTCAGCAGCAGCAGGCCGATCAGGATCGACGCGACGCCGTCCCACACCTCGTCGCCGGTGGCGTGCGACAGGCCGACGCCGAGCCCGGCCAGCACGAGGCCGATCAGGGCCGCGCTGTCCTCCAGGAAGACCGCCTTGACGGTGGTGTCGGCGGTGAGCCGTAGGAACCGTCGGGGGGTGGTCTGCCAGCGCTCGGATTCGCGGCGGACCTGCCGTACGGCCCGGGCCAGCGAGATCGACTCGATGACGAACGAGACCGCCAGCACGATGTACGACACGAGGTAGTCGCCGCTGTGCTCGTGCACGAGGATCGTGGTGACGCCGTGGGTGATGGCGAAGCCGGCACCGGCCACGAAGGTGAACATGGCGGCGAAGAACGCCCAGACGTAGGCCTCCTTGCCGTACCCGAAGGGGTGTCGCCTGTCGGCCGGGCGGGCCCCGCGGCGCAGCGCCTGGAACAGCAGCACCTCGGTGGTGGTGTCGGCGACCGAGTGGGCCGCCTCGGAGAGCATCGCGGCCGACCCGGAGATCAGGCCGGCGACCAGCTTGGCGACCGCGATGGCGAGGTTGGCCACGCCCGCGACGACCACGGTGCCGACGCTCTCGCTCTCGGTCTTCATCCCGGCTTGCGACATGAGGGCAACCCTATGGCCGTGGGCGGCGGCGCGCCGGGGAGGGTGCCCGATCCGAACAAGTGTGCGGCACGCCCGCGTGGGTGCACGTCCTGGGCGTGTCGGCTGCTAGCGTCTACCGCGTGTCGCGGACCCGCACCGAACGCCTGGTCAACCTGGTGATCTGCCTGCTGTCCACGCGACGGTTCCTGACCGCCGCGCAGATCGCCGCGACCGTGCCCGGCTACGAGCACGATCCCGACGACGCGCGTGACCACGAGGCGTTCCAGCGCAAGTTCGAGCGGGACAAGGCCGAGCTGCGCGAGCTGGGCGTCCCGCTGGAGACCGGCACGGCCAGCGTCTTCGACGCCGAGCCGGGTTACCGCATCGCCCACCGTGAGTACGCGCTGCCCGACATCCCTCTCGAACCGGACGAGGCCGCCGCCGTCGGCATCGCCGCCCGCCTGTGGCAGCACGCCGGGCTGGCCGCCGCGGCGTCGTCCGGGCTGGCCAAGCTGCGCGCCGCCGGGGTGGACGTGGACCCGCAGGCCACCCTCGGCCTGGAGCCGATGGTCACCGTCGACCCCGCGTTCGCGCCGCTGACCGCCGCCGCCCGGGACCGCCGCGAGGTCGGGTTCGACTACCGGGTACCCGACCGGGACGCCCCCAGCCGCCGCCGGCTCCAACCGTGGGGCGTGGTCTGCTGGCGGGGTCGGTGGTACGTGGTCGGTCACGACCTCGACCGGGACGCCACCCGCTGCTTCCGCCTGTCCCGGGTCGTCGGCGCGGTCCGGGTGACCGGTGCGCCCGGCGCCTACCAGCCGCCGGCCGGAGAAGACCTGATCAGCTACGTGGCCCGGTGGTCGGGGCCGGTGGAGCGCACCGGCCGGGCGACCGTGCTGGCCGCGCCGGGGCGGGCCGCCGGCCTGCGCCGCTGGGCGGTCGAGGTGACCGCCGGGCCGGACGGCGACCGGTTGGTCCTGCCGTACGCCGACCCGGACGGTCTGGCCGGCCACCTCGTCGGGTACGGCCCGGACGTGCGGGTGCTCGACCCGCCGGAGGTCCGCGAGGCCGTCATCCAGCGCCTCAAGGAGATCGCGGTCCGCCACGACGAGCTGGCGGTCTCGGGAGGTGCCCGGTGACCCGTCCGACCGCCCGTGGCGGTTCCAAGACCTCCGCCGACCGGTTGGCGCGCCTGCTCAACCTGGTGCCCTACCTGTTGGCCCGCCCTGGCATCGAGGTCGCCGAGGCGGCCGGTGACCTGGGCGTCACCGAGCGGCAACTCCGGGAGGACCTGGAGCTGCTGTGGGTGTGCGGGCTGCCCGGGTACGGCCCCGGCGACCTGATCGACATGGCCTTCGACGGTGATCGGGTGACCATCACCTACGACGCCGGTATCGACCGGCCGCTGCGGCTCACCCCCGACGAGGCCCTCGCGCTCGTGGTGGCGCTGCGGATGCTCGCCGAGACCCCCGGCGTCGCCAACCGCGAGGCCATCGAACGGGCTCTCGCCAAGATCGAGGATGCCGCCGGTGACCTGGTGGGCGCCCCGGTCGCGGTGCGGCTGCCCGGGGACAGCCGCCGGGTCGAGGCGCTGCGCGCCGCCGTGGAGGGCGGCCGGGCGCTGCGGATCACCTACTACACGGCGGCACGGGACGAGACCACCGAGCGCGTGGTCGACCCGCTGCGGATGCTGATGGTCGGCGGCCGGGCGTACGTGGAGGCGTGGTGCCGGCGCGCGGAGGCGGTCCGGCTGTTCCGCGCCGACCGGATCGACGCGATCACCGAGCTGGACGAGCCGGCCACCGTCCCGCCGCAGGCCGTCCCGCACGACCTCACCGAGGGCGTCTTCCGCCCCTCGCCCGACCTGCCGCTGATCACCCTGCGGATCGGGCGGGGCGAGCGGTGGATCACCGAGTACTACCCGTGCGAGCGGGTCGAGGCCGGCGACGGCGAGCAGTGGCTCGTCTCGCTGCGCGTGACCGACCTCGGGTGGGCGCGGCGCTTCGTGCTGGGCCTCGGCCCGGACGTCGCCGTGGTCGCCCCGGTCGAGCTGGCCGAGCAGGTCCGGGCGTCCGCGTCCGCCGCGCTCGACGCGTACGCGGTGCCCGCGCCGGTGACACGGCTGCCCGGCGGCGAACGGGCGTCCGCGGCAGCCGCCGTGCCGTCGGGCGATCCGGCGGTGGCCGGCCGCACCCAGTAGGCTGGCCGGCGTGCTGATCTGGATCGTGCTCGCCCTGGTGCTGCTCCCACTCGTGGCGCTCGCGCTGGCCGTGCGCCCGGTGCTGGCCCGGCTGCCCCGACTGCGCCGCGCCGGCGAGGCGTTGCAGCGCCGGGCCGGGGAGGCGGAGGCGCTGCGGGAGACCGCCGAGGCGTTGCAGCAGCGCGCTGAGGGCGTCCAGCGTCAGCTCGACACCGCCCAGCAGCGCCTTGAGCTGATCAAGGCCAAGCGCGGCTGACACTGGCGTCGGCCCGTGTGGTTGACGGATCATCGCGCGTTGGTCAAGACTTCACCGGCCGGGCCGGACCACCACCACCCGGCGGGTGGCATCCCACCGATCCGCACGTACGATGGGCTGCGTACCACCCCCCGGACACAGAGCGACTGGAGCTTCTCATGGGTGCCCTCAAGCCGTGGCACATCGCCGTTCTCGTGGTTGTGCTGATCCTGCTCTTCGGCGCGAAGCGGCTTCCCGACGCGGCCCGCTCGCTGGGTCGCTCGCTGCGGATCATCAAGGCCGAGACCAAGAGCCTGCAGGACGACGACCGCGACCTGGCCGAGAAGGCCGACGCGCAGGCCGGCTACCAGCCGCTGCCGCCGCACGCCGGTCAGCAGGCGCCGTACGCCGGGCAGCCGCAGCAGCCGCCGTACCAGCAGGCGCCGGCGCAGCAGCCGGTCGTCGACCCGGTGCACCGCGTCCGCGACAACTGACCGAAGGGCCCTGGCACCGTGGCCTTCGCCCTGCGTAAGCGTGGCCCGAGCGAGTTCGAGCGGGCCTCCGACGGCTCGATGACGCTCATCGAGCACGTCCGTGAGCTGCGTAATCGTCTCTTCCGTGCCTCGCTGGCGATCATGATCGGCTTCGGCTTCGGCATCTGGCTGGCCGAGCCGGTCCGGGTGCTGCTGTCGAAGCCGTACTGCGACCTGCCCGGGTCGGTCGACCCGGCGACCAACAAGTGCCTCTTCGTCCAGCTCGGTCCGGCCGACGTCTTCCTGCTGAACCTCAAGATCGGCCTGTGGGTGGGTCTGATCATCGCGGCGCCGATCTGGCTCTACCAGCTCTGGGCGTTCATCGCGCCCGGGCTGCACCGGCACGAGCGGCGCTACGCGTACGCGTTCACGGCCCTCGCCGCGCCGCTGTTCGCGGCCGGCGCGGTGTTGGCCTTCTTCGTCACCGCCAAGGGCCTCGAGTTCCTGATGAACGTGTCCGGCGACGACATCTCGACCACGCTGGAAGTCACCCGGTACATCTCCTTCGTCACCAACCTGATCCTGCTGTTCGGTGTGGCGTTCGAGTTCCCGCTGATCGTGCTGATGCTCAACTTCGTCGGCATGGCCAGCGCGAGGCGGCTGCTGAGCTGGTGGCGGGTGGCGATCTTCGTGTTCTTCGCGTTCTCCGCAGTGGTCACCCCCACCCCCGACCCGTTCGGGATGACCGCCCTGGCCGTCTGCCTCTCCGCGCTCTACTTCGGCGCGGTGGGCATCGCGTTCATCAACGACAGGCGGCGGGGTCGCGGCAAGGAGGTCTACGCCGGTCTCGACGACGACGAGGTCTCGCCGCTGGAGTTCGACACGGACCCGGTCGTGGCCGGGCAGCGGGTCGACGTGACCGCGCCGATCGGTGCTCCCGAGCCGATCGCGAAGCCGGCGCCGATCGAACGTCGCTACGACGACATGACCTGACGGCCCCGCGCCGTCCGTTCCGTCGACGCCGTTCCCGCTTCGCGGGGGCGGCGTCGTCGCGTATCGACCGGGTTGGCCGCCGGGAGCGCTACCAACGAAGGATGAACAACGTGTGTACGACGAGTACGGTGCTGGCCGTGACCGCGAAAGATCTTCGGCCCGGACCGGCGGAGGACGCCGTGTTGGCCGCTGGCCCGGTGGCCGTTCTCGCCAATCCGACCGCTGGTCGGGGGCGGCGTCGGGCCCTGTTGCCCCGTCTGCTGGACGGGCTGGCCGCCGCCGGTCGCCCGGTCCGGGTGCTGTCGGCGACCACTCCGGGCGAGGCGGAGGCGGCCTGTCGGGCGGCGGTCGCCGAGGGAGCGGGCGCGCTGGTCGCCATCGGCGGGGACGGCACCGTGCACCGGGCGCTGCAAGCCGTGGCCGGCACCGAGATCCCCTTCGGACCGGTGCCCGCCGGCACCGGCAACGACTTCGCGATCGACACCGGCTTCCCCGCCGATCCCGTCGCCGCCGTGGAGGTGATCGTCGAGGCGCTGCGCGCCGGCCGGAGCCGCGAGGTCGACCTGGCCCGGATGACCGGCGCCGACGGCACCGAACGCTGGTACGGGGCGGTCCTCGCGGCCGGCTTCGACGCGATCGTGAACGAGCGGGCGAACCGGATGCGGTGGCCGCGCGGCCCTCGCCGGTACGACCTGGCGATCCTCATCGAGATGGCCCGACTGAAGCCCCGGCCTTACTCGATCCGCCTCGACGGGGTGCTGCACGAGATGGACTCGGTGCTCGTGGCGGTGGGCAACTGCCCGTCGTACGGCGGTGGGATGCGGATCTGCCCCGACGCCGACCCGACCGACGGCCTACTCGACGTGGTGGTGGCCGGCCGGGCGGACCGGCGGACGATGATCCGGGTCAAGCCGCACATCTACCAGGGCACCCACGTCGAGCACCCGATCGTGAGCAGCTACCGGGCCCGTACGGTGGAGTTGGCCGCCGAGGGGATCGTCACGTACGCCGACGGGGAGCGCTCGCTCGGCCTGCCGGTGTCGATCACCGCGGTGCCCGGGGCTCTGCGGCTGCTGCGCTGACCCGTACCGCGCCGATGCTGGCGGCGATGACCAGCACGATGGCGACGCACTCGGCCACGGTCAGCGCCTGCCGCAGCACGAGCCAGCCGGCGAGGGTGGCCGCGGCCGGGCCGAGACTCATCAACACCGCGAACGTGGCGGTGGGCATCCGGCGCAGCGCCAGCAGTTCCAGGGTGTAGGGCAGGCCGGAGGCGAGCACCGCGAGGGCGGTGCCGAGCGCCAGCACGGGCGGGTCGAGCAGGACCGCGCCGCCGTCGGCGATGCCCAGCGGCAGGGTGACCAGTGCGGCGAGGGCGAGCGCGAGGGCCAGCCCGTCCGCGCCCGGGAACCGGCCGCCGACGCGGGCGCTGAGCACGATGTACGCGGCCCACATGGCGCCCGCGCCGAAGGCGAACGCCACGCCGGCCGGGTTGAGTCGGTCGAAGCCACCCTGCCCGAGCAGAGCCACCCCGGCCAGCGCGAGCCCCGCCCAGCACCAACTCGCCAGCCGGCGGGCGGTGAACACCGACAGTGCGAGGGGTCCGAGCACCTCCAGCGTCACCGTCGGTCCGAGCGGGATTCGTTCGATGGCCTGGTAGAACAGCGAGTTCATGCCGGCCAGGGCCAGCCCGAACGCGCCGACCGCGAGCCAGGCCGAGCGGTCGTGCCCGCGCAGGCAGGGCCGGCACACGACGAGCAGCAGCACCGCCGAGATCGTCAGGCGCAGGGTCACCGCGCCGGCCACCCCGGTGCGGGGGAAGAGCAGGGCGGCGACGGCGAAGCCGAACTGCACCGACAGCGCCCCGCCGAGCACCAGCGCTACGGGGACGACGCCACCGCGCCGTTCGGGTGGCGCGTCGGTCGGGGCCGACGTGGGCAGCAGGGTGTCCGTCACGGCCCTGACGCTAGGTGGTCGGCCCACCTGGCTCTCCGGGGGGTGCGCCCGACGAATGCGAGCCACTGTCGTCGCGGGCGCCCGAGCGCACGACACGACCGAAGGTGTTCGCCACTGCGGTGCTACCGGCGTACGGTCTCGGGTATGACCAGTGCGATGCGGAAGCTGTCCATCTCCGTCCCACCCGACGTGGCGGAGCGGCTGGAGCACGAGGTCAACGCCAGCGCCTACATCACCCAGGCCGTCCGGGACCGGATGCGTCTGGACGCCCTGGACGCTGAGCTGGCCCACCAGGGCATCCAGATCACCGAGCAGGGTGTGGCCGAGGCGCGTGCCCGCCGTGCCGCCGTCGAGGCCGACTGGTCGCCGGAGCGGCGGACCGCGCTGCGTGAGCGGGCACGCCAACACCTGCGGGACACCGCCGACCAGCCCGCCGCGTGAGTGCCGGGGACGACCGGCCGGTCCGGCTCGTGCTGGATCGGTCGGCGCTGCTGGCGTACCTGGCGGGGTCGGTGCATGTCGGGGAGCCTCTGCACGAGGTGATCCAGGACCGCAACCGGTTCGGTGTGACCGCCGTGACCGTGGCGGAGGCCCTGGCGATCGTCAGCGACCCGAAGGACCGGACGACCCTGCACCGGCTGCTGACCCTGGACGCCTGTGCGGTGCTCTCCACCGAAGGGCGCTCCTGGCATGAGCTCAGCTACTGGCGGACGCTGACGGGTCGGGTCGATCTCGCCACCACGGTGCTGGCCGTGCTCGACCATGACGCCTCGATCCTCACCGGGGAGGACCGGTACGGCGACGGCGAGCTGCCGGTGATCCGCATCCCGACCTGACTCAGGCCGGCAGCGCCAGGTCCAGCACCGCGCCGAGCCCGTTCTCGCGGCCCGGGTCGGCGGCCGGCAGCACCAGCACCGCGCAGCCGGCGGCCACCGCGCCGGCGTCGGCCGGCGTGTCGCCGACCATGAGCGTCTGCTCCGGATCGACGCCCAGCATGCCGCAGGCCCGCCAGAAGATCGCCGGGTCGGGCTTGCAGCGCCCCACCTCGTACGACAGCACGAACGCGTCGACGAGGTCGGTCAGCCCCCAGGCGTCGAAGTGCGGTCGCAGGTCGAAACCGATGTTGCTGACCACCGCCACCCGCACACCGGCGTCGCGTAGCGCGGTCAGCGTGGGGGCGGTGTCCGGGTACGGCAGCCAGCCCTCGGCCACGAGCAGCCGCTCGTACAGCGCGTCGGCGAAGCCCTCGATGCCCGTGTCCACGGTCTCGGCCAGCCCGGTGTACGCCCCCCGGTGCGCGTGCGGGTAGAGGTCCCGGTCGGCCCACAGCTCGGCGAGCCGGGGTGGAACCCGGGCCGGTAGTGGCCCGCCCGCACGGCCGGCGGTGAGCAGGCGGTCGGCCAGCGAGGTGGCCCGGACCGGGTCCAGGGTGACGCCGCACACCGCCGCGGCTTCCCGCACCCACTGCCGAGGCTCCTCCACCTGGGCGAGGGTGCCGTGGAAGTCGAAGAGCACCGCCTTGACGGGCCGTCGGGACGCCCGGGGTGCGGCGGCATCCTCGGCGTTGCCCGGCGGACTGGTCTGGGGCGGTTCGGCGTGGTCCGGCACGCCGTGCACCCTACCGACCCCCGCCGACGACCCCTCGGGACGGCCTTGTGGGGTGCACTGTCCCGGCACGCACTAATCTTGGTGCCATGTCGAGCCCCGCCGAGCGGTACGCCGCGGCGCGCCACCGGGCCGCGCAGGCCGCACAGTTTCCGGCGCTGGACGAGTTCGCCCTCGATCTGGGGTTCGACCTCGACGACTTCCAGCGCGAGGCGTGTCAGTCGTTGGAGCGGGGCAGCGGTGTGCTGGTGTGCGCCCCGACCGGCGCCGGCAAGACCGTGGTCGGCGAGTTCGCCGTACACCTGGCTCTGCGGGGGCGGCCCGACGACCCGGCTGCGGCCGACGACCCGGCGACGCCGACGACCCGGCGCAAGTGCTTCTACACGACGCCGATCAAGGCGCTGTCCAACCAGAAGTACCACGACCTGGTCGCCCGGTACGGGGTCGAGCAGGTCGGTCTGCTGACCGGCGACAACGCGATCAACGGCGACGCGCCGGTGGTGGTGATGACCACCGAGGTGCTGCGCAACATGCTCTACGCGGGTTCCAGCACCCTGCGGGGGCTCGCCTACGTGGTGATGGACGAGGTGCACTACCTCGCCGACCGCTTCCGTGGCGGCGTGTGGGAAGAGGTGATCATCCACCTGCCGGAGTCGGTCACCCTGGTCTCGCTGTCGGCGACGGTGTCGAACGCCGAGGAGTTCGCCGACTGGCTGGTCACCGTGCGCGGTGAGACCGCCGTGGTGGTCAGCGAGCACCGGCCGGTGCCCCTGTGGCAGCACATGCTGGTCGGCAAGCGGATGTTCGACCTGTTCCACGACGCCGACGCCGCCCGCAAGCACGACGTGCACCCGGAGCTGCTGCGCTACACCCGCGACACGATGCGCCGGCTGGAGTTGGGCGAGGGTCGCAGCGCCGGGCCGGGCGCCGGACGGCGTGGTCCCCGCTGGCGTGGTCCGATCCGGCCGGACATCGTCGACCGGCTGGACCGCGAGGGTCTGTTGCCGGCCATCCTGTTCATCTTCAGCCGCGCGGGCTGTGCCGCCGCCGTGCAGCAGTGCCTGGCCGCCGGGCTGCGGCTCACCTCGCCCGAGGAGCGCGCCGAGATCCGCCGGGTGGTCGAGTCCCGGGTCACCGCCATCCCCGGTGAGGACCTGACGGTGCTGGGCTACTGGGAGTGGCTCGACGGCCTGGAGCGCGGCCTCGCCGCCCACCACGCCGGCATGCTTCCGGTGTTCAAGGAGGTCGTCGAGGAGTTGTTCGTCCGGGGCCTGGTCAAGGCGGTCTTCGCCACCGAGACCCTGGCGCTCGGCATCAACATGCCGGCCCGCTGCGTGGTGCTGGAACGCCTGGTCAAGTACAACGGCGAGGCGCACGTCGACCTGACGCCGGGGGAATACACCCAGCTCACCGGCCGCGCCGGCCGACGGGGCATCGACGTCGAGGGGCACGCCGTGGTGGTGTGGTCCCCGGAGACCGACCCACGGCACGTGGCCGGGCTCGCCTCGACCCGCACCTATCCGCTGCGGTCCAGCTTCCGGCCGTCGTACAACATGGCGGTGAACCTGGTCGGCTCGGTCGGCGCGGAGCCCGCCCGGGCGCTGCTGGAGTCCTCGTTCGCCCAGTTCCAGGCCGACCGGTCGGTGGTCGGCCTGGCGCGGCAGGTGCAGCGCAACACCGAGACCATCGAGGCGTACGGCGCGGAGGCCGCCTGCCACCACGGCGACTTCGACGAGTACTTCGCGCTGCGGGTGGCGATCGCCGACCGGGAGAAGTCCATCGCCCGGCAGGGGCAGACCCAGCGCAAGGCCGCCGCCGTGGCGTCGCTGGAGCGCCTGCGGGTCGGCGACGTGATCCGCGTCCCGTCGGGCCGGCGCGCTGGCCTGGCGGTCGTGCTGGACCCGGCGACCGGCGGGTTCGGCGAACCCCGTCCGTTGGTGCTCACCCAGGACCGCTGGGCGGGACGGGTCAGCCCGGGCGACTTCACCACCCCGGCCGAGGTGTTGGCCCGCATCCGGGTCCCCAAGCACTTCAACCACCGCTCGCCGGGTGCCCGGCGGGATCTGGCCGCCGAGGTCAGCGGCACCGGCCTGGACCGGCACGGCGGTCGCCGCGGTGGCCGTTCCCGGCAGACGCCCGGCGAGGACCACCGGCTCAGCCAGCTCCGCACCGAACTGCGCAACCACCCCTGTCACGCCTGCCCGGAGCGGGAGGAGCACGCCCGCTGGGCGGAGCGCCGCCGCCGTCTGGAGCGCGACACCGAGGAGCTGCGCGAGCGGGTGTCCGGGCGTACCGGGTCGCTCGCGCGGACGTTCGACCGGATCGTCGCGCTGCTGACCGACCGTGGTTACCTCGCCCGCGACGGCGCGGTCACCGACGCCGGACGGATGCTCGGCCGGATCTGGACCGAGGCGGACCTGCTGGTCGCGGAGTGTCTGCGCCGACGCGTCTGGGACGGGCTGTCCCCGGCCGAGCTGGCCGCCGCGGTGTCCGTGGTGGTCTTCGAGGCGCGCCGCGACGTCGACGAGCGGGCGTCCCTGCCGCGCGGCCCGGTGGCCGACGCCGTGGACGAGACGCTGAAGCTGTGGGGCGAGATCGAGGCGGACGAGGCCGCGCGCGGGCTTGCGGCGACCCGGGAGCCGGATCTGGGCTTCGCCTGGCCGGTCTACCGGTGGGCGCGGGGTGAGGCTCTGGCCAAGGTGCTCGGCAGCGGGCACGAGATCGACGGCGAGATGCCCGCCGGTGATTTCGTCCGCTGGGCGCGGCAGGTCGTCGACCTGCTTGGTCAACTGTCCGACTCCGGTGGCGCGTCGCCGGAGCTGCGCTCCACGGCTCGACAGGCGATAGCGGCCATCAACCGAGGTGTGCTGGCGTACCACACCTCTGCCTGATAATCACTTTCGGTCAACGGCCTCGGCAAATCGACGCATCGTACGGTCACCACAATGGCACCCCGCGAATAGCCCGAGGGTGCTATTGCGCCTGCTCGGAGCACACCTGATCATTACCCCGGCGCCGTTCCTGCGCGCCGGTGACGAATGGGGAGAGCAGCCGCCGTGGCGGACATCAATCACTTTGAGTACGGGTGGATCACGCCCGCGCTGAGCTACGCGCTGTCGGTGCTCGGGTCGATCCTCGGGCTCGTCTGCGCCGGCCGTATCCGTACGGCCCGCACCGCCGGGCAGCGCGCCTGGTGGGGCCTTCTGTCCGCCTGGGCCCTCGGTGGCACCGCCATCTGGGCGATGCACTTCATGGCCATGCTCGGCTTCGCCGTCGACGGGGCCCGCATCCGGTACGACGTGCCGCTCACCGCCGCCAGCACCGTCATCGCGGTGGTCGCGGTCGGCATCGGCCTGGCCATCGTCGGCACCGGCCAACTGAAGCCGGTACGCCTCGTCGCTGGCGGCGTGTTCACCGGTGCCGGCGTCGCCGCCATGCACTACACCGGCATGGCGGCGATGCGCCTCAACGGCAGCCTCGGCTACGACACCACCCGCGTCGTCCTCTCGGTGGTGATCGCGGTCGTCGCCGCGACCGTCGCGCTGTGGCTCGCGATGACCGTCCGGCGTGGCCTGGCGATCTTTGGCTCCGCGCTGGTCATGGGCGTCGCCGTGAACGGCATGCACTTCACCGGCATGAGCGCGCTCTCGGTGCACCTGCACGAACGCTCGGGTGGGGCGACCGGCGCCGGGGTGAGCGCGTTGCTGGTGCCGATCGTCGTAGCGGTGATCTTCGGGGTGGTCGGGCTGCTCTACGCCCTGCTCGCCGCTCCCACCGACGACGACCTGGCCGCCACCGCGTACCTGGACGCGCGTCGGGCCCCGACGCCCGCGCCGGTCACGCCGGAGACCGATCCGGACCCGGTCGGGCTGCGCGCCCGCTCCACCCTCGGGCAGCCGGGTACCCCGTTCCCGTCCCGCCGGGACACCCCGCCGCGCTGACGCCGCCAGGCCGCCGCCGTTGCGAGGCCGTCGCGGCGATGCCGGGCGTGCTCGCCCGTGCGCGACGGCCGCGTCTCATCCCGCTGACCGAGGTGATCCCGCCGTGCGACCGGCGCGGTGTGTCGGTGTTGAATGCGGGGGTGTCCGCCACCCCGCGAGTCAACCGGACACAGAGGAGGGTGAGATGAACTTCCAGCGCCTCGGCCCGAGCGGCCAGGAGATCCCGGTCGTCCAGCACGACGGTAGAACCTTCGACCTGCGGCCACTCACCGCCGACCTGGACGGGATGTTCTGGGCGTCGGACGGGATCGCCCGGACGCGGGCCGCGTTGGACGGTGGCGAGCTGGCCGAGCTGTCCGACGCGGACAGCCTGCGGGTGGGCGCACCGGTGGCGCGTCCCGCCAAGATCGTCTGCATCGGGCTCAACTACCGCGACCACGCCGCGGAGACCGGCGCGGCACTGCCCGCCGAGCCCGTGGTCTTCATGAAGGACCCGATGACCGTCGTCGGCCCGTACGACGACGTGCTCGTCCCGCGTGGTTCGACCAAGACCGACTGGGAGGTCGAACTCGCGGTCGTCGTCGGGAAGACCATCCGGTACGCCGAGTCCCCCGAGCAGGCCCTGCGGCACGTCGCCGGGTACGCGGTGTCGCACGACGTGTCCGAGCGCGCCTTCCAGTTGGAGCGCGGCGGCCAGTGGGACAAGGGCAAGAGCTGCGAGACCTTCAACCCGCTGGGGCCGAGCCTCGTGCCGGCCGACGAGGTCGGCGACCCGCAGTCGCTCGCGCTGCGCCTGTGGGTCAACGGGGTGCTCCGCCAGGACGGGTCCACCGCGAACATGATCTTCCCGGTGGCGCACGTCCTGTGGTACCTCAGCCAGTTCATGGTCCTGTACCCCGGCGACGTCATCAACACGGGAACGCCGGCCGGCGTGGCGCTCGGCCTCCCCGACCACCCCTATCTGCGCGCCGGTGACGTGGTGGAGCTGGAGGTCGCCGGCCTGGGCCGCGCACGTCAGACGTTGGTGGCGGCATGACCCCGGAGTTCGCCGGGCTGGCCGCGATCGTCACGGGCGGCTCGTCCGGGATCGGTCGCGCGACGGCCGTGGAACTGCGCGCCCGAGGCGCCCGGGTGGCCGTCCTCGACCTTGACCCGAGCGGGCTTGACGATGACGTCGTCGGCATCACCGCCGACGTGTCGAGTCGGCCGTCGGTGGACGCGGCGGTCGCTGCGGCCGCCGAGGCGCTCGGCGGCCTCGACGTGGTGGTCAACAACGCCGGTATCGGCGCGACCGGGACCGTCGCCGACCAGGGCGACGACGAGTGGCACCGCGTGCTCGACGTCAACGTGGTCGGCATGGCGCGGGTCGTCACCGCCGCGCTGCCCTGGCTGCGTCGCTCCGACCACGCGTCGGTCGTCAACCTCTCGTCCATCGCGGCCCTCAACGGCCTGCCGGGCCGCGCGCTCTACTCGGCCAGCAAGGGCGCCGTGCTGTCGCTGACCCTCGCCATGGCCACCGACCACGTCCGCGAGGGCATCCGGTTCAACTGCGTCTGTCCGGGCACCGCGGACACGCCCTGGGTCGGGCGGCTGCTGGCGCAGGCGGACGATCCGGCCGCCGAACGCGCGGCGCTGCAGGCCCGCCAACCCATCGGGCGACTGGTCACCCCGGAGGAGGTCGCCAACGCGATCCTCTACCTCGCGTCGCCGCGCTCGGCGTCGACCACGGGTACGGTGTTGGACGTCGACGGCGGTGTCACCCACCTGCGGGTCCGGCCGTGACGACGGGCGGGGGTGTGCCGTGCGGATCGCACTGTTCGTGACCTGCCTGGCCGACACCATGTTCCCGCAGGCGGCCACGGCGACCGTACGGCTGCTGGAACGGCTCGGCCACGACGTGGTCTTCCCGACCGAGCAGACCTGCTGCGGGCAGATGCACGTCAACACCGGCTACCAGCGCGAGGCCGTGCCGCTGGTGCGCCGGCACGTACGGACCTTCGACAGGTACGACGTGATCGTCGCGCCGTCGGGCTCCTGCGTCGGGTCGGTACGCCACCAGCACGCGATGGTGGCCCGGCGTGCGGGTGACGAGGGTCTGGCCAGCCGGGCCGAGTCGGTGGCCGAACGGACGTACGAGTTGTCGGAGCTGCTCGTCGACGTGCTCGGGGTGACCGACGTGGGCGCGTACTACCCGCACCGGGTCACCTACCACCCGACCTGTCACTCGCTGCGGATGCTGCGGGTGGGTGACCGGCCGCGACAGTTGCTGCGCGAGGTGCGCGGGCTCGACCTGGTCGAGTTGCCGGCGGCGGAGCAGTGCTGTGGTTTCGGCGGCACGTTCGCCGTGAAGAACCCGGAGACGTCCACGGCGATGTTGGCGGACAAGATGCGTCACGTGCTGGACACCGGCGCCGACGTGTGCGCCGCCGGCGACGTGTCCTGCCTCATGCACATCGGCGGCGGACTGTCGCGGCTGCGCACCGGGGTGCGCACCGTGCACCTCGCCGAGATCCTGGCGTCGACGGAGACCAGCGGCGCAGCGGCGGCCCGGTCGTGACCCGCCCGACGTTCCTCGGCATGCCGACGACCGCGCCGCCCGGCGTGGGGCACCTGCGCGGCGACGAGTCGTTCCCGAGCGCCGCGCGGCGCAGCCTGGCCGACCCGCAACTGCGGCGCAACCTGCGGCACGCGACGACGACGATCCGGACCAAGTCCGGAGCAGTGATCGCCGAGCAGGCCGACTGGGAGGAGCTGCGCGCGGCCGGCGCGGCCATCAAGGCCGACACCCTGCACCGCCTGCCCGAGCTGCTGGAACAGCTCGAGGTGAGGGTCGCCGCAGCCGGTGGTGTGGTGCACTGGGCGGCGGACGCCGTCGAGGCCAACCGCATCGTCACCGACCTCGTCCAGGCGACCGGCGCGGACCGCGTCATCAAGGTCAAGTCGATGGCGACCCAGGAGATCGGCCTCAACGAGGCCCTGGAGGCGGCCGGGATCACCGCCGTCGAGACCGACCTCGCGGAGCTGATCGTGCAGCTCGGCGACGACCGGCCGAGCCACATCCTCGTACCCGCGATCCACCGCAACCGCGCCGAGATCCGCGAGATCTTCCTCCGCGAGATGCCCGGCGTCGACCCCGCGCTGACCGACGACCCGCCGGCCCTGGCGGCCGCCGCACGCCGGTTCCTGCGCCAGACCTTCCTGAGTACGCCGGTGGCGGTGTCCGGCGCGAACTTCGCCGTCGCCGAGACCGGCACCCTCGCCGTGGTGGAGTCCGAGGGCAACGGCCGGATGTGCCTCACCCTGCCGGAAACCCTCATCACCGTCATGGGCGTGGAGAAGGTGGTGCCCACCTGGCGGGACCTGGAGGTCTTCCTCCAACTCCTACCGAGGGCGTCGACGGGGGAGCGGATGAACCCGTACACCTCGATGTGGACGGGTGTCACCCCGGGCGACGGGCCGCAGGCCTTCCACCTGGTCCTGCTGGACAACGGGCGCAGCGCGGTGCTCGCCGACGAGGTCGGCCGGCAGGCGCTGCGGTGCATCCGCTGCTCGGCGTGCCTCAACGTGTGCCCGGTCTACGAGCGCGCCGGCGGGCACGCGTACGGGTCGGTGTATCCGGGGCCCATCGGTGCGGTGCTGTCGCCGCAGCTCACCGGCATCGAGGACAACGCGTCCCTGCCGTACGCGTCGACGCTCTGCGGCGCCTGCTACGACGCCTGCCCGGTCAAAATCAACATCCCGGAGCTGCTGGTGCACCTGCGCGCCGAGGCCGTCGAGTCGCGGCAGCGGCCCACCGCCGAGTCGATCGCGATGGCCGCCGCCGCGTACGCGATGGACCGGCCCCGGCTGTACGCGGCCGGGCAGGGCGCGGCCCGGCTGAGCCGGTTCGCCGGTCGGCGCGGGCGGGGCCTGCCCCCGCCGTTGAACGGCTGGACCGCGAGCCGGGACCTGCCCGACCCGCCGGCGCAGACGTTCCGCGAATGGTGGGCCGAGCGGTGACCTCCCGTGACCTCGTCCTCGGCCGGCTGCGCGCCGCGCTCGCCGCCGGCGCCCGGGCCCCGACGCCGGTGCCGCGCGACTACCGGCGGGCCGCCGACGTGGACCTCGACCAGTTGGCGCAGCGGTTGACCGACTACCGGGCCCACGTGCACCGGATCACCGAGGCCGCCGTCGCCGACACGATCGCCGACATCCTGCCGGCGGGCGGCACTGTCGTCGTACCCCCGGGTCTGTCACCCGTGTGGCTGCCGGCGACGGTGACCGCGCTGCCCGACGACGGCCTCGACCACGCGCGGATCGGCGGCGCGGACGGCGTCGTCACCGCCGCCGCGGTCGCCATCGCCGAGACCGGGACGGTGGTCCTCGACGGCTCGCCCGACCAGGGACGCCGTGTGCTCAGCCTGTTGCCGGACCTGCACATGTGCGTGGTCCGCGCCGACCAGGTGGTGGCCACCGTGCCGGAGGCCCTGGCGCGGCTGACGCCGCAGCACCCACTGACCTGGATCAGCGGACCGTCGGCCACCAGCGACATCGAGTTGATCCGCGTGGAGGGCGTGCACGGCCCCCGCCGTCTACACGTCCTCCTACTGCCCTGAGGTCAGGCCTCTGCAACGTAGACGCCTTTACCGGGATGTCCCTCGACCAACCCGCGATCCTTGAGGATCGTCATGACCCGGTTGATCGTAAAGATGTGCACGCCGTGTTGTTCGGCCAGTTCCCGTGTGGACGGCACTTCTCGCCCGGCGCAAGCTCTCCGGACTTGATCTTTTCGGCTATCTCGTTGGCGATGCGCCGGTAATCCACTCGCTCGGTAGACATAAACCGATCTCCGGGGGTCGGAGTTGGCTCAGGACGGTGGGGTCGGTGATGCGGTCGTCGGCGGCGAGCATGATCGCCTTGGACAGGATCGTGGCGAGCATGGTGTCGTCGTCGAACGGCAGGTGCAGGCGACCGGTTTGGCTGCGCGCGGCGACGATGCACAGGTACCTGTCGTCGGGCTCCATCATGATGTTGCCCGAGCCGAGGTGGATGCGGTACGCCCGCAGGTTGCCCCGCACCCGCAGATACCGCTCCGCGAGGTCCACCCGGCCCGCGATGGCCATCCGGGGCAGCAGTCGGGCCAGCGCGTCCCGACGTACCTGCGCGGACGGGGTCAGCTCCGCCACCGCCGTCCGGTGCCAGTAGGCGGAGAACCGGTCCTCACCACGGTCGGCCCACTGCGGGTCGGTGGCGATCGAGGTGACGCCGACGAACAGGTCCACGTCGCGCATGGCCTCGGTGAACACCAGCGGTGGCACGTCGATGATCCGCGCGGGTTGCCACGACTTCCCGTCGTGCCGGGCGAAGCGCACCTGGTCGGTCGAGCAGTACTCGACGTCGTAGCGGCGCTCCTCCGGGTCGTCGACGAGCGCGTGGTGGAAGGACGCCTGCCACGCGCCGCCGCCGAAGACCTTGGTGGCCTCGCTGTCGTACCCGCCGTCCCAGGTGCCGAGGTAGCCGGCCTGCCAGCCACGGGCGCGCATCAGGGCGTTGGCCTGCCGGTAGCGCAGGATGTGCGCGGCGAACCGGTTGGAGTAGGTCTCCGTCTTCTCCTCGGCCGGCGTGCGCAGATAGACCTCCCGGAACGCCTGCTTGAACGGCTGCGTCAGGCCGGCGTCGACCAGATGACCGCGCCAGGCCAGCACCTCGGCCGTGCTCGCGCGAGCGGGATGCCACAACCGGACCGTCCCGTGGTCGAGGGCGTGGCCGTCCCGGTCGACGATCGCCCACGCGCCGCCGTTCCGCCGGGGCAGACCGGCCGTCCAGCGCTGGCCGTCGGTGCTGACCTCCCACAACAGGTGCCGCCCGTAGGTCGCGGTCACCGGGTGGTCGAGGAAGCGCGACGACCATTCGGGGTACGACCAGACGCGCTCCTCCGACAGCAGCCCCTCGACTCGTTGGCGCTCGCTGACGAGGGTCGCGCCGACCTGCCTGACGAGAGCCCGCAACTCGGCGAGGTCGTCCTCGTGGGACTGCTTCACCTGGGCCGGAACGCCCTTCAGGGTGACCTCGTCGCGGGCGAAGACCAGGCGCGCCCGGTCGCCGACGATCTCGACCGTCGCCGCGTACGGGCCGACCGCTCTGCGCAGCCGCCCGTCCGGTCCGAGCCCGTGGTCGTCGACGGCCAGCTCCATGACCTCGCTGAACGACCACCCGCGTCGCGCCCCGAGCTGGGTCAGCACCGTCTGGACCCGGGTGCGCACCGCCTTGTTGCGGACGGTCATCGCGAGTCGGGCCAGCGTGCGCAGCGGCACGTCGCCGTCGCGGTCGGCCAGCAGGCGTACCGCCGCGATCGCCGTGCGCGAGGCGTACGGGAATCCGGCGGCCTGGCGGGGTGCGGCCGCCGCGCCGGCGGTGGCCCGGGCCAGCAGCTCCGTTGCTCTCTCGTCGCGCTCGCGCGACAGTGCCCACACCAGCCCGCGCAGGAGCCGGTCCGTGTCGTCGTGCACGCTCCGCCCGTGGGCGGCGAACGCGTCGAGGAGCCGGCGGACGACCTGCCGGCCGCCCTGCGCGGCGACGAGCAGTTCGTCGAGGCGGCGCAGCCACTTCGCGGTCGCCGCCGGCTTGTCCAGCGCGGCGCAGTGTTGCAGCAGCTCCGGAACGCCCGGTGCGGCGAGGTCAGCGTCCAGGTGGGCGCGTACGGCGGGCCCGAAGCTGTCCCCGTCGTGCAGCAGCCACGACGGCAGGCGGCTGCCGGTGGCGCGGTCGATGGCCTGGCCGAACAGCGTGACGGCACGTCGTCGGGGCGCCGCCGCGATGAAGTAGTCGTCGACCAGCTCATGCTCAGGGCGCGCAGCGCCGGCACCAGATCGGCCAGTTCGGCGGCCGTCAGGCGCGGCGCGATCACCGCGGGCAGCTCCAGGTGGGCGCCGTTGTCGAAACAGGCACCCGCAGCGGCGACGTGCAGGCACCACAGCAGGTCCGCGCGCGTGAAGGGAACGTCACCGCTGGCGAGGTTGCGCACCACGTCGTTCAGCGCGGTCGGAGTCGACGCGGACGCCGACTCCCGGTGCATGGCCAGGGCGGCGCGGCGGCGTTCCTCGGCCGACCACGATTCCACGGTGGACCACTCGGGCACGTTCGTCACCGAGGAGCCCCAGTAGTAGGTGCTGGCGATGCGCAGCACCGCGCGGATCCGTTCGTCGGCCTCGGCGAGACCGGTCTCCACCTGCCGCCGGTCCGCGTCGCCCAGGTGGGGGAGCAGCGCCGTCCAGTCGCCCATGTCAGCCACCTACCAACGCGACGAGCCGGACGAACGCCACGTCGAGGTCGGCCCGCAGGTCGATCTCCTCGTCGAGGTCGTCGACCTGGCGGTCGCCGACCAGCAACAGGAAACCGTTGTGGGCGAACGCGGCGCAGGCCCGATCCGCCTGCGCCCCCCAGTCGAGCCGCCGGCCCGGGGCGACCCGGTACCCGTTCAGCGTCGCCTCCGTGTCGGTCGGCTGCACCAGGCCCCGGAAGTGCCGGGGCTGCGCGGCGTTGAACCGTGCCACCTCCTCGCGCACCCGCAGCCGGACCAGCTCCCGCGCGGAGATGCGCTCCGGCAGGCCCGTCAACGGCCAACTGTCGACGGGTCTGCCGGTCGCCGTCTCGTCCCGAACGATCACCGTGACCATGCGCTCTGCTCCTTGCCCTGAGGTGAGCGGCAGCATGGCACAACCGTCCGACAAAAAGCGGGCACCCGGCACGCCCAGGTCAGCCGCTACCGTGCAGCGGATCAGATCACGGAGAGGGCGGTTGTGAGCTGATGCAGAACGCCGTCGACGCGATCACCGCCCGCCATGTGGGCGATCCCGGCGCGCCGGGTGCGATCCACATCTACCCGCCGGAGTCCACCGGGGACGGCACGCTGCGCGTCGAGGACACCGGCATCGGCCTGACCGAGGCGCAGGTGCACGAACTGCTGGCCACGATCGGCCGTAGCTCCAAGCGGGACGACCTGGGGTTCGCCCGGCACGAGTTCCTGGGCCAGTTCGGTATCGGTCTGCTCTCCTGCTTTGAAGGAAGGGTGCGGCCCGGGATGAAAAGGGCGCGAGGCGTGGCTTCGAAGGACCGGAAACTCGTTTCGAAACATCATGGCCGTCGATGGGCCCCGTCAACTCTGAAAACTTCCGGAAAACAGTCGGGTGAGCTGCGCGACTGTGGATAGTCATCTGATGAAAGTTTCGCCCCTGCGCCGCGTGCCGGGCCGGTCAACGACAGTGGGGACGGCACCGACCGTGCTGGTCGGCGCCGTCCCCACGGTGCGGGATCGGCAGTGGATCAGCCGCGCAACCGTGCCTCGATCGCCTCGATGACGCGTGGACGCAGCTCCGCGGCGCGGATGACCGCGTCCACCGAGCCCACCTCGACGGCCCGCTGGATGTTGTGCACCCGGTCGAACTCCGTGGCCACCTCGCCAAGCTTCTCCGCCCGCACCGAGGAACGCAGCTCGTCGAGCTCGGCCGTCAGCGCGGCCTTCTCGGTGCCGGACGCGGCGGCGACCCGGGCCTCCAGGGCGCGCACCCGCTCGTCGGCGGCCGTACGGGCGTTGACGTCGGCGGAGAACACCACCGCGGCGGCGGGAGCGCCGCCGAGCACCGAGGCGAACGAGCCTTCCAGCGCGAGAACCGTCATGCTCGGGTTCAGCGCCTTCGAGAACACCACGAACGCGCCGCCGTGGTACCGCGAGATCACACAGAACACGATCGGGCCCTGGAAGTTCACGATCGCCCGGCCGATCTCCGCGCCGTACTCCAGTTGGAGCTTGCGCATCGACTCGGGTGAGCCGTCGAAGCCCGACAGGTTGGCCAGCACGACCAGCGGCCGGTTGCCGCTGGCGGCGTTGATGGCCCGCGCGGCCTTCTTCGACGAGCGGGGGAACAGCGTCCCCGCCGTGTACGTGTCCGGGCCGTCGGTGGGCGGGAAGCCCCGCCGGGGCACGGACCGGGACTCGATGCCGAGCAGGCACACCGGGATTCCGCCGAGGTGCGCGTCCTGCACGACAGCCGTGTCGGCGTCGGCCATGCCCGCCCACCGTTCCAGCACCGGACGGTCCTGGTCGGCGAGGGCCCGCAGCACCGTCCGGATGTCGAACGGCTTCTTGCGATCCGGGTTGGCCTCGGCGGAGAAGATCTCACCGACGGTACGGAAGGGGCTGCCCGCCACGTCGTGCGGGAACGGGGAGATGTCGCGGTCCACCGGGTCGATGGTGGTCGCCCGTCGCGGGGCGTCCTCGCCGGGCGCGACGTACGTGTGGTCGTAGTGGGCCGTCAGCACGTCCCGCGCGGCGGTCAGGTTCGGCGCCCAGTACTGCGCCTGCCCGTTCGGGCCCATGACCCGGTCGTAGCCGCCGATGCCGAAGTTGTCCTCGGCCGAGACCCCGCCGGAGAAGTCGAGCGACTGCTTGCCGGTGAGCACCATCGCCGAGTCCGGCGTCATCACCAGGACGCCCTTGGTGTGCATGAGCATCGTGGCCTCGGCGTTCCAGTAAGGCTGCGCGCCGACGTTGATGCCCGCGACCACGATGTTGATCTCACCGCCGGCCTGGGTGAACTCGACGATGCGCTTGAGCGCCGCCGCCACCCAGTCCATGTTCTCCGTACCCGAGGTCATCGAGATCCTGGCCCCGGCGGACAGCGCCCACCACTCGACCGGCACCCGCATCCGCTCCGCCAGGTCCAGGGCGGCGATCACCCGCCGGC
The DNA here is from genome assembly GCF_043197485.1 of Micromonospora sp. NPDC049102. Classification (NCBI taxonomy): domain Bacteria; kingdom Bacillati; phylum Actinomycetota; class Actinomycetes; order Micromonosporales; family Micromonosporaceae; genus Micromonospora; species Micromonospora sp. NPDC049102. Next base: position 17,310 of record NZ_JBICTE010000031.1, on the reverse strand, counting down.
ACTCCGGCTCGGACAGCGCGCCCAACGACTTCGTCGGATCGCCGAGCAGCACGACCCGGGTCACGCCCTGCGGGTGTCGCTCGCTCGGCGAGGTGACCACGCCGGCGACGATCGCGGCGCGGTTGCGCCCCCTCGGCCGGTCCACCGGCACCAACTCGTACGCGTCGTCGAGGTCGTGCTCGACGAAGTCACCGAGCCGGCCGGTCAACTCGTACGGGTAGACCGTGTTGCGGCTGCTGGCCCGCAGCACCTTGAGCCGGTACTCGTCGAGCGGCTCGACGGCCTCGGCCGGCGGCTCGCCGATGGTCAGCTCCGCGCCGCCCTGGGCGTCGAACGAGATCCGTACGGCGATCTTGGTCAGCTCGCCGGTGCGGCGGTCGCGCTGACGCGCGATGAACAGGATCTCCTCCAGCCCGGCGCCGACGGTCGTCGGGCGTACCCGCCCGGCGATCATCTCCATCTCCTCGCGGGTCAGCTCGCTCGGCGGCCACACGTAGACGACGATCCGGTTGGTGGTGAAGCGCGTCTTCGACGGCCGCCGCGACTGGGCCCGGCGGATCGAGTCGAGGCAGGCCGCGACCGCGTCCTCGGCGGTGGGCAGCGCCACCAGCCGGCCGTCCTGCTCGCGCAGCTCGGTCAGGTCGCGTACCTGTGCGAACGCCACGAGGCGCTCGTCGGCCGGGTTCTCCCGCGCCACGCACTGGAAGAGGTAGACCTCCTCGTCCGACGACGGCAGCCGGGTCAGGTCGAACTTGTGCAGCCGCTCCAACTGCATCCGCTGCGCGATGTACGGGTGCAGACCGCGGATCAGCCGGTCCTCGACCATTCCGGCGTTTGACGGGCGGAAGGTGAAGTGGTGGTGCATCACCGCCCCGCCGCGACCCGCGACGGTGGCGGTGAGCCGACGCACCTGCGCCGGCAGCGGATGGGCGGCCAGCACGTCGAGCAGCGCGGCGGCCATCGCGTCGAAGTCCTCCGGCTGGTTCTCCCAGCCGAGGTAGATGTCGGCGTCGACGGAATCCTCGGCGCCGGCCAGCTCGGTCAGCCCGCGCAGCGCGTCGCCCAGCCCGTCGAAACGGACGGCCGCGGAGACCACACTGGAGTCCGCGCGCTCGGCGACCACGAAGGAGCAGTCACCGACGTCGCTGGTCCGCACCCGGGTGAGCGCCTTGTTGCCGTAGTAGCGGCGGGTCAGCACCTCCAGCATGACCGTGTTGTCGAGGTGGTGACGCACGAGGCGCTGGCCGAGCAGACGTACCAGGGGCTCGGTGCTGCGGACCATCTCGGCGACACGCTCGGCGCGGTCGGGGGCGTCCGGGTGGGCGTCCAGGTGTCGCAGGTGGGCCCGGACCTGGGCGTAGACGCGGGCGCGGTTGCGGCGCAGCAGCGGCTGCGCGAACCAGGCGAACACCACGCCCCGGGCCAGGTCGGCGATGGCGGGGAAGCGGACCTGTGTGGCGGCCACCAGCCGCTCCAGCGCCAGACCTGCGGGCTCGCGCAGCGACTCGTCCGGCGGGGTCTCGCGCAACCACTCGCGCAGCAGCGACGCCACGACTGTCGCGTCGACGGACGCGCGCTGCTGGGCCAGGAAGATCCGGAACACGGCGGCTTCCAGCCCGGGGGAGCGCTCCAGATCTGTCACACCGTAGTGGCCGAGCGCCTTGGCGAGCTTGGCCTGGAAGGCGTCCGGCAGCCCGGCCCGCTCCACGTCGAGGCTCTGCAGGTAGGTGTGCAGGTACTCGCGGTCGCTGCGCGCGTGCGCGCCGCCGTCCTCGCCGGTCGGCCGGTTGCGGCTCAGCTCGGCAAGGTCGGCGAACACGTCGACGAGATCCACCTCGGCGGCCAGCGGCCGGTGACCGTCCTCGGTGGCCAACCGGCGTACGACGAGGTAGTCGTCGAGCACGCGGCGCTCGTCGTGCGGGTCGACGTCGAAGCCGAGCAGCAGGCCGCGCAGGTCCTCCTGGCCGCGCCTCGCGCGCTCGTACGCGGACAGACCGTCGTCGGCGGCGGGCAGGTCCAGCTCGACGGCGGGGGTGCTCGGGCCGGCCACGGCGTCGGTCGCCTCCTCGGCGAGCGGCTCCAGCCGCAGCAGCGGCGCACCGGCCTCCACCTGGCTGCCCACCGAGACCGCGCACTCCTTGAGTCGGGCCTTGAACGGCGCGCGCAGCACCGTCTCCATCTTCATGGCCTCCAGCACCAGCACCGGCGCGCCCGCCTCGACCTCGGCGCCCACCTCCAGGGGAGTGGCGACGACCAGCGCCGGCATGGGGGAGCGCAGCACACCACCCTCGTCGCGGCTGACCCGGTGCGTCACGCCGTCCACCTCGACGAGGTGGGTCGGGCCGTGCGTGCCGGTGAGCAGCCGGTACCGGATGCCGTTGACGGCGATCTGGCCGGTGTGCCGGTCGAAGCGGTCCAGCTCGACATCTGCCGTGTGGGCGGTGCCGCCCGCCTCGATGCCGACGCGGAACCGGTGCGCGCCGATCCGCGCCACGCGCAGCCGGTAGGTGACGCCGCGCAGCTTGAGGTCCAGCGGTCGGCCGCTGGCGTGCTGCACCTGCGGTCGGCCACCGGCGGCGGTCGACAGCAGCCGCTGCCGCTCGGCGCGCTCCTCCTCCTCGTACGACTCGATCGCGGCGGCGGCCAGGGCGACCGCGGAGTGCCGGTGCGTGACCAGCCGACCCTCGCCCCGGACCCGGTCGATCCAGCCGGTGTCGGCGCTGGCATCGATGATCTCGGGCTGGTCGAGCAGGTCGAGCACGAAGCTCTTGTTCGTCGCGCCACCGTCGATGATCACCGTGGTGTCCGCCATCGCACGCCGCAGCTTGCCCAGCGCCTCGTCGCGGTCGCGCCCGTACGCGATGATCTTCGCGATCATCGAGTCGAAGTCGGCCGGGATGGTGTCGCCCTCGCTCACACCGGTGTCCACCCGGATGCCCGGCCCGGCGGGCAGGTCGAGCCGCGCGATGCGTCCCGGTGACGGCGCGAAGTCCCGGTCCGGGTCCTCGGCGTTGAGCCGGGCCTCGATGGCGTGCCCCCGCTCGGCCGGCGGGTCGCCCACGAGCCGACCGCCCGACGCGACGTGCAACTGCGCCTTGACCAGGTCGAATCCGGTGGTCAGCTCGGTGATCGGGTGCTCGACCTGGAGGCGGGTGTTGACCTCCAGGAACGCGAACAGCCGGTCACCGGGGTGGTACAGGAACTCGACTGTCGCCGCGCCCCGGTAGCCGACCGCGACGGCGAGCCGCTCCGCCGACGTCTTCAGCTCGGCGGCCTGCGCCTTGTCGAGCACCGGCGAGGCCGACTCCTCGATGACCTTCTGGTTGCGCCGCTGCACCGAGCAGTCGCGCACGCCCAGCGCCCACGCCGTGCCCTGACCGTCGGCGATCACCTGCACCTCGACGTGCCGGGCCCCGGTGACCAGGCGCTCCAGGAACACGATGCCGCTGCCGAACGCCCGCGCCGCCTCCTGGCTGGTGCGCTCGTACGCGTCGGCCAGCTCGGCCTCGTTGGTGATCACGCGGATGCCGCGCCCGCCGCCGCCGGCGGTGGCCTTGAGCATCAGCGGGTAGCCGATCTCGGCGGCCGCTGCCCGCGCGGCGTCCAGGCTCTCGACGGCGCCGCGGCTCCACGGCGCGACCGGCACGCCGACCTCCTCGGCGATCAGCTTCGCACCGATCTTGTCGCCGAGTTGGCGCATGGCCTCCGGGCTCGGTCCGACGAACGTGACCCCGATCTTCTCGCACAGCTCCGCGAACGCCGGATCCTCGGCGACGAAACCCCAGCCGACCCACGCGGCGTCGGCGCCGGTCTCGGTCAGGGCGCGTTCGAGCGTGGCGAGGTTCAGGTAGGGCCGGGCCGATGCCGGACCGAGGTCGTACGCGATGTCCGCCTCGCGCACGAAGGTGGCCGTGCGGTCGACGTCGGTGTGTAGGGCGACGGTCTCGATCCGGCTGCCCGTCTCCGCGGCCAGCTCTCGGACCGCGTGGATCAGCCGCATGGCGGCCTCACCACGGTTGACGATGGCGACACGGTTGAACACCCGACTGACCCCTTTGGTAGACCACGATGTACGTGCCGCGAGACGACGGCTCCCGGCAGTGATCACTTTTCCGCCTCGGAGCGGACAGCGCCATGGTGCAACGGCCGAACCAACAGTCGCTCCGTTGTAGGAACCCCACAAAACTTTTTGGCTGTCGAGCCGTGGGCGTCGGATCTCCGCCCGATCGTTGGCGTGGATCCCCGGGCGTCACCTTCGGGGGGCTTTGCGGCTTTCTGCCGCTATGGCCGACGCCAGTGTGCCCATCGGTGTGAGTGCGGCGGGGTCTCGGCGGAGCGACACATGTGCAAGTCTGGCTACGCTCCGAACTCCCGCGTACCACCACCAGGCACCGGCACGCCGCGCGAGGCGGGCTGGCCTTCGCCCGTTCCGGAGGAACCCGTGGCGCAACCATATCCCGCACGGCGCTGGTTGGCCGGCTTGGCCGTGGTCGGCCTCGCCGCCGTGTCCACCGGCGCTCCCGCCGCCGCCGAACCCACCGCACAACCCGCAGCGGCACTCAACCTCTACGCCAACAGCGCGATCGTCGCCCCCGGCGGCCCGCAGAAGTGGGTGGCGCTGCACTCGCTGGCACCCCAGTCGCTCGGCACCTACACGGTGCGCGTGGACCGCAGCGAGGTCGCCGCCTTCGCCGACGTCGTCGAGGGCGAGGGCCGCAGCACCTGCACCACCGCGGGGCCGGTCATCACCTGCGTGATCGACGGTGCCAACGAGCCGGACCAGGACCTGCTCACGCTGGGCGTGACCGCGCGCCCGGGCGCGCAGGTCGGTCAGCGGGGTGGGCTGGCCCTGACGGTCACCGCGCCGGGGACGGGCACCGCGACCTACCGCTCCACCGTCAGCATCGGCGACGGAGTCGACCTGGCCACCGCGTCCGACGTGGACCTGGAGGGCACCCTCGGGTCCACCGTCGGACTTCCGCTCACCGTGACGAACCGGGGCGCGACGACCGCGCGGGGCCTCGTGCTCTACCTGTACGGGTTCAACGGGCTGACGCCGGCCAAACGCTACAAGAACTGCGAGTACGTCGACCTCGACCAGGACAACAGCCCCTTCGCCTGCACGTTCGACACCGTGCTCGCACCCGGCGAGACGGTCGCGGTCGACTCCACGTTCACCGGGCACCGTCGCCGCCGACACCTGGGCACCCAACCTCTACTACAACTTCGCGTACTGGTTCACGCCGGCCGACTGGGAGGAGTTCCAGTCGCAGTACCGGCCGGCCGCGCCGCTCGGCCCCAGGGGCTCCGACCCGGCGCTGACGCTGGTACCGGCCACCGACACGCAGGTCCGCGCGCTCGGGCAGACCGACACCCGCTTCGTCAACAACGACACCACGATCACGCTCACCGTGGCCGGTGACCAGCGCGCCGACGTCGCGGCCGTCGGCGCCACAGTGACCGGCGCCGTCGGCGCGACCGTCCCCATGTCCGTCGGGTACGTCAACAACGGGCCGGCCCGTGCCGGGGACAGTGGACAGCAGGGACTCGCGGTCCCGACCACGGTGACCCTGCCGGCCGGCGTCACCGCGGTCACCGTGTCGACGTACTGTGTCGACCCGACGGACGACGAGTGGCGTCCGGGCAAGCCCGGCGCGCGGCTCTACGAGTGCTCCGCCCCGGGCGGCATCGCGCGTGGTGAACGGGTGGGCTTCGACTTCCGGCTGCGGATCGACCGGGCCGGCAGCCAGACCGGTTCCGTCGCGCTGCGTACCCGCTCCGGCGGCGGCCCGATCGCGGACCTGAACCCCGCCAACGACACCGCCCGACTCCTGGTCAACCCCAACGCCCCCACCACCCCCGGCGGCAACGGCAACGGCGGCGGTGGTGCCGGCGACGGCGGCTCGCTGCCGATCACCGGTGCGCCCCTCGGCCTCATTGCGGCCCTCGGTGCCCTCCTGATCACCGCCGGCCTCGGCGGCCTCCTCCTGACCCGCCGCCCCGACCCCAGGCCCTGACCCCAGGCTCTGACCCAGGCCCGCCACCTGCGTCGATCATGAAGTTGTTGCCCTGACACGCCGACACGGCGGGCGATAACTTCATGATCGACGCAGGTCCGCCGGTCACCGCCGGAGGAGGGTGTCCTAGGACGCTTTAGGGGGTGTGGGCTTGGTCGGGGCGGCGGCCTAGGGTGGAGACGAAGTGGTACGACATCACGGCGAACCCGGGGTCCCGCACGAGTCGACGGAAGGCATCGAGCTGCTGCGGTGACAGCCCCGCCGCCAGCAGGTCCGGCGCCAACTGGCGGGAGTTGGTCTCGTAGAGCGACGCGCCGGTCGACCGGCCTGCCCAGCTCTGCGAGTGGGTGATGGTGTCGACGTCGGTCAGGCCTGCGAGGGCCATCTCGGTGTGCACGTCCTGCGCCCACCCCAGGTCGGCGCCGTGGTCCTGCAACACCCCCATCATGGCGTCCATCACCTGCGCGAACAGCTTTGCCGCGTCGTCGCTCGGCGCGTTCAGCACCCGTACCGGCGTGGTGCAGTCGAACTCCTCGACGACCAGCCAGCCGCCCGGTGCCAACGCGCGGGCGAGCGTCCGCAGGACCCGTCGACGCTCGGGCAGGTGCAGCAGCACCAGGCGTGCGTGGATCAGGTCGAACGCGTCGCCGGGCGGGGGATCGGCGCGTACGTCGTGCCGGCGTACGTCCAGGTTGCCCTGCGCCACGAGGTGGGTGGGGTCGATGTCGGTGGCCAGCACACGGCCGTTCTCGCCGACCGCGCGGGCGATCCGCCGGGCCATCGAGCCGCCGCCGGCCCCGACCTCCCAGCAGGTCGACCCGAGGCGCAGGACCGGGCGGGCCAGGCGGCGCATCGTGATCGGATCCAGGAAGGACTCCAGCGCCCGCATCTGCGGAACCGCGTCCGGTGTGCCGTTGTCGAAGGTGTACGCGCCATCACTGGTCAGGGTCGCCATCGTCTTCTGCCTCTCCGAGAGGGATCGGGTGACTACGGGCTGCCGGTCCGGAGCCGGGGGACCGGGTGGCTACAGGCTGTCGGTCCAGAGCCGCGGGGTCGCTCCGGTGGCCGGGGTTGTCGGTGTGGCGGCGATGCCGACCATCGCCTCCAGGCGGGCGGGGTCGTTGCGTGCCTCGGCGGTCGGCCGGTCGTAGACCACCCGGCCGTACTCGAGCACCGCCACCCGGTCGGCGGTCTCGATCGCGTGGCGGAGTTGCTGTTCGACGAGCAGCACGGTCAACCCGCTGGCGGCGAGGTGACCGACGAGGTCGCGGACCCGCGCGGCCAGGTCGGGTGCGAGCCCCTCACAGGGTTCGTCGAGCAGCAGCACCCGTGGCTGGCCGAGCAGCGCGCGGGCGATGGCCAGCATCTGCTGCTCGCCGCCGGAGAGTTCGCAGCCACGGTGGCGCAGGCGTACCGCCAGGCGCGGCAGCAGTTCGAGGATCCGGGCCACCGTCCAGCCTTCACCGCCGGGTGTCGCGGCCCGCCACGGCGCGGCCGCCAGGACGAGGTGCTCGGCCACCGTCAACCGGGAGAAGACCCGCCGGCCCTGCGGGACGAGGCCGACGCCGGACTGCGCGACCCGGTGGGGTTGCCGTCCGGCCACGTGGACACCCCCGATCTCGATGCGCCCGCTGGAGGCGCGCACCAGCCCGGCGATGGTGTGCACGAGGGTGCTCTTGCCGGCGCCGTTGCGGCCCACCACGGCCTGGACGGTGCCCGGCGGTACCCGCAGGTCGACGTCGTGCAGCACGATCCCCCCGGCGTAGCCGGCGCAGAGCCGCTCCACGTAGAGCATCAGGACACCCCGTCGGCGTAGGCCTGCCGCACCAGCGGCGAGGTACGGATCTCGTCCGGTGTGCCGACGGCCAGGGTGCGGCCGTCGCGCAGCACGGTGACGGTGTCGCAGAGGGCGTACACCAGGTCCAGGTGGTGCTCGACCAGCAGCACGGCGACCTGCCGGGGCAGTGCCACCAGCAGCTCGGCGAGCCGGTGGACCTCGGTGGCGGACAGCCCGGCCGCCGGTTCGTCGAGCAGGAGCAGGCGGGGACGGCCGGCGAGGGCCATCGCGATCTCCAACTGTCGCCGCTGCCCGTGCGCGAGCTGACCGGCGGGCACCGTCGCGAGGTCGGACAGTCCCATCTGGTCGAGCAGCGCGGTGGCTCGCCGCCGGGCGGCGTCCCGGGTTCCACCGGGCCACCACCGCCGCCGCCGGATCGTCCGGGGCAGCGCCGCGACCTCGATGTTCTCGCTGGCGGTGAGGGTCGCGAAGACGGCGGGCCGCTGGTGTATCCGGTTGATGCCGCGCCGGGCCCGTGCCGCCGGTCCGAGCCGGCTGACGTCCCGTCCGGCGAAGCGCACCGTGCCGTGCCGGGGACGTGTCGTCGCGCCGAGCACGTTGAGCAGGGTGGTCTTGCCGGCCCCGTTGGGCCCGATGAGGGCGTGCCGTTGGCCGTCGTGCACACACAGGTCGACGTCGGTGAGCGCGGCGAGCGAGCCGTACCGCACGGTGACCTTCTCGGCGCTGAGCAGGCAGGTCATACGCGCAGCTCCGGGGTGCGGGTGGGTGCCGAGACCGGGAGGTCCGGAGTGGGGACGGATTGCCGGGGCCCGCCGCGCGGGCGGCGGGCCCGCGCGACGCCGGTGGGCAGCAGGTAGACCGTCGCCACGAACAGCGCGCCCAGCACCAGCGGGGCGTGACCGGGCAGCACCCCGAACAGCCAGTCCCGTACGGCGATGACGAGGACCGCGCCCACCAGCGCGCCGCCGACCGACGCGGTGCCGCCGATGACGACGCCGAGCAGGAGCAGCGCGGCCGTGTCGAAGCCGAAGTCGGCGGGGGATATGTACTGCTGGGCGACGACGAGCAGCGAACCGGCCGCCCCGGCGATCGCCCCGGCGACGACGTGCGCGCCGGACAGGTACAGCGGCACGCGGTGCCCGCTGGCCCGTAGCCGCGCCTCGTCGTCCCGCCCGGCGCGCAGCAGCAGACCGCCCCGGGACCGCACCAGCAGCAGGACCGCGCCGACCAGCACCGCCACGACGACGAGCGTGTAGACGTACCGGGCCTGGTCGGAGGCCAGGACCGCCATTCCCCACAGTGGACGGACCGGCGTGATTCCGGCCAGTCCGTCCGTGCCGCCGGTCACCGACCTCCAGCGTCCGAGGACGGTCACCACGAGCTCGCCGATCGCCAGGGTGATCATCAGGACGATGACGCCCCGGGCCGGCACGACCAGCGGCAGGGTCACGGCGGCGAGCGTCGCCCCGGCCAGCGCCGCCACCGCGACCTGCACCACGCCGACGTCGGAGACCTGGCTACCGAGCACCGCGCTGGCGTACGCGCCGGCGGCGTAGGGAGCCGTCTGGCCCAGCGTGGGCATGCCCGCGACACCGGTGAGCAGCGCCACGCTCACTCCGACCAGACCCAGCGCGAGGGTCCGGGCGAGGATCGCCGCGGTGTAGTCGTCGACCACCCACGGGGCCACGACCAGGCCGGCGACAACGAGCGTCGCGACGGCGGCCCGCAGTCGGCGGATCACCTCGTCCCTCACGCCGCCGCCCACCGCAGGGCCAGGCCCCGCGCCCGCACGGCGAGCACGGCGGCCATGGCGGCGAACAGCAGGAACGGGGCGGCGGACGGCAGCAGCGCCACGCCCAGGGTCTGGATCTCGCCGACCGCCAGCGCCGCGAGCAGGGTGCCCACCATGGACCCGAGGCCGCCGAGGACGACCACGACCAGCGACAACAGCAGCACCGTGTCGGCGGTGTCCGCGCCGGGCCCGATGATGGGCGCGCCGAGGACCCCGGCCGCGCCGGCCAGCGCGCCGCCGGCGGCGAGCACGCCGACCTTGATCCGCGCCGGGCTCACACCCAGGCAGGCGACCATCTCCGGATCGTCCACGGCCGCGCGGACCAGCATCCCGGCCCGGGTCCGTCGCACCGCCAGGTAGAGACCGGCGGCGAGGGCCGCCGCCACCGCGATGAAGACCAGCCGGTACGCGCCATAGCGGTGTCCGGCGACCGCCACCGACCCGTCGAGGGCGGCCGGAACCCGCACCTGCGGATCGTCGGGGCCGAAACCGGCGACGAGGAGGCTGCCGCCGGCCAGCGCCACCCCGAAGGTCAGCAGCGCCTGGGTGAGGTGGTTGCCGGTGGCGACCGGCGTGAGCAGCCCGGCGAGCACCACACCCGCCGCGGCGGCGGCCAGCACACCGACCCCGAGCGCCAGGGCGAGGCTCGCCCAGCCGCCGTCGAGCAGCGCTGCGGCGGTGTAACCGCCGATGGCGTAGAGCATGCCGTGTGCCAGGTTGAGGATGTTGGCGACGCCGAAGCAGAAGACCAGGCCCGACGCGGCGACGAAGACGAGCAGCCCGTAGGCGACACCGTCCAGCGCCGGGATGACGTACGGGTCGATCTGGTTCGTGCCGGCCGCCACCGTGTTCACCGGCCGACGGTCGCGAGGTCACCCACGACGGTGTTGGACAGCGCCCGACCGTCCTGGCGGACCTGGCGCAGGTACCACTTCTGCACGGGTGAGTGGGTGACAGTGGAGAACTGCCACGCGCCGCGGGGGCTGGCGATCTGCCCGAGCTTGCCGATCTGCGCGTTGATGGCCTCCGGCGTCGGGTCGCTCCCGGCCGCGCCGACGGCACGGTCGAGCACCGCCGCCGCGTCGTACGACGCCAGGGCGTACGTCGTCGGCGAGCCGTCGTGCTTGGCCTTCCACGCCGCGACGAAGTTGCGGTTCTCGGCGTTGTCGAGGTCGGGGGAGTAGTTGAGCACGGAGTAGATGTCCCGGGCCGCCTCGCCCTGGGCGTTGAGCACGCCGCCCTCGGTGAGGAACCCGGCCGCGTACAGCGGGATGTCCTTGATCTCGGACTGCGCGTACTGCTTGACGAAGTCGACGGCCGCGCTGCCGGCGTAGAAGGTGTAGACGGCCTGCGCGCCGGAGGCCTTGATCCGGGCGAAGTACGGCGTGAAGTTGGTGGTGGCCGGGAACGGGGTGAAGGTGGTCTTGCCGTCGGGATTGGCGAGCGTGCCGCCGGCCTTGGCGAACGCCTCGGTGAAGCCGCGCAGTTCGTCCCAGCCGCCCTGGTAGTCCGGGCCGATGGCGTACACCGAGCCCTTGACGTTGTCCTTGACGTGCTGGGCGATCGCGGCGCCCGGCTCGTCGGAGAGGTACGAGGTGTGCCACACCCGTTCGACGTCCTTGATCTCCGGCCGGCCGTTGGAGCCGACGAGCGGGACCTTGGTCTCCTGGAGCAGCGGGTAGACGCCGGCGACCGAGCCGCCGCCGACGATGCCGGTGAGCGCGGCGACGCGGTCCTGCTTGAGGAGCTTGGTGGCCGCCGGTACGGCGGTCGCCGCGCCGTTGCCCTCGTCGGCGACGACGAGGTCGACCTGCCGGCCGCCGAGCTTGCCGTCGTGGGTGTCCAGGTACAGCTCGAAGCCGTCGCGGATCTCCTTGCCGACGGACTGGTACGTCCCGGACAGCGACGCGAGGAGTCCGATCTTGATGGACCCGCCGCCGGTCGTGGCCGGTTCGTCGTCTGCGCAGGCCGTGCTCACGGTGAGCACGAGCGCGAGCAGCGTGGCGCCGATGGCACGGCTGCGCGCAGGGGTGGTGAGGGACATGTCGTCTCCAGGGGAAGAGGAGGAGGGGGTCGGTGGGGTCAGCGGCTGCGGGCGAGCGCCGCTCGGGCCGCGGGGGTCAGCGCGTCGCCGATCCGGTTCGCCAGTTCCGTCATCTCGTAGGAGACCTTGCCGACGTCGCATTCCGGTGCGGCGAGCACGAGCAGGGACGCACCGTCGTTGAAGGCCATCGAGAACATGAATCCACCTTCGAGCTGGGTGACATTGGAGATCACCGCCCCGGCGTCGAAGAAGGCCGCCGCGCCCCGCAGCAGGCTGACCAGGCCGCTGCCCGTCGCGGCGAGCTGGTCCGCCCGGTCCGGCGGCAGGTCGCGGGTGGCGGCCACCATCAGGCCGTCACTGGAGATGGCGATCGCATGGCTGACCTCGGTCGCGCGCTCGGCGAAGCTGTCCAGCAGCCAGCCGAGGTCCTGGTGGTCGGTCACGTGCTCTCCCTGTCGGTCACGAGTTGCCGAGGTTGATCGGGGTACGCCGGCGGGCCGCCACTCCCCGCGCGTACGCGGCCATCGCGGTGGCGACCTGGGCCGGGTCGCGGTATTCGGAGCGCTGCTGCTGGGTGGGCACGGTGACCCCGCCGGGCACCAGATACTGCTGGGGTTGCCGTTTGGGCAGGCCGGAGGTCGTGGTCACGGCCACGTCGGGCGTCTGCGCCTGGGCGGCGGTACGCCAGGCGTCGTCGGCGGGGCTGGACCACTGGCGGCCGTTCGGGGCGTCCACGACGTCGGTGTGGAACCAGTGGTTGACCTGTTCGAAGATGAGCAGCTCCTCGGTCGGCGCGTCACTGGGGTCCACGCGGGGCGTCGGGCGGAACACGGGCGCCGCCGGCAGCGTCCGCGCGGCCGGGGCGTGCCCGGCGGTCGGTTCCGAACCCGGCCGGTACGGGGGCGGGGCCGCGGACGTGCGGGCGGCCCGTCGGGACAGCCGGCCGGGGGCGAGCAGGTACTCCTCCGGTGGCAGCGACCGGATCATCGCCGCGGGCAGCGTCGCTTCGGCGAGGGTGCCGCGTCGGGGACCACGACGCAGTTGGACGCTGGCGCCGAGGCGGGCGGCGAGCTGCCCCACGACGACCAGGCCCATGGCCCGGACGGCGGCGACGTCGATGGCGGGTGGTCGGGCCAGCAGCTCGTTGAGTTGCTGCAACCGCTGCGGAGGCAGGCCCACGCCCTCGTCGCTGATCTGGATGATGACGCGGTCGCCGAGACTGCGGCCGCTCACCCAGGTCTCGCTGCCCGGTGGCGAGTACGCCGTCGCGTTGTCCATGAGTTCGGCGAGCAGGTGCACGACCTCGTCGACGGACTTGGCGGCCACCGCGACGTCGCCGTCGACCATGCCGAGCCGGATGCGCGCGTAGTGCTCGATCTGGGACTGGGCCGCCTGGAGCACCTGTTGCAGGGGTACGTCGTGCTGGCGTACCCGGCCGACGCCCACGCCGCCGAGCACGAGGAGGCTGGCGTTGATCCGGCCCATCCGCGTGGCCAGGTTGTCGAGGGCGTAGAGCTGGTGCAGGCGGTCCGGGTCGGTCTCGTCCCGTTCGACCCGGTCGACCTGGGCCAGGACGGCGTCGACGAGTCGCTGTTCGCGACGGCTCAGGTGGATGAAGATGTCGGCGGTGTTGGCGCGCATGACGGCCTGCTCGGCGGCGGTCCGCACGGCGGCCTGGTGTACGGCGCTGAACGCCTGACCGAGTTCGCCGATCTCGTCGTCGCTGGACGGTTCGAGGGCGGCTGTGGACTGTTCGCGGGCCAGCTCGTCGGGGTCGACGCTGGAGCTGTCGGGGCGTTGCAGCCGGGCCACCACGGCGGGGAGCTGTTCGAACGCGACGGCGTTGGCCGCATCGCGCAGGCGTCGCAGCCGGCGGGTGATCTGCCGGGCGACGGCCCAGGTGACCAGGGCGGTCAACAGCAGCGCCAGCAGCACGCCGACGCCCTCGGCCACGGCCCTGCGGCGCTGGTCGGCGTAGGCGGCCCGCACGTCGTCGAGCACCGCCACGTCGACGCGCCCCCGCAGGTCGGCCAGGCGGGCGGAGCGCTGCTGTGTCGTGGTGACCCAGTCGGCGGTCCGCAGGCGCAGCGGCGTTCCCGGTTGGGCGCGGCTGACCTCGTCCTGCATCCGTTGCAGCGCGAGCGCCTCCTTGCCGGTGCCGGCCTGCTCCCACCAGAGGCCCCACTCGGCCGGGGCGAGAGCCAGGAACGACAGGCTGGACTCGGTGTAGCTGGTGCGGGCCGCGGTGATGTCCTGCTGGGTGGCGGGGGTCAGCTCGCCGGCCGCCGCGGCCCGCAGGACGGCCACCTGCTGCTGGCCGATGGCCTCGGCGGTCTTCGACAGCGCGGCCGAGGCCCGGATGCCGTCGGCGAGGCGGGCGTTGACGACGCCGTGCGAGACGTTCTCCCGGAAGGTGATCAGGTCGGCGATGGCGATGCGGTAGCTGAACGTCATCGCGGACACCGAGGCGTGTTCGGCCGTGCGAACCTGGGTGCGCAGCGGCGCCAGGCCGTCCAGCGCGGCGTCGACGCGGCGCAGGAGCGTGGCGTTGGCGTCGGTGGGCACCCGGTCGCGCTGTCGGCGGTAGCGCGCGACGGCGGCGTCGGTGGCGGCCATCTCCGCGCCGAAGGCGTCCTGCTGCTCGGGCGCGGCGTGGGTGAGCAGGTCGGCGGCCGCGACCCGTTCGCGTTGCAGCCGGTACGCCAGGTCACCGGCCTCCGCGCCGAGGCGTGCCAGCACCTCCAGGTCGCTGGCTCGGGTCGTCTGGCGCGCGCTCTCGGTCAGCGCGAGGCCGGCGAAGCCGATCACGGCCACCAGTGGCGCCGCCACGATGAGGCGCAGCCGCCCGGCGATCCTCCAGCCGCGCTGACGGGTCGGGTAGGGTCGGGCCGCGTGGGACCTCGTGCTCGACGCCAAGATTGACTCCCGCGACTCGTCGATGACGGTCTATACGCACCTTGCCGAATGCAAGTCCCATTCGGCCGGAACCCGCGCTCGGAGGCCAGACCTCGCGGTGGTACAAACTGGCCGTACCAGCATCTGTACCCAGAGTCAGCGACCGGTGGCGCCCCGCGTCCGGTCCCGGGTGGACGCGCTCAGCGCTGGTCGTCGAGGTGCTCGGCGCCGCGACGGGGGTCGTGACGCGAGTCGGTGTCGTCCAGGTCGGGTTGGCTGCTGAGCACCTGGCCGATCAGCTCGCGCAACTCGTCGATGGCGTCCACCACGGCGCCCGGGTCGCGCGCGTCGCGCCGACCGCGCTGGCGCGGCACCGGTGGATCGAGGCGCGCTCGGTCCGACGAGCGTGGCCCCCGTCGTCCGTCGGCCGCCAACTGTTCGGCCGCGACCAGTGGCCACAGCGAGGCCAGTCGGCCGCCGGTGTCGAGCACGTCGTCGCAGCGGACCGCGAACTCGTGGCTGCCGAAGCGGCGGCCCGACTCCACCGCCGCGACGGTCTCCCGGCTGAACCGCACCAGGTCTGCCAGGGCGCGCTGGGTCAGTCCCCGTTGGACCCGGCAGGTGCGCAGTTCCCATCGGAACTGTTGGCTGGGCGCGGAGTGAGCAGCGCTCGACGGGGGCGTGTGCTCCATGCGCTCACCTTCGTGGCACCCGCGAAATCGGCAGCGGGTAGCAGATCGAGTCTGGCCGACGGGCTGAACATTCATAGGGGGCAATTCTTAACCCTCGGGACGATGGGTGTGAAGACGTACGCCGCGATGAATCGCCACGGAAAGCGCGCGGGTCCTGCGCATGGGTGTCGGGCGCGTCCTGCCGATCGGACCCGGCCGCCTCGGCTCGGCCCGCACGTCGGCGCCGCCGGACTTCGGCACGATCAGGCTGCCTGAGCCTCGGCGGGGGCCGGTTGGCTCACCTGCGGCGCGTCGGCGGGCGTCCGGACGTCGATCGTCGCGAGGAGACTGTCGTGCGCCCGGAACGAGACATTGGGTTTGAACGAACGGCGGTGTTCGGGTGCCAATTGGAGGCCGGGAATGGCCTCGGCCAGTTGTGTCAGAGCGATGCCGGCCTCCAGTCGCGCCAGTGCCGCCCCGATGCAGAAATGCGGCCCGTGACCGAATGACAGATGGTCGGCGGCGTCGATGCGGTGCTCGTCGAACCGGTCCGGGTGGGCGAACACCGACGGGTCCCGGTTGGCCGCCCCGATCATCAGCAGGCAGCGTGCGCCCGCCGGGATGGTGACCTCGCCCAGGGTGACGTCCCGACGGGTCACCCGCAGCCAGCCGTCGATGGCGGGCGCGAACCGCAGGGTCTCGGCCACGAAGCCGGGCACGGACCGCGGGTCGGCGACGAGCGCCTGCCACCGGTGCGGGCTGGACAGGGCCGCGTCGAGGGCGTGAGCGAGCAGTCCGGCGGTCGTCTCGTGCCCGGCCACCAGGAGGTTGAAGGCGAGGCTCGCCACCTCCGGCACGGTCAGCACGTCGTCGTCATCGTCCCGGTAGGTCAGCGCCCGGCTCACGAAGTCGGTACCGTTGACTCCACTGTCGAGCCGCTGCCGCACCAGGTCCTGGCAGTAGCGCCAGAACTCCAGCAGGCCGCGGGCCAGACGTACCTGCTCGTCCGGGTCCGGTTGCCCCCAGATGAGGGCCACCTGGCCGTCCGCCCACCGGCGGATGCGGTCGACGTCGGCGTCGGGCACCCCGAGGATGTCGAGGATGACCAGCAGCGGCAGCTCGGTGGTGAACCCGCTGACGAGATCAACCCGCTCACCCCGCTGGGCGACGAGCCGGGACACCAGCTCGTCGACGCGCCGGCGGACGATCCGGCCGTACTCGGCCTCGGCCCGATCCGCGGTGTTGGCGAAGGTCGCGCGCAGGGCGCGGCGGGTGCGGGGGTGCACCGGTGGGTCGGTGGCGGCCGTGGTCGGGGGCGCGTCGATCTGCATGATGACGCTCATCGCCTCCGGGCAGACCGCGTAGACCGGCGCGAGGGTGAGGGCGTTGCCGAACGTCGCCGCGTCGGCCAGGGCGCGCCGCACGTCCGCGTGCCGGCTGATCAGCCACAGACCCAGATCCTCGGCGTAGAGCGCCCGGTCGGGATCGTCGAGAATGCGCCGCCAGGCGCTCGCCGGATCACTGAGGTAGGCCCCGGAGTATGGACTCAACTGCATCGAACGCCTCCCGACACGCCGCGCGTAATCAGCGGCGCTCGCATCTTGTCGGTCACTGATGGTGGGTCGACAATGTCGGCATCAGCCGCCTGCTCTTCACGGTGCGCCGACCTGATGCGCAAGTCAAGATTGGTGTCCATCTATCTAATGGCCGCGACAATTGTGTATTGCAGAACTGTTCCGTCCCTGGCTGGTTGCACCTTGCAGCCCGAGGCTTGCGGGTCCGTGCCCTCCGAGCAAGGCCGCATCCCCGCAGTCCACGGTGGGTGGACTGCCCGATGTCGCAATCCTCATTCCCGGGGCAACGAATCCGCCGGACGCGGGTGACGCCGACCCTCGATGCGCTGGGGTACGCCGGTGGGGGAGGCGTTCAGCCGTCGGCGCGTTGGCCCGTCGGCGTAATCAGGTGGGCGAGCCAACCTCCATCCCCGCCAGCGAGGTCAGAGCGCGTTTCACATTGCTGTCAGTCGGGTGTGTTGAAGGTGCGGCGTTGTTGGCGGGTGGCGGGTTCGCCTCGGGTGAGACGGCGGAGCATGC
>NZ_JBICTE010000030.1:0-88344 GCF_043197485.1 Micromonospora sp. NPDC049102 | reverse complement strand
CTTCACCCTCCTGCCGCGACAGGACGGCGGTGGCGGTCTCTCACCTCCACTCGATCAATCAGCGCCTCACGGCGCACGTGGGCGTCGCACCAGCGAGGTGGGCGGTCGCAGCAGGGGAACGCGCAGCCGCGGTCCCGCAGGACCAGCGCGCGACGCAGGGGCCGGTGACGAGTCGGCGCTGCCGGCCCACGTCGAGCGCCTGGCCGGCACTGCCGAGCACGGCGGGCAGGATCGCCGCGTCGCAGGCGAGTCGCCGCACGGTGTCGGCGGTGAGTCCGAAGCCGGTGTCGAGGGCACCCGCGCCGAGCTGCCGGGCCAGCACGTCGTAGCTGGTGGTGACAACGATCTGCGCCGGCTCGCCGCCGTGTTCGGGCAGCTCACCGGTGCGCAGGGCGAGCCGGCACAGGTCGGCGAGCGCGTCGTGACGTCGTTGCCCGGGGCAGCGCGGGTCGTCCGGACCGGACGGCGAGGTCAACGGGTCGAGCGCGGCGCGCAGCAGACCGGCTGCCTCGGCGTCCAGGTTGCCGGACAGTCGCAGCCGACCGTCGCGTAGCTCGGAGACCGTGACATGCCGGTCGCGGTCGGCGCGGCGCGCCTCGGCTTCCAACGCCGCCCTGGCGGCGGCTTCGGCGAGCTCCGGGGCGACATGGTCGAGGACCCGGGTGCCGAGCTTGCGCAGCAGGGTCGGCTCGAACGTCCCGGCCCACTCGACCAGGACGCCGACCACCTTCTCGGCCGCCTCGGCGCCAGCGGCCGTGTGCACCGTCTGGACGGTCTCGCCGATGACCCGCGCCTGCTCGACAGTGATGTCTCCGTCGGCCAGCGCGGCGCGCACCCCGGGCGCTCCGCCCTCGAGCGCCCCGGCGAGATCGACCAGCCGGCGAGCGGCGGAACCGTCGAGCCGCAGCCGGTCCCGCAGCCAGACCGCCGTCGACGACGCGCCCTGCGCCCGCGCCGTGCCTCGGCCGTCCACCTCACGCACGAGCGCCAGTTGGACGGCCGCCAGGCGTTGCGCGAGTCGGTGCACGGCGTCGAGGGCCGCGACGAGGTCGTGCTCGGGAAGGGCCCAGGCCGGAGCATCGAGGCAGTCGGCCACCGCCGCCCCCGCCTGCGCCAACCCCTCCAACATGGACCAACAATAGAACAGGTGTACGAAAAAATTGTCGCTCGACCGACGTACGCTGCTGTCGATTCCGGCGTCGGTCGGAGCGGGACGGGGGACGTACGTGATCAAGGCGGTCTTCTTCGATGTCGGTGGCGTTGTTCTCGACGAGTCCCGCGAGTTCGCGGCCTGGGCGGACTGGCTCGGCGTCCCTCGGCACACGTTGTCGGCGGTCTTCGGCGCGGTCGTCGCGCGGGGTCAGGACTACCGGGAGACGTTCTGGACCTTCCGGCCCGACTTCGACCTCGACGTCGAACTCTCCCGGCGGGCGGCCGCCGGTCAGCCGGAGACGTTCGGCGCGGAGGATCTCTACCCGGACGCGCGCGGCTGCCTGACCGCCCTGCGCGACCAGGGCCTGCTGGTGGGCCTGGCGGGTAACCAGCCGGCACACGCCGAGTCGACCCTGCGGGCTCTCGACCTCGACGTGGACGTGATCGGCACGTCGCACGGCTGGGGGGTGGCGAAGCCGGCGCCGGCCTTCTTCGAGCGCGTCGTGGCCGAGGGCGGTGGCGACGCCTCGTCGATCCTGTACGTCGGGGACCGGCCCGACAACGACGCCCGTCCGGCTCAGCAGGCCGGCATGAGGACGTGCCTGATCCGGCGCTCTCCCTGGGGCCACATCCTCGACATCCCGGCCGTGGCCGACCGGTGCCTGTTCCGCATCGACTCGCTGCACGAGCTGCCGGGCCTGGTCGCCGGGCACAACAGGCACTAGCTGTGCTGTCCGGGTGGGCCTGGTGGCCGCCCCCGAGGGAGGGGGCGGCCACCAGGGATCGGGGTCAGGACAGCGAGCAGGGGTTCCCGTTGACGGTGACCAGTCCCGGGTTGGGGTTGGCGCCGCCGTTGGTCGTCGCGTTGAAGCCGAACGTCACCGTGCCGCCGGGGACGATCTTGGCGTTGTGCGACTCGTTCTTCGCCGTGACCGTCGCGCCGGACTGGGTGACCTTCGCGAGCCACGCCTCCCGGACGCGCTGGTCACCGGTGAACGCGAACCGGACGCTCCAGCCGTTGACGGCCGTGGTCCCGGTGTTGCGGATGGTCAACTGCGCGGTGAACCCGGTGCCGCCCTCCCAGGTGCCGTAGTTGGCGTAGTTCACCGAGCAGGTGACGGCCGGTACCGCGCCGGCGTCGCCCTGGTCGGCCAGGAACGAGGAGATCCAGGCCAACGCCGAGTTCCAGTTGATCGCCACCTCGTTCGTGGAGTACGAGTTGATGTCGTCGACGTAGCAGAACATCGGCTTGCAGCCGGCGAGCAACTGCGCCACGAACGGATCCTGTAGCGCGGCGTTCGCGCCACCGGCGAGGGAGCCGGCGGGCGGGTGGGGCAGGTTGGCGTCGAGCTGGTGGCCGAAGATCCGGCTGTGCTGGTTCTGCGCGGCGTGCTCGCCCCAACCGGTGACGTAGGAGATGTTCAGCGCGTTGCGGCCGAGGATGTAGTCCATCGCCTGGACGGCGCCGTCGCGGTAACGGGCGTCGCGGGTCAGGTCGAAGGCGGTCGCCAGGACGATCGCGTTGTTGATGATGCTGCTGTTGGCGCCCCAGAAGTAGCTGTTCGCGTCACCGGGCATCGGCAGCCCGTACGCCTGCCGGCGCAGTTCGGCGAGGTAGGCGTCGGCGGCGGTGGTGACCGAGGCGCGAACCCGGGTCAGCTCGGCGGCCGGCAGTCCGTTGGGGACGGTGGCCAGGTCGAGGCGGCCGAGCGCGGCGACGCTCTGCCAGCCGAAGCCGCGCGGGTCGAACACGTCGCCGGTGTGGTGCGGCGACGCGGTCAGGTCGGTCAGGTAGGTCTGCGCCCCGGTGGTGAGGTACAGCTCGACAGCCGCCCAGTAGAACTCGTCGGTGACGTTCGAGTCGTCGTACGCGCCGCCGCCGGTGCCGTCGGTCGGGCTGGCGTACACCGCGGGGTGGGCCTTGGCGGCGGCGTAGGCCGTCTTCGCGGCGGTGCCGCAGCGGGACGCGAACGCCGCGTCGTACGGCGCGAAGAGTCGCGCGCACTGGGCGGCGGTCGCGGCCATGTTGAGAGTGGCCGCGGTCGACGGCGGGTGCAGCTCGCGCGGCTGCGGGTCGTCCTGCGGGGCGAGCGGCAGGCCGGTCCAGTTCCTGTCGTGGATCTTGTGGTGGACCATGCCGGCGAGCGGCTCGCCGGCCGGCACCTGCATCCGCAGGAGGAACTCCAGCTCCCAGCGGGCCTCGTCGAGGACGTCCGGCACCCCGTTGCCGCGCTCGGGCACCCGCAGCGTGCTGTCGGCCAGCCCGGCGCCGCCGTTGGCGGTGGCCGCTGTCTTGGTCCGCTCGAAGGTGTTGAGCAGCTGGTAGGTGGCGATGCCGCCGTTGACCACGTACTTGCCGTGGTCGCCGGCGTCGTACCAGCCGCCGCGCACGTCCAGCGAGTAGTCGCAGACGCCCGGCTGGCAGGGCACGTTGGTGTCGCCCTGGTTGGGCGCGACGTCGAGGTGGCCGGCGGGGCGGGCGTACTCGTCGCCGATCAGGTCACCGTCGATGGCGATGCCGCTGCGCTGGGCGTAGAAGAACTGCATCGAGTCCGAGCGCAGTTGCTTGTAGAGGGTGCCGGAGATGTCGAACGGGTGGCTGGTCTCGCCGTCGACGGTGAGCGTCAGGCCGGTGCCCGGCGTGCGGTAGCTGGAGAAGTCGACGGTCTGCACGTTCTGCCCGGAGGCGGCGTCGACGCCGCGTGTGGTGGTCGTGCCGCTCGCGAGGACGGCCCCGGACGCCGAGTGGAGCTGCCAGGGCAGCGACGTGGTCGCCTCGGTGACCACTGTGGCGTTCTTCGGGCCGCCCGGCAGGTAGCCGACCTGGTTGACGCGTACCCGGGGGCCGGTGTCCGGCTCGTACGGCGCGGGTGGCTCGCCGCCGCGCAACGACACGTCGTCGAGGCAGATGGTCTGCGCCTGCGCGCTACCGCCGACCTGGAAGATCAGTTGAGCGTTCTGGTTGTCGTCCGGAACGGTGAAGGTCGACTCGACGCGCTGGACCGTGCCGGTGGCGGCGGCGTCCACGGCCGCGTACGTCGTGTACGGGGCACTGCCGAGCTGGAGCACGGCCTTGACCGCCGTGCCGGGCGTGGCGGTGATGTCGAAGCCGAGCTTGTATTCGGCGCCGGTGATCAGTGGCACGCCGTCCTGACCGATGCCGGCGTCCCACGGGTTGGCGAGTCCGCCGGGGACGGTGGCGCAGAGCCGGCCGTCGGTGACCGTGAGCGGGTCGGTGCCGTAGGAGAACCACGGGCTCACGCCCGCGCTGAAGTCCCCGTTGTCGATCTGCTCGGGGGCGTCCGGCGGAGGGTCGGCGTAGGCCGCGCCAGCGCCCGCGCCGGTGAGGGCCAGCGTGGTCGCCGCGGCCAGGAGGAGGCGGCGGTTGGATGACGTCACGGGGGAGTCCTTCCGGGACGGGAGGTGAGGCAGGTGGCGGTGGTAACCTGGGAGCGCTCCCAGCTCGAAGCTCGATGTTCCCAGTGGCGATACCTCCTGTCAATTGATCTGACTGGATGGGATCTGCCCTCCGACGAGGGCGCGGGGAGCGGCACGCGGTGAAATGCGAGACGTGAGATTGGCCGCGCCACGCGCCGTCGTCCTGATCTCCTAGAGACAACTGAGCCCTTCGCCTGGCAGGCTGCCTCCCATGACCCTGAAGCTGCGTTCCGTGGGAACGAGCGACCGTGGGCTGATCCGCAGCGGAAACCAGGACGCCCTGCACGCCGGCGCCTGGCTCGTCGCGGTCGCCGACGGCATGGGCGGAATGGCCGCCGGAGACCTCGCCAGCTCGCTCACCATCGACGCGGTCGCTCCGCTGGACGTCGAGACACCCGAGGACGCTTTGGTGGCCGCCCTCCAGGACGGCATCGCGCTGGCCACCGCTCGGATCAAGCAGGCGGTCGTCGACGACCCCGAGCGTCAGGGCATGGGCACCACGTTGACCGCCCTGCTGTTCGCCCGTACCGGCAGCTGCCTGGCGCTCGCCCACGTCGGTGACTCGCGGGCCTACCTCTTCCGCGAGGGTGTGCTCAAGCAGGTCACCCGCGACGACACCTTCGTCCAGATGCTCGTCGACCAGGGCGTGATCACCGCGGACCAGGCCAGCAGCCATCCGCGCCGGGCGGTCGTCACCCAGGCGTTGCAGGGCGAGGACGTGTCACCGTCGTACGCCACGATGGTGCCCCGCGCCGGTGACCGGTGGCTGCTGTGCAGTGACGGCCTCTCCAACGTCGTCCGTCCGGACACCCTGGCCGAGGTGCTCGCCGCCTACCCCGACCGGTCCGCCTGCGCCGGCAAGCTGATCGACCTGGCGTTGCACGCCGGTGGACCGGACAACGTCACGGTCGTGGTGGCCGACGTCGTCGAGGAGTAGCTCCCCGTCAGCGCCGACGCGGCGCGGCGCGCCGGGTGGGGGTCGCCGTACCGGGGTCCTCCGGCCACGGATGGCGGGGATAGCGACCGCGCAGCTCCGAGCGGACCTGCGGATAGCCGGTACGCCAGAACGACTCGAGGTCCGCGGTGACCGCCACCGGGCGACCGGCGGGGGAGAGCAAATGCAGCAGCACCGGCACCCGACCATCGGCGATGCGTGGGGCCTCCGGCCAGCCGAACGTCTCCTGGAGCTTGACCGCCAGCACCGGCGCGGCCGGGTCGGCGTAGTCGACGCGGATGCGGGAGCCGCTGGGTACCTCGATGCGTTCCGGGGCCAGCTCGTCGAGACGCGCGGCCTGGGCCCACGGCAGCAGCCGGCGCAGGGCCGAGGTCACGTCCACCCGGCTCAGGTCGGCGCGTCGCCGGGCGGCGGCCAGCTCCGGCCCCAGCCAGGTCGGCGCGGCCGCGAGCAGGGCCTCGTCGCCGACGTCGGGCCACTCGTCGCCGAGGTGGTGCCGGCAGAACGCCATCCGCTCGCGCAGCCCCCGCGCCGCCGGGGTCCAGGCCAGCAGCCCCAACCCCTCCTGACGCAGGCCGGTCAGCAGCGCCGCCGCCACCTCCGCGCGGTCCGGGCGGTCCAGTCGCCGTGCCACCAGCTCGATCGCGCCGAGCCGGGTCACCTGCCGGGCGACCACGTCCCCGTCGGACCAGCCCACCTCGCGCCGTGTGGACAGCAGTGGGCCCGCCGCCTCCCGGGCCGTCGCCTCGTCCAGCGGCGTCGCGCGGCGAATTCGCGCCGACGGCGCCCCGGGCCGCCGGTCCGCGACCGCCACCGCGAGCCAGTCGGCTCCGGCGAGCCCCGACCCGGCCGCCAGCTCCGCGGCGGTGCCACCCGTCATCAGGTACGACGACCCGCCCGGCCGCCGCACGCGGGCCAACCTCTCGGGGTACGCCAGACCGACGATCAGCCCGGCGGCGAGGTCGTCGGTCAGCCGGTCGGGGGCAGCGGGCGCGCCGGATCGAGGAGTCGCGGCGGTGCCGGCCGGCGGTGCAGTGCCGGCCGGCGGTGCGGTGCCGGGCGCGGCCGCTGCCCGGGCAGGGCCGGAACCGGCACGGCTTCCCTCCGGCAGCGCGGCGCGCAGGCGGCGTACCTCGACGCGCCAGCGGGCGGTGGCGCCCGCGTCGACTCCGGTGCGCAACCGACGCCAGCCAGCTATCAGGTCGTCTCCCGGGCCGGCGACGCTCTCCTCAGCGAGCAGGGCGACCACCTCGGCCGCGCGGTCGA
This sequence comes from Micromonospora sp. NPDC049102, assembly GCF_043197485.1. Lineage (NCBI taxonomy): Bacteria > Bacillati > Actinomycetota > Actinomycetes > Micromonosporales > Micromonosporaceae > Micromonospora > Micromonospora sp. NPDC049102. Next base: position 81,533 of record NZ_JBICTE010000030.1, on the reverse strand, counting down.
CGCCGACCCGATCGGCGGCGTCGAGCAGCGCCCGGGCCAGCCGCGGGTGCGCTCCGGCGGAGGCGATCGCGCGACCCCGTCCGGTGATCCGACCCGTCTCGTCGACAGCGCCCAGCGTTTCGAGGGTGTCCCGGGCCACCGCCATCGCGGCGGCCGGCGGCGCGTCGGGCAGCGCCAGACCGACGCCGTCCGGGCTGCCCCAGGCGGCCAGCTCCAACGCGAACCCGGTCAGATCGGCGGTGGCGATCTCCGGCTCCGGCCGGGCGGGCAACCGCTCGTGGGTCGCCTTGGACCAGCAGCGGTAGACGTACCCCGGTGCCTCGCGGCCGGCCCGGCCGGCCCGCTGGGTGGCGGCGGCCCGGGAGACCGGCACGGTGACCAGCGCGCCCAGCCCCCGGGCCAGGTCGATGCGGGGCACCCGGGACAGCCCGGCGTCCACCACCGTCCGCACGCCCGGCACGGTGAGGCTGGTCTCGGCGAGCGCGGTGGACAGCACCACGCGACGCCGGTCGTCGGCGCTGCGGGGGCGCAGGGCCGCGTCCTGTTCGGCCCCACGCTGACGGCCGTGCAGCGGCAGCAGCGAGACGGTGTCGCGCAGGTCGGCGAGCCGCCCGGCGACGGCGGCGATCTCGCCGGCCCCGGGCAGGAAGACCAGCACGTCGCCGTCGCGCTCGCGCAGCGCCCGTCGAACGGTCGTCGCCACGTGGTCGAGCAGGGCGCGGTCCACCGGACCGGCCCCGGCCGGCGCGACGGGCCGGGCCGGCGGCGTCCAGATCCGCTCCACCGGGTGCAGCGCCGACTCGGCCCGGACCACGGGGGCCGGAGTGGTCCCGCCGAGCAGCGCGGCGAACCGGTCGGTGTCCGGCGTGGCGGACATCGCCAGCAGCCACAGGTCGGGCCGGAGCGTGGCCCGGGCCTCCACCGCGAAGGCCAACGCCAGGTCGGCGTCGAGCTGCCGCTCGTGGCACTCGTCGAGGAGCACCGCACCGGTGCCGGGCAGCTCGGGGTCGTGGTGCAGCCGACGGACCAGCAGGCCGGTGGTGACCACCTCGATCCGGGTGGACGGGCCGACCCGCCGCTCACCGCGTACGGCGTAGCCGACCCGGTCGCCGACCCGCTCGCCGAGCAGGTCGGCCATCCGCCGGGCCGCGGCGCGTGCCGCCACCCGGCGGGGTTCGGCGATCACCACCCGGCCGTCGATCCGGTCGGCGACCGCCAGCGGCGCGAGGGTGGTCTTGCCGGTGCCCGGAGGGGCGACCAGGACCGCGGCGCCGGCCGCATCGAGCGCGGTGAGCAGCGCCGGCAGCGTCGGACGGACCGGCAGGTCCACTGTCACGTCGGAGAGCACGGCCCAGTCTCGCACCGACCCCCGGCAGGCTCAGCGTGCCGGCCCGGCCCCGGGCCCCTTCGCCGGGCTGACTCGGGGCCGCTTCGGCGGCTTGCCTCGGGGCCGCTTCGCCAGCCTGGCTCGGGGCGGCTGCGGCGGGCGGCTCCGACGCGAACGGCCGGGCCGCCGCCCCGAAGGGAAGCGACCCGGCCGGTGTTCACACGATCGAGGAGCGGGGCAACGCTGACCCGCCCCTCGATCGTGAAGTCCCTAGTAGGTGCCGTCGAGCTGGCCACGCAGCTTGGTCAGCGCCCGAGCCAGCAGGCGGGAGACGTGCATCTGCGAGACACCGATCTGGTCGGCGATCTGCGACTGGGTCAGGTTGCCGTAGAACCGCAGGGTGAGGATCTTCTGCTCGCGCTCGTCGAGCGTGGCGAGCGCCGGGCCGAGAGCGACCCGCAGCTCGGCCAGCTCGAACTCGTTGTCCTCGCCGCCGAGCATGTCGCCCAGCTCGGTGGCCCGGTCGCCGTCGCCGGTCGGGGTGGACAGCGACACCGCGTTGTACGCGCGGGCGCCTTCCAGGCCCTCCAGCACCTCTTCCTCGGTGAGCTTGAGGTGGGCGGCGATGTCGGCGACCGTCGGCGAGCGGCCGAGGGTCTGCAGCAGCGAGCTGTTGGCGTCGGAGATCGCCAGTCGCAGCTCCTGGAGGCGACGCGGCACCCGGATGTCCCAGGTGCGGTCGCGGAAGTGCCGCTTGAGCTCACCGATGATGGTGGGGATCGCGTAACCGGCGAAGTCGACGCCGCGGGTCGGGTCGAACTTGTCGATGGCCTTGATCAGGCCGACGGCGGCGGTCTGCGCCAGGTCGTCGGTCGGCTCGCCCCGCCCGCTGTAACGGTGGGCGAGGTGGTTGGCCAGCGGCAGCCAGGCCTCGATCGCGCGGTCGCGCAGGGCGGCGCGCGACGGGTGGTTGGCGGGCAGTGCGGCCATCGCGTTGAGCAGGTCGGCGGCGCTGTCGCTGAGCGCCCGCGGGTCCAGCTTGGTGGTGCTGGTCTGCTCGGCTGTCCTGGTGCTCGCCTGCTCGGTGATCGTTGACGCGGTCATGGTGGTCCTCCCTGCACCTCGTCCGCGGACAAAAAATAAGTAGCGCTTTGGTTTAGCTTCAGTTGGGCCGTTCGGGAGTCACCTTAGCCTGATCGGCTCGCGGAAAGCTAGCCGAAAGGTTGATGTACTTAAGGTGTGTCGAGCTACAAAACGCCCATAACCGGCCGCGAGCACACAGACAACGGAGTCTCATACCCATTTTTTGGGTGATCCTGCGGCACCCGGTCCTCCAGATCGACCCGACCGATCGGGGTGCCACCCTCGACCGAGCGGTCAACATGAAATCCGACAACCGGGCAGCTGTGTCGACTATCCGTCGTTGTCCCGTCGGCGGGACCGGCCGTAGCGTCGCCTAGTAGACACCCGGTTCGGAGGCACCATGCTCGATCCAACCGCTCCCCAGCTCGTCGTGAACAGTCACACCCTCTACTTCAGCTGGTTGCCAGCGGACCCCGACGCGGTCGCCGCCCTGGTCCCCACCGGGCTGCGTCCCCGTGCCGACCGACAGGTGTTCCTCAACCAGTACGTCGTCGAGGACGAGACGCAGACCTCGGGCTTCGGCGCGTACTCGTTGACGTACCTCGGTGTCTCACTCGCCGGCGTGGACGCCCCCGGCGGGCTCAGCCCGGGCGGTTGGTGGACCCACTACGTGGCGTCGAGCCGTATCGTCCGCGACTACGCCACGGCGCGCGGCGCTCCCGTGCTCGCCGGGCGGACCACGATCCAGATGGACGGGGAGGCGCTGCACTCCGAGACCGAGGCGGACGGAGCGCCGCTGATCCGGGCCCGGTGCCGGGTGGGCCAGACCGGTCACGTGATCAGCAGCGGGCACCACCGCTACTTCACCCGCCGCGACGGTCAACTGCTCAGCTCCGTCTACCCGTACGTGGCGGAGCCGGTCACCCCGTTCGAGATCGAGTCGGTGGAGTTCCTGCAACCGGGACACCCGATGTACGCGCTGCGTCCCGCCAACCCGCTGATCATCGGGTTCGGCTACTTCTCACCGCGCTCCTCGTTCGCGTACCCGGGTGGGCTGACCGTGCACCCGGGCGCGGCCGGGCTGCCCGAGCCGGCTCGGCCGGCTCACCAGGTGCCGGCCAGCCTCGCGCGCAGCGGCCTGCCGTCGGGGTCGTAGACCAGTCGGTACACCGGCAGCGCCCAGGCACGGGTGAACCAGGGCAGCCGCTCGGGGCGGTGCGGGCGCAGCCGGCCGGGCGGACGGTCGCCGACCTGGCCGCCGTCGTACCACCGTTGCAGTTCGTCGGCCGCGGCCGTGATGGCCGCGACGGCGTCGGCCGGGTCGAGCAGGTCGGCGTCGTCCGCGCCGTCCGGATCACGGTCCAGGTGCTCGCGCCAGAGCCGCAGCCGCAGGTCCCGGGCGTAGGCGCGAGCTCCGTCGCCGAGGCCCGCCGGGTCGGTGGGCGTCCGCTCGTCGCGCGTGTCGTCGAGTACGGCGCAGGACAGCTCACTGTCGTGGGTCCAGGAACGGCGGTTGAAGTTGTCGCTGCCGACGCTGGCCCAGACGTCGTCGACCACACAGACCTTCGCGTGTACGTAGACCGGGGTGCCGGTGTGGTTCTCCACGTCGAACACGTGCACCCGGTCCGGCGCGGCGCGCTCGCACAGCGACAACGCCTGCTCGCGGCCGACCATGTTGGGTGGCAGGGCCAGCCGGCCGTCCACGTCCGGGTGCCGGGGCACCACGGCGACCAGGTGCAGTTCCGGGTTCTCCCGCAGCGCCTGGGCGAACAGGTTCGCCACCTCGGTCGACCAGAGGTACTGGTCCTCCAGGTAGATGAGGCGGCGCGCCCGACGTACCGCCTTGGTGTAGCCCCTGGCCACGGTCCGCTCGCCGTCCGGGGCGAACGAGTAGCGCGGGCGCACGGCGGGATAGGTACGCAGCACCTGGATCTGGTGCGGGCCGCACTCGGGCGGATCGGCGGGCTGCTCGGGCAGCGGGTCCGGCCGCAGGTCCGCGCCGCGCAGCCGGTCCCGCGCGTACGCCATCGGGTTCTCCGAGTCCAGCGGCATCGGGTCCGTCCAGCGCTCCCGGAACACGGTGTCCAGCGCGCCGACCACCGGCCCGCGCACCGCGAGCTGCACGTCGTGCCAGGGCGGGTTCGGGCCGTACCGGGACGACATCTGCACCGGCTGGGGGTCACCCTCGTGCGCGGCGTCGTCGCGGCGGCTGTGGCACAGGTCGATCCCACCGGCGAAGGCGATGTCCCGCTCCGGGGCGTCGACGTGCCGCAGCACCACCAGCTTCTGGTGGTGCGAGCCGCCGCGGCGTACCCGCTGGTCGAGCAGCACCTCGCCGCCGGCCGCGGAGACCGTCTCGCTCAGGTTGCGGTTCTCCGCCTCGCTGTAGGCCAGCACGTCCAGGTGTGAGCGCCAGATCAGGCCCTTGACGACCACGCCGCGCTGGGCGGCCTGGGCGAAGAGCTGCGCCACCGTGGGGCCGTCCGGGCGGAGTCGCTGGTCCGGGTCGCCCCGCCAGTCGGTGAAGAAGAGGTGGTCGCCGGCGCTCAACGCCTCCACCTCCTCGACCAGCCGGTCGAAGTACGCCGCGCCGTGAATCAACGGCTCGGCGAGGTTTCCCCTGGTCCAGACGGGTAACCCAGAGACCGGGTTGGCCCGTTCCTGCGCGGTGAGGAACCAGTCCTGTAACGGCACGTCCAGCCCTCCCGGGAGGTCGACAACGTCCTCACGGTAGGACCCCCGACGCGGGTCCGCATGCCAGGCCCGTCAACCGGTGACCTGGATGACGCCACGCGAGCAGCGACAACAGCCGAGGAGGCCACACCATGCCCCGCGAAACAACGAACCCCGTGAACGAGTACCGCGAGCCGGCGGTGGAGAGCGAACGGGGGGCGCTGGTAGCGGTGTTGCTGATGGTGATTCTGGGCGTCGCCGGGATCTTCGCGGTCTCGTAAGACGTCCAGCTTCGCGTCGATCTTGCACTTTCGGTCGTCGTTATGAGTAGTTTTCACCGCTTGTGCCTGGGCAGAAACTGCAAGAATCGGCGGCGCGGGGAAGTGCGCGGAGGGACGTGCCTACCGGGGTGATCCTCCCTGGCCTCCCTCTGTGAGGGGCTTTGCCGTCACCAGTCACCAGGATCATTGCCGAGGCGTCGGACGATGGCCTCGCCCCCTCGATGGCGCGGTAATCGCGAGATCTTGGACAGTTTCCGTTCGGTCCGAACGGAAACTGTCCAAGATCTCCGCGTCCGGGCTTCTGGCGCGCATGCCATAGCGTCGATTCCGTGAAGCCGGTGGTGGTACTCCTGCTAACGCTCGCCACGTTGCTGATCGTGGCGTTCATGTTCGTTGGCTGGCGAGACCGGAAACGGCACTCCTCGCCCGAGGACTCCGCCGCGGCCGGCGATGCCAGGTCGACGCAAGAGCGATACGCGGCGGAGCGTCATGCCGTCCAGGGTGAGGTGTGGCGGCGCGGCCAGAACCCGCCTAGCACCTGAGCCCTTGCCGCGTCCGCCTCGTTTCCATCGAGACTTCAGCGTGGGGCGAGTTCGGGCGGACGGCAGCCGGCGAGGATCTAGGTATCGCCCTGCAAGATCCCCGGCTCGACGATCGGTTTGCGGAACGGTCCCCAACCCACGAAGCGGTCGTACAGGGCGCGCGGGCTCGGCCCGTCGTGCGGGTTCAGGTGGTAGAGGTCGCGCATCGCCTCGTACAACAGCCCGGCCAGGTAGATCGACAGGCTCGGCATCTTGCTCTCGTACTCGGCTTTCAGCATGAGTCGCGCCGTCGCGCACGGCCACGGCTGGCCGTCGGCGCGGCAGGCCCAGTGCGGACGTAGCGGCGTGTGCGGCGGGGCCTGGCCATGCTGGCGCGGTCGGTCCGCGATCGGCCCCCGTTCGGGTACGGACACCTGCGAGGAGATCACGCCGGACCCCCGTACGCCCGCTGTGCCCGGATCAGGTGGCCCGCCGTCGGGATGGTCTCGCTGCGCCAGAACGTGAAGCGCACGGTGCCTCCTTCGCGCTGTCGTCGTGGGAAGGGGCCGCCCCGTGAGTGCTTGCCGGGTCAGGGGCGGCCGGAGGCGGCTGTGAATCACGGACTTATCGAGGCCATGGTCGAGGCGGGCGAGACAGCGGAATCCCTCGCAGCTCAGGTCGGCGTCGACCCGAAGACGGCGCAGCGATGGGTCAATCCTGGACGGGTGCCGCGACCGCGTCACCGTTCCCAGATCGCAAGGTTGCTCGCTCGGGACGTAGGGGACCTCTGGCCGGACGTACTCAAGCGCCGTGAACCGTCGTGGTTCCGTCAATGGGCCGAGATCGAGCACGAGGCCACCGTCATTCGATGGTTCGAGCTGGCATGGGTGCCCGGTCTACTGCAGACGGAGGCGTACGCCAAAGCCACGCTTGAGATCGAATCCTTCGGCGCTGGCGAAGTCGATGAGCTGACCGCGGCGCGTATGCAGCGGCAGGTGATCCTGCACCGGAAGCGACCGCCGCTCGTCGTCGTCGTGATGGACGAGGCGGTTCTACGTCGGCGGGTCGGCCCTGACGACGCGATCATGCGTGAGCAGTGCGAGCACATTGCCGTATGCGCCCAGTTGGTGCAGGTTCATGTGGTTCCGCGTGAGACTCCGATGTACCTCGGAATGGGCGGCCCGTTCATCCTCGCCGACGTGCTCGATGGTCCCCGAATGGCACACCAAGACAGCCAGGTCAAGGCACACATCACAGACGATGCAACGGAAATTGCTACCCTCGAACGGCGATGGGCACGCATAGTTGGCGATGCTCTACCTAGGACGCAGTCTCTCGATCTCATCAGGGAAGCGGCATCATCATGGACATGACCGGCGCGCGGTGGCGCAAGAGCTCGAAGAGCGGTAGCAACGGCGGCGCGTGCGTCGAGGTCGCCGACAATCTCCCCGGTGTCGTCCTTGTACGCGACACGAAGGACCGTGACGGCGGGACACTCACCTTTGGTCCGGCGCAGTGGCAGGGCTTCGTGGACCTCGCGAAGGCTATTGGCCCCGTTTCCTGATCATCGCTATGCAGAAGGCCCCCGGATCGCTCCGGGGGCCTTCTGCGTGATCAGGTCAGGGGCGCGGGCCCTGGCCGTTGGTGTGCGGAACCCGCTCGGTGGGGATGACGCCGAGTCGGCCGGCCTTGAAGTCCTCGAACGCCTGGAGCAGCTCGTCGCGGGTGTTCATCACGAACGGGCCGTACTGCGCCACCGGCTCCCGGATGGGCTGACCGCCCATGATGTAGAGGTCCAGCGCCGGGGTGTTGCTGTCCTGCGTGGGGCTCGCGCCGAAGCGCAGCGCGCTACCCGGGCCGTGCACGGCGAGCTGGCCGGTGTGGACCGGTCGACGCTCGACGCCGACGGTGCCGCGCCCGCCGAGGACGTACACCAGGGCGTTGAAGTTGGGGTTCCAGGGCAGGTCGACCTGCGCGCCGGGCTGGACGGTGACGTGGCTGATGGTGATCGGCGTGAACGTGGAGCCCGGGCCCTTGTGCCCGGCGATCTCGCCGGCGATGATCCGGACGAGCGCGCCACCGTCCTCGGTGGTGAGCAGCGCGGACTCCCGGCCCCGGATGTCCTGGTACTGGGGCGGGTTCATCTTGGCCTTGCGCGGCAGGTTGACCCAGAGCTGCGTGCCGTGGAAGAGGCCGCCGCTCGTCACCAGGTGCTCCGGCGGCGCCTCGATGTGCAGCAGCCCACTGCCGGCCGTCATCCACTGGGTGTCGCCGTCGGTGATGGTGCCGCCGCCGCCCTGCGAGTCCTGGTGGTCGAAGACGCCGTCGATGATGTACGTGACGGTCTCGAAGCCGCGGTGCGGGTGCCACGGGGTGCCCTTCGGCTCACCCGGGGCGTAGTCGACCTCGCCCATCTGGTCCAGGTGGATGAACGGGTCCAGGTCGGTCGTCGACACCCCGGCGAAGGCCCGGCGGACCGGGAAGCCCTCGCCCTCGAAGCCGCTGGGCGCGGTGGTCACCTTGCGGACCTTGCGGAACGTGGTGGCCTTGTTGAGCTTGGGTACGCGGGGCAGGACGAGGACGTTGTCAACGGTGATCGCGGGCATCAGGGGGCTCCTTAACGTGTGGCGTGGGTGCTCGACGTGGTCCGGGCCGCGCGCAGGCGGCGGCCGAGCCGGTCGAAGACCCGGGTGAGGCAGGCGACCTCGGCGTCGTCGAGGTCGTCCATCAGGTGGGTACGCACCGACGCCAGATGGTGTGGTGCGGCCTCCGTCAGCGTGAGCAGCCCGGCGGCGGTGAGCACGGCTTCGCTGCCGCGCCGGTCGTCCGGGCAGGCCTCCTTGCTGACCAGGCCGCGCCGCTGCATCGAGGAGATCTGGTACGTGAGTCGGCTGGGGGAGAAGACCAGCCGGCCGGCCAGCTCGCCCATCCGCAGTCGTTGCCCCGGTGCCTCGGAGAGCAGGACCAGCACGTGGTAGTCGGCGAAACTCAGGTCGCTGTCGGCGCGCAGGTCGTCTTCCATCTGCGTGAACAGTCGCTGGCTGGCCTCGATGTAGGCGCGCCAGGCGGCCGCTCGGGTGCTGTCCAGGCTCTCTGTCACGACCACGACGATAGCACTAGTTAAAAATTCAACTAGTGCGGTTCAGGGTCGTCTACGTCACCTGTGCCCGCGTGTCGGCTCATGTCGTACAGCTTTGAAGGACGCCTCCGAGTAATGCGGCGGCGGGACCGACGTGGCGTGTGCCAGACTCCGGCCTCGTGGAACACGTGGAGCTCGCCGCCGACGACCTGCTGCTGCGCCCGTGGCGGGAAGCGGACGCCCGAGCCGTGCTCGACGCCCTGCGCGATCCGGCCATCGCCCAGTGGAACCCGCAGGGTGACGGGCCGATCGACGACGAGGTCGCCCTGCTCTGGGTGCGTCGTCGCGCCGACTGGTCGGCCGGCGACCACGCCTCGCTGGCGGTGGCCGCCGGCGATGACGGCAAGCTGCTCGGCTCGGTGTCGCTGCACCACATCCGCCACGGCGACGCCTCGATCGGCTACTGGACGATGCCGGCGGCGCGCGGACGCCAGGTGGCGACGAGGGCCGTCGTCCGACTCACCGCGTGGGCGTTCGACACCCTCCGGCTGCACCGGATCGAGCTGTGCCACGCCGTCGCCAACCCGGCGTCCTGCCGGGTCGCCGACCGGGCCGGTTATCCCGCCGAGGGGACGCTGCGCGAGTCGTACCGGTACGGCGACGGCCGCCGCTACGACGAGCACCTGCACGCCCGCCTCTCCACCGACCGCTAGCGGCCATCCCGACCGTCAGTCGGTGACCCTGCGGAGGAAGGCCGCCAGGGTGGTCCTGCTGCGCTCGACCTTCTCCTGCACGGACAGCGTCTCGTGCATCCGTGGCCCGGCGTGCTTACGGCCCCGCAGGTAGAGGGAGCAGGCGGCCGGCCTCGGCGGTGAGCGGGCGTCGCTGTGCGGTCCGCTGTCGGAGCAGGACGAACCCGAGCCCCGTCAGGAACCAGGTGGCGAGCACCGTGAGCGGTACCAGCGTGTGCGATCCGCCGAAGTGGCCGAAGTTGTTGACCGCGCGGACTGCCGCACCCGGCGGGAGCTTCGCCGAGATCGCCTGCGCCCGGCTCGGCAGCAGGTCGACGCCGATCGTCGCACCGCTCGTCGCGTTGCCGATGGTGGTGAGGGTGAGCACGGCGAGCGCGATACCGATCGGGCCGAGCCAGGCGCCGAGGGCCTTCGTCGTGAAGGCGCTGGCGGCCGACAGCAGGATGAGCGACAGGGCGAGCAGACCGGCGACGAGTTGCCGCGCGGCGCCGCTCTCGCTGAAGCCGCTCGCGCCGGCGTAGTCGAGCCGCAGGCTGTCGGGGGCGGCCGCACTGAGGACCGCGACGGCGTCGCCGTCGTGGACCAGGGCGGCACCGCTGTCGACGCTGGTGACAGGTGTGACGGCGACGGCATCGCCGAACCCGCCGGTGGCGGTCGCGGCGAGTTGCTCGCCGACGACCGCGATCGGAAGGCGGCTCGGTGCGGGATCGCGTTGCAGCCCGACGTAGCCGGCGATGAACGCCGTACCGATGATCAGCCCGGTGATCACCAGCGACAGCCAGGCTCGACGCTGGGTGACGACGGGCGTTTCCCGCTCGGTGGGTGGATCGGATGGCGACGTCATGGGTGCTTCCTCGGGTAGTGTGGTTTGAATGTCCAACCAGACGAACCGTAGCGCCCCCGGTTTGAATTCCAAACCGGCGCGGGACACGCTCGCGGTGGCGCTCGACGCCGTCAACGACAGGTGGTCGCTGCACATCGTGCGAGCGCTCGCCTTCGGCGCGTCGCGGTACACCGAGATCCTGCGAGCGGTCGGCGCACCCCGGGACGTCCTCGCCGCCCGGCTGCGGAAGCTGGCCGAGAGCGGCATCCTCCAGGCCCGCACATCCGAGGACGGCAAGGTCGCGGGGTACGAACTCACCCAGAAGGGCCGTGACCTCGGTCAGGTGATCCTCGTGCTCAAGCGCTGGGGGGACACCTACAGCGATGCGGAGGTGCCCACGGTCGACTTCATCCACGACGTGTGCGGCGAGGTGTTCGTCGCCGAGGTCCGCTGCCAGGCGTGCGGTAGGCCCCTGAAGTCCGACGAGCTGTCCCTCGACGACGAGTCCCCCGCATGCTGACCGACCTGGAGTTGGTCGACTGGCGCGAGCGGGTGGCCCGGCTGTACCTGTCCGACGTCGACCTGGCGGGCTTCCGCGCCGGCCGCGACGACCTGTTCGCCACCCACCCGCAGAGCCCGATCCCGGCGGACGAGCGGGCCGACTTCCGTGGCGTGCGGTACTTCCCGCCCAACCCGGCGGCCGTCGTCGAGGCGCCCCTTCGGTCGGCCAGCGGCGGGCTGAGCATCGACACCGGCGGCCCGGACGGGGTCGTGAACTACCGGCGGGTGGCGGTGGCCGAGACGCCGTGGGGGCCGCTCACCCTCTGGTGGATCGAGGCGTACGGCGGCGGGCTGTTCGTGCCGCTGCGCGACAGCACCTGCGGCCCGGAGACGTACGGCGGGGGTCGGTACCTCACCGACACGGTCAAGGGGACCTTCGGCCGGGGCGTCGAGCTGCTGCCCGATGACCGGATTCGACTGGACGCGAACTACCTCTACAACCCGAGCTGCGCGTACGACGACCGCTGGGCCTGCCCCCTCGCCCCACCGGAGAACCGGGTCGACGTCCCGCTGCGGGCGGGCGAGCTGTCGTACCACTGACCGGCGAGCAGCAGGCCCGGCCCCACGTCCGCCGATCTTGCACTTTCGGTCGCCGAAATGCCCGCCCCGCTCACCTTTGTCGCAGCAGAAACTGCAAGATCGGCGGGGCGGGGCGGGGCTCGGCGCGGGGCGGGGGTTAGCGGGGGCGGGAGCCGGGCATCTGCATGCGGCCCAGGAGCTGTCTTGCCTGGTCGGCTAGCTGCGCGTCGACTGTCACCGCGTACTGGCCCGCGCGGAGCGAACTGGCCGAGGTGAAGTCGCGCTGCCCGCCGGTCATGGCGTGCGCGACCGCGCCGAACACAGCGCCCCAGATCGCGCCGATGACCAGGCCGACCAGGATCACGGCCAGCCAGTTCCCGACGGTGAAGATGCCGAACAGCAGACCGATGAACAGTCCGAACCAGGCGCCCGTGCCGGCGCCGAGCAGGGTCGCACGGCCGGTCGTCATCCGTCCGAGCACGGTCTCCACCAGCGTCAGGTTCGTGCCGACGATGGCGGAGTGCTCCACCGGGAAGCGGTTGTCCGCCAGATAGTCGACCACCTTCTGCGCGGACGGATAGTCCGGATACGAGCCGATCGTCACTGTGGGTGGGCCACCCTCCGGCCCGTGCCCGTCCGCGCCCGGCGTGGATGGGCGGCCTGCCGGCCCGGACGGAAGCGCATCGCCACTGGTTGCGCCGGGCTGCCACGCGGCGGCCGGCCCCGAAGCTGAGGTCATGAGCATCCTCCCTCGTCAGCCGACGGGGTTCCCACCAGTGCCGAGGGGTAACGCCCGGCTCGCCGATCAGTGCCACGTCCAGGGCGAGGCATGCGTGCCGACGGCCTGGGTAGCCAGGCTGTCGCACGACGGCCTGCTGCGACGCTGGGAGGGCGACCCGGCGGGGTTCCTGGTCTGCTCGCTCTGGCTGGTGTGCTGCCTGGCGCTGGCCGGTGAGCGGGACCGGGCCCGCGAGTTGTTCGACGCGCTGCTCGGGCGGCTCAACGACCTGGGACTGTTCGCCGAACAGATCGACCCGCGGACCGGGGAGCAGTTGGGCAACTTCCCCAGGCCTTCTCGCACATCGGCCTGATCAACGCCGTCGGCGTGCTCAGCGACATCGAGCAGAACCCGGCGCTGCGCAGCCTCGGCATGCCGCCCGGCTACTTCACGCCGACGTCGCGCTGAGCACGCCGTCCACCTGCGAGGGCGCACGGCGCCCGCCCGGGGGATGATGCCGGCATGAGGCTGGTGCTCACGGCGGACACGCATCTTCCCAAGCGGGCCCGGGACCTCCCGGAGCAGTTGTGGACGGCGATCGAGGCGGCGGACGTCGTGCTGCACGCCGGCGACTGGGTCGACGAGGCGCTGCTCGACGCGATGAGCGCACGGTCGCGGCGGCTCGTCGGCGTGTACGGCAACAACGACGGTCCGGCGCTGCGTGCCCGGCTGCCCGAGGTGGCCCGCGTCGACCTCGACGGGCTACGGGTCGCCGTCGTGCACGAGACGGGCCCGCGCACCGGCCGGGAACAGCGGTGCGCGGCCCGTTTCCCCGACGTCGACGTGCTGGTCTTCGGGCACTCGCACATCCCCTGGGACACCGTCGCCCCCGGCGGACTGCGCCTGCTCAACCCAGGGTCACCCACCGACCGCCGATCCCAGCCGCACGCCACCTACCTGGAGGCCGAGATGACCCGGGGCAGTCTCACGCGCGTACGGCTGCACATCCTGCCGCGTCGCTGACCGCCGGGCCTACTGGCCGCGACCCGTCTCGGCCTGGAGCTCGTCGATCCGCTTGGAGGCCTCGGCCTTGGTCAGGTCGTCCGGCAGCGTCGCGTCCGCCTCCCGGGCCAGCGTGGCCAGGTAGGACTCCTGGGCCGCCGTCGGCGGCTCGTCGCCGGTGACCCACTCGTCCGGGTCCTTGATCGCGCCGCGTGGGTCGGCCTGGTCGTTGCTGCTGTCCGTCATCCTCATCACCCTTTCTTCGAACAGGTGTGCCAGTACCCCGATCACCGCCGGTTCATGCCCCTCGGACGACACCTACGATCATCGGATGGACGTGGACCGGTCGGGCGTGGTGGTGGTCGGGGCGGGCATCGCCGGGGTGGCGTGCGCGGTGGAGCTGACGCGCGCCGGGGTGCCGGTGCAGGTACGTGAACGCGGGCACGTCAGCGGCGGCCGGATGGCCAGCAAACGCTTCGACGGCCGCCCCGCCGACACCGGCGCCGCGTACTTCACCGTCAGCGACCCGGACTTCGCCGCCGTGGTCGACGACTGGCGTGCCGCCGGGCTGGTCCGGGAGTGGACCGACACCTTCTGGGCGTACGACACCAGCGGACGTCACGACGTGCCCGGTCCGCTGCGCTACGCCGCCCCACGTGGCCTGCGGTCTCTCGTCGAACACCTGGCCGGCCTCGTGCCGGTGACCGTCGACCGGCTGGTGCTCACCGTGGAACCCGGCCCGACTGTCGACGGCCAGCCGTACGAGGCGGTCGCGCTGGCCATGCCGGGACCGCAGGCGGCCCTGCTGCTCGACCCGGCCCTCGCCGACGCCACGCGGGTCGTGCAGGCGCAGACCTGGTCGCCGACGCTCTCCGCCGTGCTGCGCTTCGGGTCCCGGCACTGGCCGACCTTCCACGGCGCGTTCGTCAACGACCACCCGGTGCTCAGTCTCGTCTGCGACGACGGCGACCGGCGGGGCGACGACGCGCCGGTGCTGGTCGCGCACACCGTGCCGGAGTTCGCCGCCGGCCACCTGGCCCAGCCCAGCGGTGCCGGGCCCGCGATCGAGCAGGCCGTGCGGGACCTGCTCGGTCTGCCCGAGCCGGCCGCCCACGTGCACGTGCACCGCTGGACGTACGCCACGCCGACCGGCGGGCGCACCGACCACACCCACCACCTCGACGCCGACGGGATCGGCCTGGCCGGCGACGCGTTCGGCAAGCCCCGCGTGCAGAGCGCCTGGCGCTCCGGGCGGGACCTCGGTCGCGCGCTCGCCGCCCGCCTCGGCTGACCGGCCGCCGGCGCTCAGTTGTGCCCGGCGGCGGCGACCGGCTGCGCCGACTCCCGCTCGGACGGGTCCTCGGTCCGCTCGCCCTCGCGGTCCAGCAACTGCATGACCGGGGTCGCCGCGACGCCGTGCACCACCACGGACACGAGCACCACCAGCCCGACGGTGGCCCACAGCAGCTCCGCCTGCGGGAAGTCCGCCTTCGTGGTGGCGTACGCCAGGTAGTAGAACGAGCCCACGCCCCGGATGCCGAACAGCGAGATCACCCAGTGCTCCTCCGGCCGACCCGGCGCGCCGCGCAGCGACAACCAGCCGACGGCCGGCCGGATCAGGAAGACCAGCGCCAGCCCGACAGTCGCCGCCGGCCAGGTCAGCGGGGTGAGCAGGCCGCCCACGATCGCGCCGCCGAGCAGCAGCAACAACACCAGGGTGAGCAGCCGCTCGACCTGCTCGGCGAAATCGTGCAGCACCGAGTGGAACTCGTGGGTCCGCTCGGCGGCCCGGATGGCCCGCGCGGCCACGAACACCGCCAGGAAGCCGTACCCGCCGGCCACCTCCACCAGCCCGTACGCGAGGAACGTGGCCGCCAGGGCCAGGAAACCCTCGGCGTGCCGGGCCAGCCGCAACTTGCTGGGCGCCCGGAAGAACAGCTTGCCGAGCAGCCAGCCGATGAGCAGGCCGCCACCCACACCGACGCCGACCTTCCAGAGCACGTCGACGGTGAACCACTCGACCACCCACTCGCGCGGGGCGAGGCTGGTCGAGGCGATGGCGATGGCCGCGTAGACGAACGGGAACGCCAGCCCGTCGTTGAGGCCAGCCTCCGAGGTCAGGGCGAAGCGGACCTCGTCCTCCGAGTCCTCCACATCGGTCGGTTCGCCGACCTGCACGTCGGCGGCGAGCACCGGGTCGGTCGGCGCCAACGCGCCGGCCAGCAGCAGCGCCGCGGCCGGCACCAGGCCGGCCCACCACCAGCCGAGCAGCGCCACCACCGCGATGCACAGCGGCATCGCGATGGCCAGCAGTCGCCAGGTGGAGGACCACCGGGTCCAGCTCAACGGCCGGTCGATCTTCAACCCCGCGCCCATCAGGGCGACGATCACGCCGATCTCGGTGAGGTGGGTGGTCAGCTCCGGGTGCGCCAGCGGGTCCGGTGTCGGCAGCCCGACCGGCAGGAGGAAGACCAGCATGCCGAGGGCGAGGAACGCGATCGGCATGGACAGCGGGCGGCGCTCCAACACCCGGGGCAGGATGCCCGCGAGCAGCGCGCCCAGACCCACCAGCGCGAACGCCACATCTACCGGCTCCACGAACACCACCCTCTCGCCGCACCCGCGCGGTGCGGGCAGGTGGCCACAGACCATGCCCCGGAAGACTCGCGGCTATGCGTGTGCGCCCCGGCGAACCGGAGGGACTGTCACCTCGGCCGGGTGAGGGGGGAATCCGCCAGCTCGGCCAGCAGCGCGGCCGGGTCGTCGTACACGGCCACCGCGCCAGCGCCGGCGAGTTCGCCGCGGCTGGTGCCGCCGCAGGTCAAGCCGACGCACGGGATGTCCAGCTTGCCGGCCGCGGCGACGTCCCAGACCGAGTCGCCGACGAAGACGACCCGCTCGGCGGAGAGCCCGGACTGCTCCAACGCCGCCTCGAGGATGTCCGGCGCCGGCTTGCTCTCCTGCGCGTCCGCCGAGGAGGTGACGGTGTCCACCACGTCGTCCGCCTTCAGGGCCCGCAGCAGCGCGCCGACCTCGTGCTCGGCGGCGGAGGTGGCGAGCACCACCCGCAAACCCTGCTCGGCGCAGGCACGCAGCAGGTCCGCCGCCCGAGGCAGCGGCGTCAGCCGTTCCCAGTACTCCGTGTACAGGGTGTCGTGCGCGTCGCGCAGCTTCGGATCGTCGTCGCGGTCCCGCTCGGGACCGAGCAGGTGATCCAGCAGCTTGTCCGAGCCCATACCGATCGAGCGGTGCACCGTCGCCATCGGCACCGGCCGGTCGACCTGGCGCAGCGCCTCCCACCAGCTCACGGTGTGCAGGTAGGTGGTGTCGACCAGGGTTCCGTCGACGTCGAAGAGCACCCCTTGGGGTTGTTCGTTCGCCATGGGCGCACTCCTACCCGTTCGACGGTCGGCTGATTCGTCCCGGCCGCGAGCGTGGGAGCGATTCAGTGCGCCTCGGCCGGCGGGACGAGGATCTCGAACCAGACCGTCGAGCCGCGCACCGACGGGTCGGTGCCCCAGGCGTCGCTCAGCTCCTCGATCAGGCCCAGCCCGCGCCCGCGACTGCTCAACGTGTCGGTACGCGCCCGGGTCACGGTGCCCCGGGTGCCGGTATCGGCGACCGAGACCAGCAGCCGCTCGGAGCTCAGGTCGATCTCCACCCGGGCGGCCGTGCCGGCGTGCAGCAATGCGTTGGTCGTCAGCTCGCTGGTGCACAGCACCGCCGCCCCGATCACCGACTCGGGCACCTGCCACTCGGTGAGCTGACCGGTCATCCAGTGCCGGACCCGGCTCGGCGCGGTCGGCTCCGCCGGCATCTCCATCGCCGCCGACCGGCTCGGCTTGAGCGCGTGCTCGACCGCCAGCACCGCCACGTCGTCCTCGGTGCCACCGGCCACCGCCGCGGTCGCCACCGCGCAGAGGGCACGAGGGTCACTGGTGCCGGCCTTGGCCACGGCGTCGCCGAGGGCATCCATTCCGGCGCTCAAGCTCTGCCTCCGCCGCTCCACCACCCCGTCGCTGAACAGCAGCAGGGTGTCGCCGGGCGGGAACGCGACGGTGACGGTGGTCGGCCGCCCGCCCAGCCCCAGCGGGGGACCGGCCGGTAGGTCCACGTACTCGGCGTTGCAGCGGCCGTCCGGCGTGCAGCGGCGGATCAGCGGAGCGGGGTGACCGGCGCTGGCCAGGGTCAGCTCCTGCCGCTCGGCGTCGATGACCCCGAACGCCACCGTCACGAACAGCTCGTGGGTGCCAGCCTCCACGCCGAGGCTGGTCACCAAACGGTCCAGACCGGCCAGCACCGCGTCCGGCGCCGGATCGGCAAGAGCCAACGCGCGCAGCGCCGCCCGCACCTGACCCATCCGCGCCGCGGCCTGCACGTCGTGCCCGGCGACGTCGCCCAGCACCACGCCGAGCGCGCCGCTGGGCAGCAGGAACGCGTCGTAGAAGTCGCCGCCCGCCGCGTTGCCGTCCACCCCCGGGTCGTAGCGGGCCGCGATCCGCAGTCGGGGCAGGTCGGGCAGGTGCTCGGGCAGCATGCTGCGTTGCAGCAACTGGGCGGTGCCGTGCTGGGTCTCGAACCGCCGGGCCCGCTCGGCGGCCTGGCCGATCAGCTCCGCCGAGGCGGCCAGCAGCGCCCGTTCGGCCGCCGACCAGGTGTGCGCGACCTGGTAGCCGACCGTCAACCCGCCCCGCACGACCGACGTACCCAGCGGAAGCGACGCCATCGAGCGGATCTTCTGGTCGTGGCGGTCCACGGCGGTCTCGCGCAGCGGTTGGCCGTCGCGGGTGAACAGGGCCTCGCCCGAGCGGGCCGTCAGCGCGACCGGGCCCGTCCAGTCGGCGGGCGCCCGCCGCCACAGCGGAGGCAGCCGCTCGTCGGCCTCGTCCATCAGCTCGCCGCGGACCCGGCGCACCATCCGCCAGCCGCCACCACCCTCGTCGACCACGAACGCGACCCGGTCGGCGTCGAACATGGTGATGGTGTGGCGCAGCGCGACCCGGGCCACGTCGTCGAGGGTGAGGGTGCCGGCCAGCGCGGCAGCCACCTCGCTGAGACTCTGCAACTGCTCGGTGACGTGGGTGGTTTCGGCGGCCACCGTCAGGATTCCGACGATCTGCCCGGCGTTGTCGCGTACGGCCGAGTGACCCCGCGTGAAGACCACCTGCTCGACCACGCCGGAACTGCCCCCGCTCAGGGGGAGCGTCGACTCCTTCTCCAGGAACGGCACACCCTGCCGGTAGGCGCGCTCGATCACGTCACCGAAACCGGGCAGCGCCCAGACCTCGGCGTGGACCTCGGCGGCCGGTCGACCGAGGGCGCTCGGGTGCTTGCTCCCCAGCAGCTCGGCGTAGCCGTCGTTGTAGAGCAGGACCAGATCGTCGCCGTACGCGAGCGCCATCGGCATCGGCGAGGCGAGGATCAGCTCGACCACGGCCCGGACCGCCGGATCCCACCCCTCGCGCGGGCCGAGCGCGGTGGCGGACCAGTCGTGGGCGAGCACGGCTGCCGCACCGGGCCCGGCGGATAGGCCGGGGACCGGAATTGCTGGCGTGGGGACTCGCCCGACCGTTCCTGGCATGTTCGCAGCCTAGCCGGCCGTCGCTCAGCCGCATCCGATCATGTGCGCGGGTCGCGGCCCGCCCCCGCGCGGTGGCTGTTAGGGAAGGTCAAGGCCTCTGTTAGTCGACTTGTCGGAAAAATGGCAGTGAGCCGCACGGACTGCCGTACCGGTGGCCGGGTATGCGCCCGGCGCAGTCCACGCGACAGGAGGGACATCATGCTCAAAACCCTCGCGGTCCGACAGGCCGACATCGGCGATGCCATCGCCGACACCTGGAGGTCGGTGCTGCTCTTCATCCCGAAGGCAGTGGCCTTCATCGTCATCCTCGTGGTCGGCTGGCTCATCGCCAGAGCGGTCCTCAAGATCGTGGATGCGGTGTTGGAACGGGTGCGCTTCGACGAAGCGGTCGAACGCGGAGGCATCAAACGGGCACTCGAGAGAACGAAGTACGACGCCAGCGACATCCTGGCCAGGTTGGCGTACTACGCCGTCCTGCTGTTCACCCTGCAGTTCGCCTTCGGAGTCTGGGGGCCCAACGCGATCAGTGACCTGATCAGCGGCGTGGTGTCCTGGCTGCCGCGCGCGTTCATCGCGATCGTCATCGTGGTGATCGCGGCCGCCATCGCCAACGCCGTCCGCGATCTGGTCACCGGGGCGCTGGGCGGACTCTCGTACGGCAAGGTCCTGGCCGACCTGACGGCGATCTTCATCATCGCGCTCGGCGTGATCGCCGCGCTGAACCAGGTGGGCATCGCCACCACGGTCACCACTCCGGTGCTGATCGCGGTCCTCGCCACGGTCGCCGGTATCCTGATTGTCGGCGTCGGCGGTGGTCTGGTGAAACCGATGCAGAACCGCTGGGACGGCTGGCTGGACCGGGCCGCCCGGGAGGCCCAGGCGGTGCAGGAGCACCGGCGGGCCAACGCTGCCGGGCGGGGCGACATGCAGCGGCAGATGGCCGACCGCGGCGGCGACCGGACCCAGGCCATGCCCCGGGTCGACGAACAGTCGACGGTGGCCGGTGGGCGTGGCACGTACCAGTCCGGTGCGGCCGACGAAACCCAGCAGTACCGCCCGTAGCGGGGCGTGATCGTGCGAGGGGAGGGGTGTCCGCGCTACGCGTGGGCGCCCCTCCCGCGTGTCAGTGACGGTCGAGCGAGCGGGCCAGCGCGCAGACGGCGACCAGTCGGGCGAGCGGCCACTCCGGCGCGCTCCAGTCCACCGGGCCCCGTGGCGGCGTCCACCCGTGCTCCAGGGCGGCGGTGCGTACCCCCTCGGCGTAGCCGGCGAGCGTGGCGACGGTCAACGGCCGTCGGTCCCCGTCCAGGCTGTCGCGGACGGCGGCGGCGTGCTGGTCGACCAGCGCCAGCAACCCGGGGCGCGCCGCGGCGGCGGTGAGGCCGGCGGTGCCCACGGAGACGGTGAGGGCGGCCAGGGTGGACCGCGCCGACTCGACGGCGGTCGGGGAGGCGACCCGGGTGAACGGCACACGCATGGTGACCGAGGCTAACCGACAGGTGTTCGACCGGCCTCGGCCGCTCGGCGCTTGTGGGGTGTGCCACCGGACGAGTCGGGGCTGGCCGCGAGGGTTGATCCGGCACAGACAGGGCACGAGACACCCGACGACGCAGGGTGGCACAGAGCACGGGAGCACGGATGGCGCAGGGGGCGGACGGGCCGAACGACCAGCACCGGCGGCCAGCGGGGGTCAGCGACGAGACGGTCGCCGCGTTGGGCAAGCTCACGGCTACCACGCGCTGTTCCGGGAGCTGGACCAGCAGGCCCGCGACGAGCTGGTCGGTGGGCGGCGGCACCTGTACGAGGCGGAGATGAAAGAGCGCCGCCGCGCTCGGGGCCGGCCGGGACACGAGGCCCGACCGGCCGAGGGGACCGGCTAGTCGCCGGTGGCGTTGGCCGGCCGGCGGCGGGCGGCGTCGTCGGCGATGATCACGGTCGCCACCATCAGCGCGACGCAGACGCTGAACAGCCACGAGTCGTCGGAGACGAGCCGGGCCGACACGGGCGCCTGCAGCGCGGCGAGTAGGAAGCCGAGCCAGGCGAGACGGCGCTGACGCGTGGAGAGGATTCCGGAGCCTTGATGCATCCCGAAATTCTTACGCGAACAAGGCCGTTTGCCGTCCCCCGATCGGCCGATTCTGACTGAGCTGTCCGCTTTCTCGACCATCCGGACACCACTTCTTGTCGCGGCGGGCGGGCAGCCCCCGCCAGCGGTAGGGTGCGCTGCGGCAGGATGCTGACCCATGTCCACCTCGCCCGCCCCACCCCGCGCCGCGCTGCTCCTGCTGGCCTACCTCGCGTTCGTCAGCCTCGGCCTGCCGGACGGACTGCTCGGCGTCGGCTGGCCGTCGATCCGGGCAGACTTCGGCGTACCGACCGAGGCCGTCGGACTGCTGCTCGCCGCGGGCACCGTCGGCTACCTCACCTCCAGCGTGCTGGCCGGGTTCACCCTGGCCCGCCTCGGCGTCGGCGCTCTGCTGGCCGGCAGCACCCTGCTGGCCAGCCTCGCGCTGACCGGGTACGCCCTGAGCCCCGGGCTGGCCGTGATCGTGGGCTGCGCGCTGCTGCTCGGGCTGGGCTCCGGCGCGATCGACTCGGGGCTCAACGCGTACGCCGCCGGTGCGTTCGGCCCGCGACACATGAACTGGCTGCACGCCTTTTTCGGCCTGGGCGTGGCGATCGGTCCGCTGATCATGACGGCCGCGCTGAGCGCGGGGCTGGCCTGGCGGTGGGGGTACGGCATCGTGGCCGCCGCCCAGCTCGCCCTCGCCACCGCGTTCGCGTTGACGGTACGCGCGTGGCGGCGCAGTGATCCCGCCTCCGGGTCGGTAACGCACACACCCGAGGACGTGCCGCCGGTGCGGGTGCCGATCCTGGCGACGTTGCGGCTGCCGGTCGTCTGGTCGGGGACCCTGGCCTTCGCGCTGTACGTCGCCATCGAGGTGTCCGCCGGCCTGTGGGCGTTCCTGCTGCTCACCCAGGGGCGCGGCCTGAGCGCCGCGGTGGCCGGCGGCTGCGTCTCCGCGTACTGGGGGAGTCTCTTCGTCGGCCGGGTGGTGCAGGGCGTGGTCGCCGAACGGCTCGGCCCCCGGTTGGTGCTGCGGGTGAGCCTGGCCGGCATGGCCGTCGGCGCCGCACTGGTCGCGGTCCCCGGCTCGGCGGTGCTGGCGGTACTCGGCCTGGTCGTCGTCGGGTTCGCCGCCGCGCCGGTCTTCCCGCTGCTCACCCTCACCACCGCCGAACGGGTCGGGGCGGCGCACGCGGACCGGGCCATCGGGTTGCAGATCGGCGCGGCCGGCCTGGGCGCGGCGCTCGTCCCGGCCGGGCTCGGCGTGCTGATCAGCAAGGTGTCGGTGCAGGTGCTCGGTCCGGCCCTGGTGGTGCTCTCGCTGGCGCTGATCGTGCTCTACGAGCTGGGTGCGCGCCGGTCGACCGGGTCCGCCGGCCGGCCCGGTACGCCCGGCGAGGACTACCCGTTGTCCGGGCCGGTCCGACCGGTCGTCGACGGACGGTAGGCGCGCTCGGGGTCGGTCGGCTCCCGCCCTCCCTCACCACCGCGGTCGGTCGCCGCCGGCCCGTGCCCGAAGGCGGCCTCCTCGCCCGCATCGTTGCCGGTCACGTCGTCGGCCTGCCCGTCGATGCTGGAGCCCGCCACGGCGCGTTCGAGTTCCTCCAACGGCAGCCGTTCCTCGTCCCGCCACACCCTGTCGTCCGTCATGACATCAGCGGTACCCGGGCGCGATGATCGCAAACGGGTACCCGACCCCGGAGACGACGATGGCCGCCGGGAACCCCGGCGGCCATCCTCGGTCGGTGCTCAGGATCACGGCTGCGGTCGGTCCACCGAGCCACGCCAGGCGCCGGTCTCCTGACCGCGCCGCTCGATGAACGTCTTGAACCGCTCCAGGTCACCCTTGGCCCGCCGGTCGACGATGCCGAGCTTGTCGCCGGCCTGCTCGACCACGCCGTGCGGCTCGAACTCGAGCTGGAGGGTGACCCGGGTCTTGCTCTCGTCCAGGCGGTGGAAGGTCACCACACCGGCCTGCTGGGTGCCGCCGGTGGAGCGCCACGCGACCCGCTCGTCGGGCAGCTGCTCGGTGATCTCGGCGTCGAACTCGCGCTTCACGCCGGCGATGTCCACCGTCCAGTGGGTCATCGTCTCGGAGAGCTGCCGGACCTCCTGCACACCCTCCATGAACTGCGGGAACTCCTCGAACTGCGTCCACTGGTCGTACGCGGTGCGTACGGGAACGGAAACGTCGACGTGTTCGGTAACGCCACTCATCGGTCAGTCCTCCTTCGGCCGCTGCCGGTCGGATCGGGGGTGATCCCTACCAGCGGGTTGTCTCGTTCTTGTTGCCGAGCGCGGCCCACACCTCGGAGACCGTCTGGTACTCGGTGCCCTCGGGGAGCCGTTCCAGCGCCGCCACGATGTCGTCGGGCGCCTCGTTCTCCCGGGCGCTGGCGATGAGCACCAGTCGGTCGCCGGGCAGCGCGCTCATGGAGATGAACCGGCCGAGCCGGCTGCGCTGCTCGACGTCGGTGGAACTCATCCCCTGCGGGGTGCCGGTGCGCAGATCGCCGGCCGGTGCCGTGGTGGTCTCCGGCTGGTCCTCGCCGGCCGGCTCCGGCACCCGGGACTCGTCGACCCGAGAGCCACCGGTCCCCGGCCCCTGCACGAGGCCGCTGACCTCCTGGCTCATCTGCTCGTCGATCCTCGGTCCGTGCTTGCTGTTGCCACGCTCCATGCCTTCTGCGCTACCCGGCACCCCGCCCGGTAAACCGGCACCCGGTCACGAACCGGCCCCCGGGTCGGACATCCGGGCGGACAACCGGCCGTCAGTCGTCGGCGGCCCTGCGCGGTGGCAGCACCGGACCGTCCGGGTCCTCCTCGCCCGCCTGCAACTGCCGGCCGCGCTGCACCTCGGCGTTGATCTGCACGCCGAGCATCAGGGCGCTGTTCGAGAGGTAGAGCCAGACCAGGAACGCGATGGCCGCGCCGAGGCTGCCGTAGGTGGTCTTGTAGGTGGCGAAGTTCGCGACGTAGAAGCCGAAACCGAAGGACACCACCGCCCAGGAGAGCAGGGCCACCGCGCCACCGGGGGTGAGCCAGCGGAAGCGGGGTTGGCGCACGTTCGGGGCGATCCAGAACAGCAGCGACAGCAGCACCATCATCACCAGGGCGAGCACCGGCCACTTCGCGACGCTCCACACCGTACGAGCCAGGCCACCGGCGTTGATCAGGTCGCCGACCGCGTCGGTGACCGGGCCGCTGACGATCAGCGCGAGGGCGACCACCGCGAGCAGCACCAGCGTCACCGCGGCCAGGCCGATCTGCAACGGCCGCAGCCTCCAGACGGGCCGGCCCTCGTCCACCCCGTAGATGGCGTTCGACGCGCGGGTGAACGCGCCGATGAAACCCGACGCGGACCACAGGGCACCGAGCAGACCGAAGCTCAGCAGCACCTTGGTGTTGCTCTGCTGGAGCACCACCGAGCGGATCACCCCGACCACGCCGCCGTCCTCGTCGGCCACCACCGATCCGGCGCCCACCTGGTTGGCCAGGTCGACCACGGTGTCGAGGGTCCGCTCACCCGACGAGACCAGGCCGACCAGCGCCACCACCACGATTGCCGACGGAAAGAGAGCCAGCACCCCGTAGTAGGTGAGGGCGGCGGCCCAGTCCGAGCAGTTGTCGTTCACGAAGTTCCGCACACTGCGGACCAGCACCCCGCGCCACGTCCGCCAGCTCAGTTGACGGACCCGGCGGGGCACCCGCGTGCCCTGTCCACCGCCGAGCGTCGTACCGGGCTCCGTGGTCGTCATGCCCGCTCCCTGTGCCCCGGCCACCGGATGACCGGTCGTCCGGTCGGGCCTGGTGCGGCCGGTACCCGGAGCGGGAAATCGACAAACCCGTCCGGTGCCCCGCCGGGGCCGCTAGGGTTTGCCGCCGCGCTCTCCGGGAACGGTCATCGTCACCCTGTCGACACTTCAGGAGGACGAGATGCCCGCGCGCGAGGACATGCCCAGCACGCTGCGACGCTCCTCGGACAAGGCGCAGCGCACCTGGGAGAAGACGCACGACTCGGCGGTGGAGACCTACGGCGAGGGCGAGCGGTCGCACCGCACCGCCTTCGCGGCGGTGAAGCACCAGTTCGAGAAGGTGGGCGACCACTGGGAGCCCAAGGGCCGCAAGGGCCCGAGCGACAGCCAGGCCGCCGGCGGTGGCCCGGAGCGACGCGCACCCACCGCCGGTGGGGTGGACGCCAACGCCAGCAAGGACCACCTGATGTCGGTGGCCCGCAGGCTGGACGTGCCGGGCCGGTCGAGCATGACCAAGTCGGAGCTGGTCACGGCCATCGAGAAGGCCAATGACCGGGCGACCCGCAAGGCTCGGGGCGACTGATCCCCGCGCAGCGCGGCACGGGGCGGACGCGCCACCCCTGCGCCCGCCCCGTGCTGTGCGCCGCCGTTCCACTCACCACCGATCCACTCGCCGCCGTTCCACTCACCACCGCCCGCCGCCGGGCGCCTCGATGTGCACCGCCTTCGTGGCCGTGAACTCGTCCAGCAGCTCCGGGCCGTAGCCGAAGCCCTGACCGCTGGCCCGACGCGGATGCGCGGCCCCGCCCGGTGCCCCACCGAACACCGCGTTGATCTTCACGGTGCCCACCGGCAGCTCCCGCCAGGCCCGCTGCGCATGGCTCATCGACGCGGTCAGCACCGTCGCCGCGAGCCCGTACGGGGAGTCCGCCGCGCAGGTCAGCGCCTCGTCGAAGGAGTCGACCACCACCACCGGGGCGACCGGGCCGAACGTCTCCTCGCGTACCAGTGCCATGTCGTGCCGGCAGTCGGTGACCACGGTGGCCGGATAGTAGGCCCCCGGTGAGTCCGGCAGCTCGCCGCCGGTGCGTACCCGTGCGCCGGCCGCCACCGCTGCGGTCACCTGCCCGTGCACGTGGTCGCGGTGCCGCCGGTCGACAAGCGGGCCCAGGTCGGTGCCCGGGTCGCGACCCGGCCCGACCCGCAGCGCGTCGGCCCGCCGCACCAGCGCCGCCACGAAGTCGTCGGCGACATCGCGGTGTACGTAGATCCGTTCCACCGCGACGCAGATCTGCCCGGCGTTGGCGAACGCGCCGAGCGCAGCCTGTTCCGCCGCCCATCCGGGGTCGACACCCGCGTCGACGACCAGCGGGTCGCTGCCGCCGTTCTCCAGCAGCACCTTCGCGCCGGTACGGGCAGCGGCCGCGGCGATCTTGCGCCCGGTGGCGGTGGAGCCGACGTGCGCGATCACGTCCACGTCCTGTGCGGCCAGCGCCGCACCGACCTCCGGGCCTCCGGTGAGCAGGGACAGCACACCGGCCGGTAGCGCCTCGTCCAGGGCCCGGGTCAACAGCCAGCCCGTCGCCGGCGTCCGCTCGCTCGGCTTGTAGAGCACCACGTTGCCGGTGACCAGGGCCGCGCCGAGCAGCCCGCACGACACCGCCACCGGGTCGTTCCAGGGGGTGATCGCAGCCACCACGCCGCGCGGCTGCGGAGTCATGAAGTCCACCGCGTCGGTAGCTCCGTGCAGCGTCCGCCCGCCGCGCAGCGGCGCGAGTTCCGCGTACTGTCGCAGGGTGCCGATGCCCGCCTCGACGCCGCCGCGGGCGTCCGCGAGGGGCTTGCCCATCTCCGCGGTCACCGCCGCCGTCAGCTCGTCCGTGACCGCCGCGACCGCGTCCGCGGCCCGGTGCAGCGCGGCCGCCCGCTCGGCCGGCGCGGTCGCCGCCCACTCGTCGGCCGCCTCCCGCGCGGCCTGGGCCGCCTTACCGACCTCGTCGGCCGTTGCGATGGGTGCCGAGGTGACCGGTTCCCCGTCCGCCGGATCGTGCACGACCAGCTCGCCGCCGGCCCCGCCCGCGCCCCACACCCCGCCCACCAGCTGCGCAACCGTGTACATGCGGCGCTGGATGCCCGAGCGCCGGCGAGACAAACGCGTTTCGCCCGGTTCCGCGCCGGGTAGGCGGATCGGGTGACTACCACCGGCGCGCAGAGCGCGGACGCCGTCGTCGTCGGCGCCGGACACAACGGCCTGGTCGCGGCGAACCTCCTGGCCGACGCCGGGTGGGACGTGGTCGTGTTGGAGGCGACCGCCGTGCCCGGCGGCGCGGTCCAGTCGGCCGAGGTGACCGCGCCGGGCTATCTGAGCGACCTCTACAGCTCGTTCTACCCCCTCGGGTACGCCTCGCCGGTGCTCGACGGTCTCGACCTGGGCCGCTACGGACTGTCCTGGCGGCACGCGCCGGACGTGCTGGCACACCTGTTGCCCGACGGCCGGGCCGCGGTGATCAACCGGGACCCGGACGCCACGGCCGCCTCGTTGGAGCAGTTCGCCCCCGGCGACGGGAAGCGCTGGCTGAACGCGTACACCGACTGGCTCGACGTGGCCGAGCCGATGCTGACCACGATCACCACTCCGTTCCCGCCGGTACGCGGCGGGCTGGGCCTGCTACGCCGGCTGCGGGTCGCCGGAGCGCTGCGGCTCGCCCGCCGACTCGTGGTGCCCGTACGCAAGCTGGGCGACGAGCTGTTCGACGGCGCGGGTGGGCCGGCGCTGCTCGCCGGGTGCGCCCTGCACACCGACCTGTCCCCCGAGGAGGCCGGCTCCGGCGTGTACGGCTGGCTGCTGGCCATGCTCGGCCAACAGGTCGGCTGGCCGGTGCCCGACGGCGGCGCACGGCGGATCACCGACGCGCTGGTGGACCGTCTCGCCGAACGCGGTGGTCGCATCCTGTACGGCGCGCGGGTCGACCGGGTGCTCACCGCGCGCGGCCGGGCGGTGGGCGTACGCACCGAGGGCGGCACGCTGTGGCGGGCCCGGCGGGCCGTCCTCGCCGACGTGCCGGCGCCGGCGCTCTACCTCGACCTCGTCGGTGCGGCGGCCCTGCCGTCGCGGCTGGTCGAGGACCTGGCGCACTTCCGGTGGGACGGCTCGACGCTGAAGGTCGACTGGGCGCTCTCCGCTCCGGTCCCGTGGACCAACCGGGCCGTCGCCGGTGCGGGGACGGTGCATCTCGGCGCGGACCTCGACGGGCTGACCCGCTACGCCGGCGAGCTGGCCCGCAGCGAACTGCCCCGCGACCCGTTCCTGCTGGTCGGGCAGATGTCCGTGGCAGACCCCAGCCACTCGCCGCCGGGCACCGAGTCGCTCTGGTCGTACACCCACCTGCCGTTCCGGCAGAACTGGCGAACCGAGGACATCGCCGGGCACGTGCAGCGCATGGAGGACGTGCTCGAAGCGGCGGCCCCGGGCTTCCGGCAGCTCATCGTGGGTCGGCACGTGGCCGGGCCCGCCGACCTGGAGAAGGGTGACCCGAGCCTGGTCGGTGGCGCGTTGGGTGGAGGCACCGCCGCCGCGTACCAACAGTTGTTCCTGCGCCCGATTCCCGGCCTGGGCCGGGCGGACACCCCGGTGGACCGGCTCTTTCTGGCCAGTTCCTCAGCGCACCCGGGCGGTGGGGTGCACGGTGCACCGGGCGCGAACGCGGCCCGCGCGGCCCTGGCCCGCGACCGCGCCCTGACCGGGCGCGCCTACGCGGCGGCGATCTCCACCGCCCATCGAGCGGTCTACCCCCCGACCTGACGCGGTGATCAAGAGGTTCGCGTCACCGGCGAGCCGGAATCTGGCGCGAACCTCTTGATCAATGGTGGGAAGAGCCGTCAGGACGTGATGTTGCGGTGCTTGCTGCGCAGGCGGAACGGCATCAGCGCGCTCTCGACCTTGGTCGCGGTGGTCATCTTGGAGACGCCGTCACGCCGCTCCTCGAAGCGGATCGGGACCTCCAGGATCGTGTGCCCGAGCTTGGTGGCCAGATAGTGCATCTCCACCTGGAAGCTGTAGCCGTTGGACTGCACCCGGTCCAGGCCGATGTCCCTCAGCGCGTCGGCCCGCCAGATCTTGAAGCCGGCGGTCAGGTCACGGATGCGCACCCGCAGCAGCGTGTGCACGTAGAGGTTCGCCCAGCCGCTGAGCGCCCGGCGGTACAGCGGCCAGTTCTCGTCCAGCTCGCCACCCGGCACGTACCGGGAACCGATCACCACGCCGGCCTGGGTGGAGAGCAGCGCGCCCAGCATCCCCGGCAGCGCCTCCGGCGGGTGCGACAGGTCGGCGTCCATCTGGGCCACGAACTCGGCCCCGCCCTCGATCGCCCGGGTCATGCCGTCGACGTACGCCCGGCCCAGGCCCTCCTTGCCGGCCCGGTGCATCACCTCGATCCGCTCCGGGTACTCGATGGCCAGCTTGTCGGCCACCTCCCCGGTGCCGTCGGGGGAGTTGTCGTCGGCGACGAGGATGCGCAGTCCCGGCAGCGGCAGCGCGAGCAGCCGCTCGACCAGCGCCGGCAGGTTGCCCGCCTCGTTGTAGGTGGGTACGACGACTGTCAGGTGTGCGTCTCGCCACGGCGACGGCAGCTGGACGGGCTCGATCATGTCGGACATCCTCGGTTTGCGGACACGGCTACCCCAGAGGGTAGCCAGTTGCCCGACCCGGATTGAAAAGGCTCCCCGTCCGTCGGGCCGACCGCTGGTGGCGACACCCTCAGCGCAGCGCGCCGGTCACCACCACCGTCCGCGTCACCGGGAGATCTTCCGTCGGACGGCGATGTCGGAGAGTCGGTCCAGCGTCTCCCGGTTCCGCAGGTGCAGCACGAGGTCGTTGGCCTTGTTCTGGACCCAGCGCAGCGGGCCGGCCGCGAAGTCCTCACCGATACGGACGCGGGTAGCGCCCTCGTCGACGGGCTCCAGGGTGAACGCCACGATCGCCTCGCCGGCCGGCCACAGACCGGCGCGCAGCACCAGCCGGTGCGGCGGCTCGCAGACCAGCACGGTCGAGGCGTCCTGCAACGAGAACGGCCACGGCCCGGCCCGGTGGTGCAGCTGGCTGCCCACGCGCGGCCAGGCGTCGTCCACGTCGCGCACGTGCGCCGTCCCGACCACCCAGTCGCTGTACGTCCACCCGTCGGCCAGGACGTCGAACACCTGCTGCGGGGGAGCGTCGATCACTTTCTCCACTATCGCCACTGGACTCCCATACCCGCGCCCCGACGGCGGCTAACGGGCCGACGGGTTAGCTTCTCGGAGGCGGTGGGTAAGGCCGACCTGGGGCACCGCCGGCGGCGTGGCCCACGGCGCTGACGACGACGTTTACTCCTTCGGGCGCCGGGAACCCGCCGGCTGTGCGACAGGACCAGGAGGATCCGTATCAGCGCAGGTCAGCCCGGGTGTACGCCGGTGCTGGCCAGGTTGGTCGCGGATCCGACGCAGGCGTCCTGTACGACGCGGTCCTGCTCGACCGTGACGGCACCCTGATCGAGGACGTGCCGTACAACGCCGACCCGGAGAAGGTACGCCCGCTGCCGGGGGCGCGGGCGGCGCTGGACCGGTTGCGGGCTGCCGGCCTGCGCCTGGCGGTGGTGACCAACCAGTCGGGCCTGGCCCGGGGCTACTTCGACGAGGAGCAGATGCGGGCGGTGCACGCCCGCGTCGAGGAGCTGCTCGGTGGCTTCGACGCCTGGCTGGTCTGCCCGCACGACGACGCCGACGGCTGCGACTGCCGTAAGCCGGCGCCCGGTCTGGTGCACGCCGCCGCCCGGGAGCTGGGCACGAGTGCGTCGCGCTGCGTGCTGGTGGGTGACATCGGCCGTGACGTGGGCGCGGCGCTGGCCGCCGGCGCGGCCGGGGTGCTGGTGCCCACCCCCGTGACGCGGCCGGAGGAGATCGCCGCCGCCGGCTGGGTGGCGACCGACCTCCCGTCCGCGGTGGACGAGATCCTGCGCCGTCAGCGGGCCGTGCGACCCGCGCGGACCGCCGACAAGGTGGGTACGGCGCTGGTGGTGCGCTCCGACTCGGCCGGGGACGTGCTCGTCACCGGGCCCGCGATCCGCGCGGTCGCGGCCGGCGCGCAGCGGGTGGTGCTGCTCTGCGGCCCCCGTGGACGTGCCGCCGCCGAGCTGTTGCCCGGCATCGACGAGATCATCGAACACCCGCTGCCGTGGATCGATCCCGCACCCGCACCGGTCGACCCTGACGCCATGCGCCGCCTGACCGCCCGCCTCGGGGCCGTCGGCGCGGACGAGGCGGTGGTGTTCACCTCGTTCCACCAGTCCGCCCTGCCGCTGGCGCTGCTGCTGCGCATGGCCGGGATCACCCGGATCGCCGCGATCAGCGACGACTACCCGGGCGCGCTTGTGGACATCCGCCACCGGGTGCCGGTGGGCGTTCCCGAACCCGAGCGCGCGCTCTCCCTCGCCGCCGCGGCCGGCTACCGGTTGCCCGCCGGCGACGAACCCGTGCTGCGGCTCCGCGACGACGCCGTGGCGCCCCGCCCGGCCGCCGTCGGTGACCCCGGCTACGTGGTGCTGCATCCCGGCTCGGCCGCGTCGAGTCGGGCCTGTCCGACCGAGCTGGCGGCGCGGATCGCCGCCGCGCTGACGGCGGCCGGGCACCGGGTGCTGGTCACCGGCGGACCCGACGAGCGCACGGTCACCGCCCGGGTCGCGGCGGCGGGCGGCACCGACCTGGGCGGTACGACCGACCTGGCCGGACTGGCCGCGCTCGTCGCCGACGCCGCCGCCGTGGTGGTCGGGAACACCGGACCCGCGCACCTGGCCGCCGCGGCCGGTGTGCCGGTCGTGAGCTTGTTCGCGCCGACCGTCCCCTTCGGGCAGTGGGGGCCCTACCGGGTGCCCACGGTCCGGCTCGGCGACGCGAACGCGCCCTGCCGCGACACCCGGGCGGCGGCCTGTCCGGTCCCGGGGCACCCGTGCCTCAGCGGCGTCGACCCGGCCGAGGTGGTCGAGGCGGTACGGACGCTGACAGCCAGCGGCGGTGGCATCCGATGAACATCCTGCTCTGGCACGTGCACGGCTCCTGGACCACGTCCTTCGTGCACGGCAGTCACCGCTACCTGATTCCCACCACACCCGACCGGGGTCCGTACGGCCTCGGCCGCGCCCGCACCTATCCGTGGCCGGACAGCGCCGTCGAGGTGGCCCCCGACGACCTGCCCGGCACCGACGTCGATCTGGTCGTGCTGCAACGCCCGGAGGAGATCGACCTGGCCGAGCAGTGGCTGGGACGGCGTCCCGGGCGCGACGTGCCCGCCATCTACGTCGAGCACAACACCCCCAAGGGCGACGTCCCCAACACCCGACACCCGATGGCCGACCGCGGTGACCTGCTCGTCGCCCACGTCACCGGGTTCAACCAGATCTTCTGGGACACCGGCGCGACCCGTACCAGGGTCATCGACCACGGCATCGTCGCGCCGGCCGTGTCGTACACGGGTGAACTGGACCGGCTCGCCGTCGTGATCAACGAGCCGGTGCGGCGGGGACGGGTCACCGGCACGGACCTGCTGCCCGAGTTCGCCGAGATCGCGCCCCTGGACGTG
The DNA here is from genome assembly GCF_043197485.1 of Micromonospora sp. NPDC049102. Taxonomy (NCBI): domain Bacteria; kingdom Bacillati; phylum Actinomycetota; class Actinomycetes; order Micromonosporales; family Micromonosporaceae; genus Micromonospora; species Micromonospora sp. NPDC049102. The sequence continues at coordinate 49,181 of NZ_JBICTE010000030.1, read as the reverse complement.
TTCGGCATGGGCGTCGCGGGCCTCGCCGACCACCTCGGACTGCCCGCCGACCGGCTCACCAGCCACGACGACGTGCCCCAGGACCGGATGCACGCCGAACTGGCCCGCCGGCGGGCGTACCTGCACCTGTGCCGCTGGACCAGCCTCGGGCTCAGCCTCATCGAGGCGATGGCGATCGGCATGCCGGTCGTCGCGCTCGCCACCACCGAGGCGGTCACCGCCGTGCCTCCGGAGGCGGGCGCCCTCGCCACCCGGATGGACGTCCTGCTCGACGCCGCCCGCCGGTTCATCGCCGAGCCGGCGGCCGCGCGTCAGGCCGGCGTGGCGGCCCAGGCCGCCGCGCGCGACAGATACGGCCTCGACCGTTTCCTCGCTGACTGGGACCGGCTGCTGGAGGAGGAAGTATGCGGATCGCGATGATCTCGGAGCACGCCAGCCCGCTCGCCATCCTCGGAGGCGAGGACGCCGGCGGCCAGAACACCCACGTGGCCGAGCTGTCCGCCGCGCTCGTCGCCGCCGGGCACGAGGTACGGGTGTACACCCGCCGGGACGCCCTCGACCTGCCGGTGACCGTTCGGGCCCCGGACGGGTACGACGTGGTGCACGTGCCGGCCGGACCGGCCGAGCCGGTGGCGAAGGACGCGCTGCTGCCGCACATGCGCGAGTTCAGTCGGTGGCTCGTCGAGCGGTGGCGGGGTGGGGACTGGACGCCCGAGGTGATCCACGCGCACTTCTGGATGAGCGGCCTGGCCGCGTTGACCGCCGGACGACAGACCGGCGTGCCGGTGGTCCAGACGTACCACGCGCTGGGTACGGTGAAACGCCGCTACCAGGGCGTGCAGGACACCAGCCCGGCCCGGCGCATCGCCTACGAACGGGAGCTGGGCCGCTCGGTGGACCGGGTGGTCGCCCAGTGCCGCGACGAGGTCGGCGAGCTGGTCCGGATGGGGGTGCCCCGGTCCCGGATGACTGTCGTGCCCTCCGGCGTCAACCTCTCCTCGTTCGCCCCGCTCGGGCCGGTCGCCGACCGGGAGCCGGGTCGCGCCCGCATCCTCACCGTGGGCCGGCTGGTCGAGCGCAAGGGCTTCCAGACGGTCGTCCGCGCGATGGCGCTGGTGCCCGACGCCGAGTGCGTCGTGGTGGGCGGGCCACCCGAAGGGCTGCTGGAGACCGACCCGTACGCCCGGCGGCTGCGGGCCCTCGCCGAGTCGTGCGGGGTCGCCGACCGGGTGCACCTGGTCGGCGCGGTACCCCGCGAGGAGATGGGCCGCTGGTACCGCTCGGCCGACCTGCTGGTCGCCGCCCCCTGGTACGAGCCGTTCGGGTTGACCCCGCTGGAGGCGATGGCGTGCGGCGTGCCGGTCGTCGGCACCGCCGTGGGCGGTATCCGCGACACCGTCGTCGACGGTACGACCGGTGACCTCGTGCCGGCCCGCGACCCCAACGCCCTCGCCGCCGCGATCCGAGGGCTGCTCGACGACCGCATCCGCCGCTTCCGGTACGCCACGGCGGCCCGCGAGCGGGCCCGGTCGCGCTACTCGTGGCAGGTCACCGCCGAACGCCTCACCGAGGTCTACAACGAGGTCGCCGCCGTACGCCGGCCGACCCGGGTGGTGGCCTGATGCCGGCGGTCAGCCCGCTCGAGGAGCACCTGACCAACCTCGCCGCGGCACTGGGCCCGTACCGCCGGTGTGAGCCGCAGTTGGCGCGCTGGGGCGCTCTCCTGGCGCACCGGCTGGCCGGCGGCGGACGGCTGCTCGTCGCCGGCAACGGCGGCAGCGCCGCCGAGGCCCAGCACCTCACGGCCGAGCTGGTGGGCAAGCTGCACGACGACCGCCAACCGCTGTCGGCGATCGCCCTGCACGCCGAGACCAGCGCCGTGACGGCCATCGCCAACGACTACGGCTACGCCGACGTCTACGCCCGTCAGGTGCGGGCCCACGGTCGACCCGGCGACGTGCTGCTGCTGCTCAGCACCAGCGGCGCCAGCGACAACCTGCTCACCGCCGCGCACGCCGCGCGCGACGCCGGCCTGACCACCTGGGCGCTCACCGGACCCGCACCCAACCCCCTCGCGGACGCCTGCGACGAGGCGCTCACCGTGTCGTCGGCCGACACGCAGGTCGTCCAGGAGCTGCATCTCGTCACCAGTCATCTGATCTGCGAGTACCTCGAGAAGGAACTGCCCGTGGCGCTGGCCGCCACCGAGCCCGCGACGGCCGGTCGGCTCGCGTCCGAGCCGGTACGCAGCGGGGTCGAGGTGGTGCTCGACGGCCCGGCCGCACAGCAGATCGACGCGTGAGGATGAGGAGGAAAGCGTGAGGGGACCCGTGGTGGTCGTCGGGGACACTCTGCTCGACCGGGACGTGGAGGGGCTGGTGAACCGCCTCTGCCCGGACTCCCCGGTGCCGGTGCTCGACGAGACCTCGGCCGTCGACCGGCCCGGTGGCGCCGGCCTGGCGGCGGTCTTCGCGGCGTCGCAGGGGGCCGACGTGGTGCTGGTCACCGCGCTCGCCGACGACGCCGGGGGCGCGCGGCTCAGCGCGCTGCTCGCCGCCGCCGGCGTGCGGGTGTACCCGCTGGCTCTCTCCGGCGCGACGCCGGAGAAGATCCGACTGCGGGCCCGGGGTCGGGTGCTGCTGCGCCACGACCGGGGCGGCGCCTCCGGTGAACCGGGCCAGCCCTCCGACGAGGTGCTGCGGGTGCTCGCCGCCGCGTCGGCGGTGCTGGTCAGCGACTACGGCCGGGGGGTGGCCCGGCAGCCCGCGCTGCGCGCCGCGCTGGCCGCCACCCGTGCGCCGGTCGTCTGGGATCCGCACCCGCGCGGGCCGGCGGCGGTGCCCGGCGTGCACCTCGTCACCCCGAACGAGTCCGAGGTACGCGAGCTGGTCCCGACGGTGCCCGGCGCGTCCCGCCTCGCCACCGCATCCCAGGGCGCGCAGGGGCTGCGTCGACGGTGGCGGGCGGGTGCGGTTGCGGTGACGCTGGGCGGGGACGGCGCGTTGCTCTGCCACGCCGGATCGACGCCGCTGGTGGTGCCCACCGCAGGCAGCGCCGAGGGCGACACCTGTGGGGCGGGTGACCGGTTCGCCGCGGCCGCCGGTCTCGCACTGGCACAGGGCGCGCTCGTCTCCGAGGCGGTGCAGGCGGCGGTCGCCGAGGCGTCCGCGTACGTGGCGGGCGGGGGAGTGGCCACGGCCCTGCCGGCCCCCGAACGGGCGGTCGGCGTGCGCGCCGAGGCGGGCCCGCGCGGCTCGCGCTGGGGCACGAGCCAGCCCGGCGGCGAGCGGGTGGGTGTGGCGGCGGTCGCCGCGCTCCTCGCCGAGGTACGGGGCGACGGCGGCACGGTGGTGGCCACCGGAGGTTGCTTCGACCTGCTGCACGCCGGGCACGTGGCGACGTTGCAGGCCGCCCGGCAGCTCGGCGACTGCCTGATCGTCTGCGTGAACTCCGACGACAGCGTCGCCGGGTTGAAGGGGCCGCAGCGGCCGGTGCTGCCCGAGGGCGACCGCGCCCGGCTGCTGGCGGCCCTGAGCTGCGTCGACGCCGTCGTCGTCTTCGACGAGCCGACGCCCGAGGCGGTGCTGTCCTGGGTACGCCCCGACGTCTGGGTCAAGGGCGGCGACTACGCGAGCGGTGTCGGCGACGCGGCCACGCTGCCCGAGGCGGAGGTGCTGCGCCGGTGGGGCGGGAACACGGTGGTGGTGCCGTACCTGGACGGTTGCTCCACCAGCGACCTCATCGCGCGTTCCGCCGCCGGGCAGGCCGTCGGCGCGGGCGGTGAGCCGCCGCCGGTCGGCGTCACCACCGAGGTCACGTCGATGCCGGAGCGGACCCGATGACCGCCACGCGACCCGACGCCGGACCAGCCGTCCTGGTCACCGGCGGCTCCAGCGGACTCGGCGCGGCGGTGGTCGCGGCGGTGGCCGCCTCCGGTGGCCGCCCGCTCGTGCTGGACCGGCAGCCGCCGGCCGACGGCGTGGACTGGACCGAGTGCGACCTCGCCGACACCCGCGCCGCCGAGGCGGCCACCCGGCACCTCGCCGAGCAGGCCGGTGGCCTGGACGCGGTGGTCACGGCCGCCGGCATGGACGTGCCGGGTCGCCTCGCCGACGTGCCGGGGGAGACCTGGGACCGGATCGTCACCGTGGACCTGCTGGCCACGGCCGCGGTGATCCGGGCCGCGTTGCCGTTCCTGCAGACCTCCGCAGGGCGCATCGTCACGGTCGCCTCCACTCTGGGCGTCAAGGCGGTCGGCGACGCCACCGCGTACTGCGCGGCGAAGTTCGGCGTCGTCGGGTTCACCCGTGCGCTGGCCGCCGAGCTCGCCGGTCAGGTCGGGGTCACCCTGCTCATCCCGGGCGGGATGCGCACCGCGTTCTTCGACGAACGCGACCCGCAGTACAAGCCGGGACCGGACGCCATCCTCAACGACCCCGTCGACACGGCCGCTGCGGTCATGTTCGCGCTCCAGCAGCCGCCCGGCTGCGCCGTACGCGAGATGGTCGTGTGCGCCGATCAGGAGACGTCGTACCCGTGATCCTCGTGCTGCGCGCCCTCGGCGTCGGCGACCTGGTCACCGCGGTGCCCGCGCTGCGGGCGCTGCGGGCGGCGTACCCCGGTCGGGAGCTGGCGCTCGCCGCGCCGGCCGGCCTGGCTCCGCTCGTCGACCTGGTCGGTGGGGTCGACCGGCTGGTGGACACCGCCGGGCTGGACGCGCCGGTCCGGCCGGGCCGCGCCCCGGAGGTCGCGGTGAACCTGCACGGGCGCGGGCCGGAGTCACACCGGCTGCTGACCGCCGCCCGTCCCGGGCGGCTCCTCGCCTTCGCCAACGCCGTCGCCGGGTTCGACGACGGCCCGCGCTGGGCCGACGACGAACACGAGGTGGACCGCTGGTGCCGGCTGCTGTCCTGGTACGACATCCCCACCGACCGCCGCGACCTGGGCCTGCGCCGGCCCGAGCCGGTCGGCCTGCCGGTCGGCGCGACCCTGCTGCATCCGGGTAGCAACGTTCCCGCCAAGCGGTGGCCCGCCGACCGGTTCGCGGCGCTGGCCCGGGCGCTGCGCGAGCGGGGGCACCGGGTGCTGGTCACCGGCTCGGCCGACGAACGCGCGCTGGCCGGACGGGTGGCCGAGGCGGCCGGTCTGCCGCCGGCAGCCGTGCTGGCGGGCCGGACCGACCTCGGCGCGTTGGCCGCGCTGGTCGCCGACGCCCGGCTGGTGGTCAGCGGTGACACCGGTGTGGCGCACCTGGCCACCGCGTACGGGACCGCGTCGGTGGTGCTCTTCGGGCCGGTGCCCCCGGCGGCGTGGGGTCCTCCACCGGACCGGCCCCGACACCGGGCCCTCTGGGTCGGCGAGGGGGATTGGCCCAGGTGGGACGGGGTAGGAAGCCACCCGACATTGACGGCTCTGCCTCTCGACGAGGTGCTGGCCGCCGTGGACGAGGTGGAGAGGGTGGTGCGGGTCTCCGGTGCGGTTGCGGCGTAGCGATCCGGGTCGGCCCGGTTACGGGCGACGCCGGCGCGGTAAGGGCTGGACCTTCGTCGACCCGAGTGGTGCCGTCGTGCGTGATCCGGCCACCCGGGCGCGGTTGAACGACCTCGTGATCCCTCCTGCCTGGCAGGACGTGTGGATCGCGCCGCATCCGAACGGCCACATCCAGGCGATCGGTATCGACGCGGCCGGGCGCAAGCAGTACCTGTACCACCCGGTGTGGCGGGAGAAGCAGGACGCGGCGAAGTTCGACCACATGCTGGAGGTGGCCCGACGGCTGCCGGTGCTGCGTGAGCGGGTGGGGCAGGACCTGGGCAGCCGGGGGCTGACTCGTGACCGGGTGCTGGCCACCGTGGCCCGCCTGCTCGACATGGGGATGTTCCGGGTCGGCAGCGACCAGTACGCGGCCGGCGACGACCCGACGTTCGGGGTGTCCACCCTGCGCCCGGAGCACGTGCGGACCCGGGGCGGCTGTGTGGTCTTCGAGTTCCCCGCGAAGGGCGGCATCGAGCAGGTACGCCGGATCGAGGACCCGCAGCTGTGTGAGGTGCTGGTCAACCTGCGCCGTCGTCGCCGCACGGCGGACCGGCTGTTCGGCTACTGGGACGGCCTCCAGTGGCGGGACGTGCGCAGCGACGAGGTCAACGGCTACCTGCGCGACGCCAGTGGCGGCGAGATGACCGCCAAGGACTTCCGCACCTGGCACGCCACCGTGCTCGCGGCGGCCGAGCTGGCCGCCGCCGACCCGGCCCGCTCGGTCACCGCTCGGCGCAGGGCGGTGGCGGGGGTGATGCGCGCGGTGGCGGAGCTGCTGGGCAACACACCGACGGTGGCGCGCACGTCCTACGTGGACCCGCGGGTCGTCGATCTCTACCAGGACGGGGTGGTGGTGCCGATCGACGCGGACGCCCCCCGCGAGGAGGTCGAGCGGGTCGTGTTGGAGCTGCTCGAGTAGGCCTGACCGGCCCCGCCGACGATCCTGGGGGGGAAGCGACGGGGCCGGAGCCTGGGCCGGGGGCGGCACCGGGCGGCCGCCCGCCGCGTGCTGCGGCGGGCGCCTCGCCACGGCCCCCGTTCGCGACCGAAGCGGGCCCGGGTGCGCGGGCGCCGCCTCTGCCGCGTCGATCGTCAGTCTGCCGAAGAGGAGTTGACTCTGGATGCCAGGCGGTTGACGTCCCGCGCCGCACCTGGCTCGCCGTCGCGAAACGCCTGCGGGCTCACCCCGTACGCGGCCTTGAACACCCGGCTGAAGTGGGCCTTGTCGCCGAACCCCCAACGTGCGGCGATGACCTGCACGGGCTGGGTGCGCAGTGTCGGATCGGTGAGGTCCCGCCGGCACCGGGCCAGCCGAAGGTCGCGGATGTACGTCGCGACCGTGCTGTTCTCGGCTTCGAACAGGCGGTGCAGCGTCCGCAGCGAGATGTGGTGGGCGTCCGCGACGATCTGCGGGCCGAGCGTGGCGTCGCCCAGGTGGCGGTGGACGTACGCGTGCACCTGGGTGACCAGCGCCCGGCGGCGGACCTCGGTCGGGACGTCGTCCTCGGCGACCAGGTTCCGGCCGAGCAGGGTGGTGGCCAGGTCGAGCCCCACGGCGCCGAGCCGGCCGGCGTCGGCGGTCTGGTACTGCTCGGGGTGCCCGGTCACCTGGATCAGGAACTGCGCCAGCAGCGCCCCGAGCCCTTCGCTGCCGGACATCCGGCCGCCGTAGAGCGCGGCCATCCGCTTCGGCGGCAACGGAAGCGCGGAGTGCGGGATCAGCGTGGTGATCGAGGTGGCCTGGGTTCGTCCCGGCTCGCTCGCGTGGTGACAGACGTCGTGCGGGCGCGACGCGTCGTAGAAGGTGAACTCGCCGGCCAGGATGTCGCTGCGCCGACCGTCCTGACTGGACGTGCCGACCCCGCTGGTGGTGAAGGCGAGTATGTACAGCTCCGGGTCCGACTGTCGGATCAGCTTGCGGGTGGCATCGAGTGAGGGGTACTGGTACTTGACCAGTTGGATCGCGCCGAGGTCGATGAATTCGGCCCGGGCGGCGAAGTCGTCGGCGTACGGGGACTCCATCCGCAACGGCACGGACGTGCGCGCCACCAGGTCCAGCCACATCCCGAACCGCTCAGCGGGCGGCAGGACGGTGGTGTCGATGGTGTTCGTGACCAGCATCCGCGCCCCCTCACGCCGTCCGGTGGGCGATCAGGGCCTCGACGCCGTCGAGGATCCGATCCAGGCCGAACGTGAACTCGTCGTCCGGGCCATCGTCCTGGTTGAGGACTCCGGCATCGAGCACTCGCGTCAGCGCCGGGAAGCGGCCCGGGTCGATCAGTCGCGCCACCATCGCGCCGTACGCCGGCATCAACTCGCCCGGCTCGACACCGGCGGCCCGGCTGCCCTCGGCGATCTGGTTGGTGAGCATCGCCTCGTTGCGGACGTACCCGGTGACGAGCAGCAGGATCGACATCTTCTCGCTCTCGGGCAGGGGAGTGCCGTCGAGACATCCGAGCCCGTCCTCCATCCAGCCGAGCTGCTGAGGTGTCATCGGCGGCCCGGTGATCGGTATGTGCAGCAGCCAAGGACGTCGCCGCAGCGCGTCGTGTTCGGCCCAGGCCCAGCGGGTCAGGTTGGCGCGCCAGTCGTCCTCCGGCGTCGCCGGGCCGGGTGAGGGGCCGTACCCGGCGTCCACCATGAGCGTCAGCAGGTCGTCCTTGGAGCCGACGTGCCGGTAGAGGGCCATGGTGGCCGCGCCGAGTTCCTTGGCCACCCGGCTCATCGACACGGCCGCCAGGCCGTCGGCGTCGGCGACCCGTACGGCGGCGTCGACGATGGCGGGCACGGTGAGGCCCGGCCGGGGGCCCTTGGGTGGCCGCTCCCGCAACCCCCAGGCGCTCTCAATGGCCGGCGGAAGCGCCGGGCCGCTGTCGTCTTTCGTCTTCGCCACATTTCCTCCTTGCCCCGCCATCCTAGTTCTGCGTATGGTCTACGCATTAAAGCGTACGACATACGCAGAAGGAGTCTCCATGACAGTGACGACCGCACCGGCACCCCGCGCGGGCCGGCGGGAATGGATCGGATTCGCGGTGCTGATGCTGCCGCTGCTCCTGGTGTCGATGGACGTGTCGGTGCTCTACTTCGCCGTCCCGTTCATCAGCGAGGAGCTGCGGCCCAGCGCCACCCAGCAACTCTGGATCTTCGACATCTACGGCTTCGTGCTGGCTGGACTGCTGATCACCATGGGCGCCCTGGGTGACCGGATCGGCCGCCGTCGGCTCCTGCTGCTCGGCGCGACCGCGTTTGGGGCTGCCTCCCTGCTCGCCGCGTACGCCGACAGCGCCGAGACCCTGATCGCCGCGCGTGCCGTGCTCGGCGTCGGCGGGGCCACCCTGATGCCGTCCACGCTCGCCCTGGTGCGCAACATGTTCCACGACGCCAAGCAGCGGGGCACCGCGATCGGCATCTGGACCGCCACGCTCACCGGCGGCATCGCCATCGGCCCGGTGCTCAGTGGCGTGCTGCTGGAGCACTTCTGGTGGGGCTCCATCTTCCTGATCAACGTCCCGGCGATGCTGCTGCTGCTCCTGCTCGCCCCCGTCCTGGTGCCCGAGTTCCGCAACCCGGCGCGCGGGCGGTTCGACCTGGTCAGCGCGGCGCTGTCGCTCGGCACCCTGCTGCCGGTGATCTACGGCATCAAGGAGATGGCCCGCGACGGCGTCAGCGCGACGCGGGTGCTGGCCGTCGTCGCCGGGCTGCTCGTCGGGGCGCTCTTCCTGCACCGGCAGCGGACCCGGGCGTACCCGATGATCGACCTGGCGCTGTTCCGCCGCCACGGCTTCGCGGGGTCGCTCGCGGTCAACCTGCTCGCGATGTTCGCCCTCGTCGGGTTCGCCATCTTCACCACCCAACACCTGCAGTTGGTCCTCGGGCTGAGCCCGCTGCGGGCGGCACTGTGGAGCCTCGTACCGTCGCTGGCCGTGGGCGGCGTCGCCCCGGCGGCCGCCGCGCTCGCCCAGCGCGTCGAGCGGGCGTACCTGATCGCCGCGGGCTTCGTGATCGCCGTGCTCGGCTTCGCGGTGCTGACCCGCGTCACGCCCGAGACGCCGCTCTGGCTGCTGCTGCTCGGCGCCAGCGTGTACGCGGGCGGCCTCGTGATGGTGATGTCTCTCGTCACCGAGCTGGTGCTCGGCGCGGCGCCGCCGGAGCAGGCCGGTGTCGCCTCCGCGTTGACCGAGTCCAGCAGCGAGCTGGGCGGCGCGCTGGGAATGGCCATCCTGGGCAGCGTGGGCGCCGCGATCTACCGCCGCGGGGTCCTCGACGAACTGCCGGCCGGGCTGCCGAGCGATGCCCGCGACGCGGCCGGCGAGACGCTGGGCGGCGCGCTCGCCATGACGCGGGGACTGCCGGAACAGGCGGGCGACGCCGTACTGCACGCGGCCCGGTTCGCCTTCACCGACGGGCTGCACCTCGCCGCGGTCGCCGCCATGGTGGCGATGGTCCTGGGCGCGGCGACCGCGCTGCTGACGCTGCGCGGCGTCCGACCGGCCGACCCCGCGGCACTCGCCGCCGAGCCGACCGGCACGCCGTCGCCGGACGTCGCTTCCGTCAGTCGTTGAGCACGTGGGCGAGCCGGTCGCGGAACCGCCGTTCGGAGTCGCTGATCGACTCGCCGCCGATGCCCAGCAGACCGCCGCTGGACGCCGCGCCGACCACCTGGTCCGCGATCTTCACGAGCCAGTGCTTGTACGCCCCGGCCTCGCCCTCGTCGACGCGGGCGGCCAGCAACGCGGACGCCTCACCGGCCCGCACCAGCACGTCGTCGATGTACGCCTGCGGGTCGGCGGGCGCGATGACCGGCAGCTCCTCGCCGGCCTCGGGGTCGCCGACCTGGGTCACGATCTCGCCGGCCACGGCGGCGACCAGCGGGCTGGCCGACTCCCGGCCCGCGCCGATGGTCTCCAACCCGGCCGCGTTCTCCGCCATGGTCCGGCGGGTGCCGTCGGACTCGGCGGCGCTCGCCGCGGTCAGCACCGACTGCGGCAGGCCGACCAGCAGCCCCCACTCCCCGTCGGAGAAACCGAAACCGGTGTACGCCGGCTGCTCGATCACGGCAACGCCCCTTCCGCCCTGCTCTGTGTGGTCAATCGATGCTCTGTCTGGTCGATCCACCAGGCCCCGTGCCGGTGCCCGGGTCAGGCTAGTCCAGGGTCAGCAGGCCCTGCTCGGACACCACGCGCACCGACAGCGTCTTGTAGCCGACCTCGTCGAAGAGGACCGTCATCTTGTCGTCCTCGTAGCTGAGCACGAGGCCCCGCCCCCACTCGCCGTGCCGCACCTGGCTGTGCACGGGGAACGGCCCGACGGCGCCCTGGTCGGCGACGCTGGTGCCCCGGTGGCAGTTGTCGCAGTGGGCGCAGACCTCGGTCATCTGCTCGCCGAAGTAGGCCAGCAGGGTCTGCCCCCGACAGGCGGTGGTCTCGGCGAAGGCGCGCATCATGTCGGTACGCGAACGGGTCACCGTCTGCTGGCGCTCCGCCTCCGCCAGGGCCGCCGCTGCCGCGTCGACCGGTGCGGGGGAGTAGCGGGAAGCGCCGATACGCTGGCGGGCGCGGGGTTCGGCGGCGCCCACCTGCTCCAACAGCGACAGGTACTGGCCCAGCTTGCGCGGCCCCAGGCCGGTGACCTCCCGCAGCTCGGTTTTCGTGGCCGGCTTGCGGCGCAGCAGCGCGGCCAGCTCCCGCAGCTCGTTCTCGTCCGGCAGGCCACCGCTGAAGAACCGTTGCAGGCCCACGTCCTCGGCCCGCCAGAGCAGCAGCACCCGGGCCGGTTGCCCGTCCCGTCCGGCCCGGCCGATCTCCTGGAAGTAGCTGTCCGGCGAGTCGGGCAGCGCCGTGTGCACCACCCACGCGATGTTCGGCTTGTCGATGCCCATCCCGAACGCCGAGGTGGCCACCATGATGGGCACCTCGTCGGCGAGGAACGCCTCGTGCAGTTCGTTGCGCGCGCCGTTCGGCATCCCACCGTGGTAGTACTGCGCCGGGAAGCCCGCAGTGGTCAACCGCTCGGCCAGCTCCTCGGCCGAGCGCCGGGTCGGCACGTAGATGATTCCCGGTCGTTCGTCGTCGCGCAGCAGCGCGATCAGTCGCCGCCACCGGTAGTCCTCGGTGGGGCAGTGCGCCACCTCGAGGAAGAGGTTGGGCCGGTCCAGCCCGGAGACCACCACCTCGGGGTCGCGCAGTCGCAACCGGGCGATGATGTCGTCGCGGACCGGCGGGGAGGCGGTGGCGGTCAGCGCGACCACCGGAGGTCGACCGATGCCCTCGATGAGGTGGCCCAGCGCCAGGTAGTCGGGCCGGAAGTCGTGCCCCCAGGCGGAGATGCAGTGCGCCTCGTCGATCGCCACCAGCGCCGGCTTCAACGCGGCGACCTCGGCCATCCGGTCCGGGTTGCTCAACTGCTCCGGGGTGATGAAGAGGAACTCGGCCCGGCCGGCCTCGATCTCGGCGATCGCCTCGGCCTGCTGGGCTGCCGACTCGTTCGAGCTGATCCGTACGGCCCGCAGCTCGGGGCGTTGGCGCTCGTTGAGGGCCGCGATCTGGTCCTGCTGGAGAGCCAGCAGCGGGGAGATCACCACGGTCGGGCCGGGGATGAGGCTGGCCGGGATCTGGTAGATCGCCGACTTGCCGGCACCGGTGGGCAGGACCACCAGCGCGTCGTGTCGCTTCATCACCGCCCGCATGGCGGCGAGCTGGTTGGGCCGCAGAGCTTTCCAGCCGAAGAGGCTCTTCGCTGCGCGGCGCAACGTCATCGAGTGCGTGGACAGTTTCATCGAGGGCCGGAGGTACCCGGGCCCATGACCACCGAAACACATTCGCACGATCATGGGCGCCGGGTGCTCCGTTTCACTTCAGACGGGGCAGGACCTCGCGCTGGTACAGGTCGAAGAGGCCCTGGAAGTGCGGGCCGGTGTTGGCCACGTACACCTCGTCGAAGCCGGCCTTGGCGTACTGGTCGATCATGTCGAGGTGCGCGTCGGCGCTGTTGCCGCAGACGAACGCCTTCCGCACCATGTCCTGCGTGACCAGCTCGGAGGCCTGCTCGAAGTGGCGCGGCGAGGGCAGCACCTGGGACAGCTCGCCCGGTACCCCGGCATTGGGCCAGCGCTCGTACGCGAGCCGCGCGCCCTCGGACTCGCTGGCCGCGTACGCCGCCTTGAAGCCGCCTTGGCACGGCTTGTCGCCGCCGCCGTTCTCCCGGAAGCGGCGGACCATCTCGCCGTCGGGCATGGTGCTCACGTAGCCGTCGCCGATGCGGGCGGCCAGGTCGATGGCCTTGGGCCCGAAGCCGGAGACGTAGATCGACGGCGGCGTCTCGGGCAGCGTGTAGATCCGGGCGTGCTCCACGGTGTAGTGCTTGCCGTGGTGGTTGACGAAGTCACCCCGCCACAGCTCGCGCATGACCTCGACGGCCTCTTCGAGCATCTCCAGCCGGACGTCGGCGGACGGCCAGGCGTCGCCGAAGATGTGCTCGTTGAGCGCCTCGCCGGTGCCCACGCCGAGCACGAACCGACCGCCGTGCAGCACCGAACTGGTCGCCGCCGCCTGGGCGATCACGGCCGGGTGGATCCGGACGGTCGGGCAGGTCACCGCCGTGGTCACCGGGAGGGAGCAGACCTGGCTGAGCGCGCCGATCATCGACCAGACGAAGGGGCTCTGCCCCTGCGCGTCGACCCACGGGTGGTAGTGGTCGGAGATCCACAGGGCCTCGAAGCCGGCCGCCTCGGCGCCGCGGGCCTGCGCCAGCAACTCGGCCGGCGTGTACTCCTCACTGGACAGAAAGTATCCGATCTTCATCGCTTCCCCTTCGGCGCGCGGACCTGCTGATGGAGGAAGCCGTACCCTGGTCGCGGTCGGCCACACCGATCGGCCGGGGCCTGATCGGTCAGCGTCGGCGGAACATGGCCCGGATCGCGGCGAGCAGCAACAGGGCGCCCACCACCAGGCCGAGCAGGCGTACGCCGGGGATGTCGGCCGGGCTCGTGGCGTCGGCCAGCAGGGCGGTGTCCATCCCCGCACTCTCCCCGGGAACGGTGCCAGCGGGCAACTGTAAGGTTTATTGACTATTGAATCGCTCGGTGTGACCATGGCAGCACCGCCTGCCGATGGCGGTGCGCCGAGGGCGCGCGAGAGACGGGATACGGGGGCCGCATGAGCGAGCGCAACCAGCGGGACGGCGTCGACACGCCGGCGATCGACGTCGAGCGTTGCGAGGCGGCGGCGTGACCGCGCCCGCCGAGCACCTTCCGACGCTTGCCGCCGCCGTCCTGCAACCCGGGTTCGTCGGCACCACGCCGCCGCCCTGGGTCTGCCGCTGGCTCGGCGAGGGGCTCGGCTCGGTGGTGCTGTTCGCCCGCAACGTCGTGGACACCGCCCAGGTGGCGGCGCTGACCGCGACGCTGCGCGCCGAGCGGCCGGACGTCATCGTGGCGATCGACGAGGAGGCCGGTGACGTCACCCGGATCGAGTCGGCCCGGGGCAGCTCCCGGCCGGGCAACTTCGCCCTCGGGGCGGTCGACGACCCGGAGCTGACCGAGGCGGTCGCCCTCGACCTCGGCGTCGAGCTGGCGGCGGCCGGCGTGACCCTCGACTACGCGCCGGACGTCGACGTCAACTCCAACCCGGCCAACCCGGTGATCGGCGTCCGCTCGTTCGGGGTCGACCCGGCCCTGGTCGCGCGGCACACCGCCGCCTGGATCCGGGGCCTACAGGGCGCCGGCGTGGCCGCCTGCGCCAAGCACTTCCCCGGGCACGGCGACACCCGCGTCGACTCCCACCACGACCTGCCGCGCATCACCGCCGACCGGGCCCGCCTGGACGCCTGTGAGCTGGCCCCCTTCCGCGCCGCCGTGGCGGCCGGCGCGCAGGCGGTCATGACCGGCCACCTGCTGGTGCCCGCACTCGACGCGGACCTGCCGGCCACCCTGAGCCAGCGCATCCTCGGCGGGCTGCTCCGGGACGAGTTGGGCTTCTCCGGCGTGGTGGTGACCGACGCGGTGGAGATGCGCGCGGTCGCCGACCGGTACGGCTTCGCCGGGGCGGCCGTGCGAGCGCTCGCCGCCGGCGCCGACGCGATCTGCGTCGGTGGCGAGCGGGCCGACGAGGAGTCCGCCCGGGAGTTGCGCGACGCCATCGTGGCCGCCGTCGTCTCCGGTGAGCTGCCCGAGGAACGTCTCGCCGAGGCCGCCAAGCGGGTCGGCCAGCTCGCCGCCTGGACGGTTGCCGCCCGCGCCGCCCGCGCGAGCCGCACCCACCGGGGCACCGACGTCGGGCTGGTCGCCGCCCGCCGGGCCGTACGGGTCACCACCGGACCGGACGCGCCTGTCGCGCTGCCGCTGACCCGCGCCGCGTACGTCGTCGAGTTCGAGCCGCCCCGCAACATCGCCATCGGCGCGGAAACCCCGTGGGGCCTCGGGGAACCGCTGGACGGACTGCTGCCCGGCACGACGACCGTCCGCCACGCCGAGCCCGACGTGCCCGATCCGGGCGCCGCCGCCGGGGACCGCCCACTGGTGCTGGTGGTCCGTGACCTGCACCGGCACGACTGGATGCGCGCGGCGGTGCGGCGGGCGCTCGTCACCCGGCCGGACGCGGTCGTGGTCGAGATGGGCGTGCCCGAGCTGGTCGTCGGGGCGGTGCACCTGGCCACCCACGGTGCCACCCGGGCCAGCGGGCAGGCCGCCGCCGAGGTGCTGACCGGCCGGACCCGCTGACACCGACCTCCCGGGTTACGGCTGCTCGGCGACCAGGTCGGCGTACTCGGGGTGCTTGTCGATGAAGGCCGCCACGAACGGACACTGCGGCACCACCCGGGCGCCCCGGGCCCGCACCTGGTCGAGGGTGGCGCGGATCAGCGCGCCCCCGACGCCCTTGCCCTGGAAGCCCGGGTCCACCTGGGTGTGCGTGAAGACCAGCACGTCCTTCCCCCGCGGCACGTACGCGGTGAAGCCGGCGAACGCGTCGTCGACCAGGATCTCGAAACGGTTCTTGGCGGGATTGTCCTCGACGAGGGTGCTCACCGGGCCATTGTCCCTGGTCCGGCGGCCACCACGTCGAGTTCGGCGAGCAACCGGTCCACCTCGTCCGCCGTGTTGTAGTGGTAGATGCTGGCCCGCACCGCCCCGCCGCTGTCGCGCAGACCCATCGTCTGGAAGTACTCGTAGGCGTAGTAGTCGCCGGCCGAGAGACAGAACCCGGCGTCACCCAGCGCCTGCTGGACCACCAGCGGCGTCAGCCCGGCGACCCGGAACGAGACCGTCGGGCAGCGCCGGGCCGGCGAGCCGTAGACCGTGACGGCGGGACGCTCGGCGAGACCGGCGAGCAGCCGGTCCAGCAGCGCCTCCTCGTGCGCCTGCGCCGCGGCCAGTCCGGCCCGCAGCCGCGCCCGGCGGTCACCTGTCGCGTCCGGGTCCAGAGCGGCGAGGTGATCCACCGCGGCGGTCACTCCGGCCAGCAGCGGGAAGCTCGGAGTGCCGTACTCGAAACGGTCCGGCACCGCGTCGGACGACGGCACCAGCTTCGCCGGGCGCAGCGCCTCCCACCGGGACGGGTCGGCGACCATCGCGGCCAGATGCGGCCCGGACCACTTGTAGGCGCTGGTGACCAGCACGTCGGCGCCGAGGGACGCCAGGTCGGTCGGCCCGTGCGGCACCGAGTGCACCCCGTCGACGCAGACCAGCGCCCCGACCGAGTGCGCGATCTTGGCGATCGCCGGCACGTCCGGCACGGTGCCGACGGCGTTGCTGCCGGCGGTCACCGCGACCAGCCGGGTCCGCTCGCCGACCAGGTCGGCGTACTGGCCGCTGGGCAGGTCGGCGGTGTGCCTGTCGAACTCGGCCCAGCGCACCGTCGCGCCGGCCGCCTCGGCGGCCTGCACCCACGGGCGCACGTTGGCGTCGTGGTCGAGCCGGGACACCACCACCTCGTCGCCGGGCCGCCAGGTCGCGCCGAGGGTACGGGCCAGGGTGTACGTCAACGCGGTCGCGCTCGGGCCGAGCACCACACCGTCCGGCTCGGCCCCGAGCAGGTCGGCGACCGCCTGACGGGCCGCGGCGACCATCTCCAGCGAGCGACGGCCGGGCGTGAAGGCGGCGCTGCGGTTGCCGACAGCCGCGCGCATGGCGTCGGCGACCGCGTCGATCACGCCGGCCGCGGTCTGGGTGCCCCCGGCCCCGTCGAAGTGGACGAAGCCCTCGGTCAGGGCGGGATAGGCGGCCCGGGTACGGGCGATGTCGAAGGCCATGCCCGGACCCTAGCCCGGGTGCCCGCCGCGCTCGCCCCCGCCTCGGCGTCGCAAACGTCTCGTACCCTTGGCGGGGTGACGAACCGACCCGCCACCATCCCCCTGCCCCCCGTCCATCGCACCGCCGGCCTTGTCGCCGCCGTGGCGCTCGGCCTCGCCGTGCTCGCCGGTTGCAGCTCCCAGGGCGCCTCCACCGACTGCGGGCTGGACGCCTGCACGGTCACCTTCGAGCGGGGTGTCGAGGCGAGCGCCACCGTCCTGGGCGTCGAGGCCAAGCTGATCGGCGCCGAGGGCGACCAGGTGACCGTCGAGGTCGCCGGCGAGCAGCTCACCCTCACCACCGGCCAACAGGCCACCGAGGCCGGTGGCTTCGCGGTCACCGTCGACAGCGTCACCGACCAGCAGGTCAAGATCCGCGTCTCCCGCAACCCGGGCAACTGACCAGGCGGGCGGCGGTGGCCGACGTTTGGGAATCTTCGTAATCGGAGATTGTGACGCCATGTCACTCACCCGTAGCGCCGAAGCCACCGCCTCCCGAACGGCGGACAGCCGGTGGCTGGAACTTCTCGCCCGGGCCGGCTTCATCGGCTACGGCATCGTCCACCTCCTCTTCGCCTGGTTGGCGTTGCAGATCGCGTTCGGCACGTCGTCCGACGACGGCGACCAGTCCGGCGCGCTGCGTACCCTCTCCGCACAGCCCCTCGGTAAGTTCCTCGTCATCGCCGTCGCGGTCGGCCTGCTCGCCATGGCGATCTGGCAGGGCCTCGAAGCGGCGGGCGGGCACCGTGCCGAGCGCGGCAAGGAGCGCGTCATGGAGCGGCTGGCCTCGGCCGGCCGGACCATCGTCTACCTCTACTTCGCCTGGACCGCCTTCAAGGTGTTCAAGGACGCCGGGTCGAACAGCGCCGACAAGCAGGAGGCGCTGAGCGGCAAGCTGATGACCTCCACCGGTGGCCGCTGGCTGGTCGGCCTGGCCGGCCTGGTGGTCGCGGCGATCGGCATCGGCCTGGTCATCTACGGCATCCGCAAGACGTTCGAGAAGCACCTCAAGACCGGCGAGATGAGCCCGAAGACCCGCACGCTGGCCCGCCGCCTCGGCGTCGCCGGCTACGTCGCCAAGGGCGTCGCGTACGGCATCGCCGGCCTGCTGGTCATCGTGGCCGCGGTGAAGTACGACCCGGAGAAGGCACGCGGTCTGGACGCCGCCCTGCACACGCTGCGCGAGCAGTCGTACGGCTCGTTCCTGCTGACCCTGGTCGCCCTCGGCATCGCCGCCTTCGGCGTCTACTGCTTCCTCCAGTCCCGGTACCGCAAGGTCTGAGCTGGCCGATACCGAGAACGTCGGGCACTATTGGGCTTTTGCCCGAAGTACCCGCGTCTCGGCCGAAGGGAAGCGCCACACTCGTGCAGAGCTATCTCGAAACGACCGTCGCCGCGCTCGCCGCGGCGGCGGTCGCCCTCTTCCTGGTAGAGGTCATCCACCGGCTCACCCGACGGTTCGGCCGTCGGTCCCTGTTGATGACCGAGTTGACCGACCACGCCCACCGCCCGTTCCAGGTCGCCGCCACGGTCCTCGCGGTGCAGTTCGCCGCCCGCTTCACCACCGGGTACGCCGTCGGCCAGAGCTGGCGGCGGCTACTGCTGCACCTGTTGGTGCTCTGCGTCATCGCCAGCACGGCCTGGCTGGTGGCGGCGCTGCTGATCGTCGTCGAGGACACCGCGCTCGCCCGGTTCCGGGTCGACGTGCCCAACAACCGGCACGCCCGGCGGGTGCGTACCCAGGTGGTGATGCTGCGTCGGCTGACCATCGCGGTGATCGTCATCCTGACCGTCGGCGTGATGCTGATGACGTTCCCGAGCGTGCGGGGCATCGGCGCCGGCGTGCTGACCTCCGCCGGAGTCGTCGGCGTGGTGGCCGCGCTGGCCGCCCAGAGCCTGCTCGGCAACGTCTTCGCCGGCCTGCAACTCGCCTTCAGCGACGCGGTCCGCCTGGACGACGTGGTGGTCGTCGAGGGGGAGTGGGGTCGGATCGAGGAGCTGACCCTCAGCTACGTGGTGGTCCAGATCTGGGACGACCGGCGGCTCATCCTGCCCACCTCGTACTTCACCAGCAAGCCGTTCCAGAACTGGACCCGGACCGAGGCGGCCGTGCTCGGCACCGCCGAGTTCGACGTCGACTGGGCCGTGCCGGTGCAGACCATGCGGGAGGAGCTGCGCCGGCTGGTCGAGGGCACCGAGCTGTGGGACGGCCGGGTCTGCGTCCTGCAGGTCACCGACGCCACCGGCGGAATGGTGAAACTGCGGGCGCTGGTCAGCGCCGCCGACGCGGGCAGCCTGTGGGACCTGCGGTGCCTCGTCCGCGAGCACCTGGTGGCCTGGATCCGGGACAACCGGCCCACCGCGATGCCCCGTGTACGCACCGAACTGGGTGACGCCAACAGCAACCTGGCCTGGCAGTGGGTGCAGCCGAGGCGGCCCCAGACCCGACGCCTGTCGGACACGGAGGCGCCGGACGACGCCCGTGTCTTCGGCGGCAGCGACGACGGCGACGCCCGCAGCGAAGCCTTCGTAGGCCCCGAAGAATCCCGCCCCTAACCCACCCCACCCCACCCCCCCACCCCCACCCTCACCCTCACCCTCACCCCGTTGATCATGAAGTTATTGCCTCTCGCTCCGGCGTGTCCTGGCAATAACTTCATGATCGACGGGCAGAACGGGGAGAACGGGAGGGGGAGGGGTGGCGGTCTGGGAGGTTTGGTTGGGGTTGCGCGGGGGATGTGCTGCCGGACGTCTGTGACGTGATCGGCGCGGCATCCGGACAACGACGACGGTGCGCCGCACGTCGCGTTTTAGGATTGACCGGCGGCTACTCCGGGCATACAGCGCGGTGATGAGGAAAGGAGGACAGCATGGCTGACGTGGCGAATGCCCGCACATCCCGGAACGGGAGCGAGCCCTCCACCGCCGAGCTGGTGCAGCGGGCCACCGAACAGGTCTCCCGTCTGGTGCGCGACGAACTGGCGCTGGCCCGAGCGGAGTTGACCGAGAAGGGCAAGCACGCGGGCATCGGGATCGGCCTGTTCGGCGGCGGCGGAGCGATGGCCTTCTACGGCCTGGGTGCCCTCGTCGTCACGGCGATCCTGCTACTGGACCTGGTGCTGCCCGCCTGGGCCGCCGCGCTGATCGTGGCGGTGGCGCTCTTCCTGGTGGCCGGCATCCTCGCGCTGGTCGGCAAGAAGCAGGTCAGTCGTGCGGTCCCGCCGGTGCCGGCGGCGACGGTTCGCAGCCTCCGGGCTGACGTGGACACCGTGGCCGCTGCGGTCAAGGACAGGGGACGGGCATGACGGGCAACGGGACGGGCGACACCGAGGCCCTGCGTGAGGAGATCCGCCGTACCCGGGTGGAGCTGGGCGAGACCATGGAGGCGCTGGCCGCCAAGGCGGACGTCAAGGCCCGCCTGAAGGAGTCCGCCGAGCAGGCGCGGGAGCGGATGCGCGAGCAGGCGGCACAGACCGTGGCCCGGGTCCGTGGGCAGGCCGCGCGTGGCGCCGGGATGGCACGTGCCCAGGCGTACGAGACGGGCGGCCTGGTACGCGAGAAGGGCGAGTTGGTTCGACGCAACCCGGTGCCGTGGGCGGCGATCGCCGCCGGCGCGGTGGCCGCCGTGGTGGTGCTGATGATCGTGCGGGGGAGGCGTAGGTGAGCAGGAGTATCGGCAAGGTCGCGTACCGGCCGGTCGGCGTGTTGCTGGGTATCGCCGCGGGTACGGTGGCCGGCGCGATCTTCCGGCAGGTCTGGAAGGTCACGGCGGGCGACGGCGAGGCGCCGAACGCCACCGATGAGGACCGCCGGTGGGGCGAGATCCTGGCCGCCGCGGCGTTGCAGGGGGCCATCTTCGCGGTGGTCCGTGCGGCCGTGGACCGGGGCGGAGCGGTCGGCGTCCGGCGGATGACCGGCCACTGGCCGGACTGATCGGACTGACCGACGCATAGACGTCGGGCCCCCTTCCATATCAACGGGAAGGGGGCCTTTCGCACGACTCGGAACGCCGCCCAGCGACCTGAGGCATCCGTCAGGTCACATGTCGGAGAAATTCGTCGGACAGGTCGTGCAGAGTTTTTGCGTACGTGATTTGCTGTTCCACGCTGTTGCGAGATGGCGTGGGTTGAGAGAAGTCTCCTTCGCGGGGGCCGCCTCAGACGCCGCTGCTCGAAAACGGCCAATCGGCCGCACGGCGTGCACGGCCGCCAGTTTTAGAAGGAGATACACATGGCGCAGGGAACCGTGAAGTGGTTCAACGCTGACAAGGGCTTCGGCTTCATCACCGTCGACGGCGGGGGTGCTGACGTGTTCGTCCACTTCTCGGCCATCCAGTCCAGCGGCTACCGCACGCTGGAGGAGAACCAGCGGGTGGAGTTCGAGATCGCCCAGGGTCAGAAGGGTCCGCAGGCCGAGCAGGTCCGTCCCCTCTGACGCACCGGCCGGCCCCCGCCGGTCAGGGCTCGTTGAGGTGAAGCCCCGTATCCCCACCCGGGATGCGGGGCTTTCCACGTCCGGCGGTCAGAGTCGGCGGCGCGAGCGCAGTCCCAGCCAGAGCACCACGAGCCCGGCCAGGGCGACGATCGGGCCCAGCACCACCCAGAGCGTCTGGTCGGTCATCACGCTGCCGTCGACGTAGCCGAGCCCCTGCACCGTCCACACCGCACCGACCACAACGGCCAGCAGGCCGAGGGTGAGTGTCAACCAACCCCTCATCGCGCACCCCTCTCGCCGGGTCGGGCGGCACGCCGCCCCGAGTGTCCAGCATCGTCGGTCCGACGGCGCGACGCGAGCACCCGGGGTCGGCGGCTCACCACCGGTCGTGCACCTGCGGACGGATCAGCTCGTCGTAGACCTCCCGTACACCGGCCAGTTGGGCGGCCGTGAGCGGCGGCAGGTCTGCCGCGGCGGCGTTGCGCCGGGCCTGCTCGGCGTCGCGCGCGCCGGGGATGACGACGGTGACGCCGGCCTGGTCGAGCACCCACCGCAGCGCGAACTGCGCCATGCTGCGGTCGGCGTCGACGAGCGGCGCGAGCCGGCGTACGGCCGCGAGCCCCTGCGTGTAGTCCACGCCGGAGAACGTCTCGCCCACGTCGAACGCCTCGCCGTGTCGGTTGTAGTTGCGGTGGTCGTCGGCGGGGAACTCGGTGTGCTCGTCGTAGCGGCCGGAGAGCAGACCGCTGGCCAACGGCACCCGGGCGATGATGCCGACGCCGGCCTGCGCGGCCGCCGGCAGCACCTGCTCCAGCGGCTTGTGCCGGACGGCGTTGAGGATGATCTGGACGCTGGCCACGCCGGGCCGCGCGATGGCGGTGAGCGCCTGGTCGCAGGTCTCCACGCTGACGCCGTAGCCGGCGATGGCCTTCTCGGCGACGAGGGTGTCCAGAGCGTCGAACACCGCGTCGTCGGCGAAGACGGCGCTCGGCGGGCAGTGCAACTGGACCAGGTCCAGGGTGTCCATCCCGAGGTTGGTCCGGGACCGGTCGGTCCACTGCCGGAAGTTGGCCAGGGTGTACGCCTCGGGCCGCTGCTCGACGCGCCGGCCCATCTTGGTGGCGACGGTCAGCCCGGCGTCGGGGCGGGAGCGGAGGAAGCGGCCGACCAACTGCTCACTACGGCCGTCGCCGTACACGTCGGCGGTGTCCAGGAAGGTGACCCCGGCGTCCACGGCGGCGGTGAGCACGGCCATGGCGTCGGTCTCGCTGACGGTGCCCCAGTCGGCGCCGAGCTGCCAGGCGCCCAGGCCGACGACTCCGACGGTCCGGCCGAGCCGGTTGAAGCTGCGCTGTTCCATGGCCCGAGCCTAGTGATCGGGTTGCCGGGCTGCCACGCGAGTCGTACCGTCAACAAGACGGACGTACGGTTTGGAGGCGACGATGTGGGATCCGACGACGTACCTGCGCTACGCCGACGAGCGCTCCCGGCCCTTCCACGATCTGCTCACCCGGGTTCCCGCCGTCCGGCCCCGCACGGTGGTCGACCTCGGCTGCGGCCCCGGGCAGCTCACCGCCACCCTCGCCGAGCGCTGGCCGGACGCCCGGGTCCTCGGCCTCGACTCCGCGCCCGAGATGATCGACCGTGCGCGGGCCCTGCCGACCCCCGTCGAGTTCGCCGTCGCCGACCTGTGCGACTGGCGTCCGACCGGCGACGAGGACGTGGTGGTCACGAACGCGGCCCTGCAGTGGGTGCCCGGCCACCAGGACCTGCTGCGCCGCTGGGCCGGTGAGCTGCCCGCCGGCGCGTGGCTCGCCATGCAGGTCCCCGGCAACGTCGACGCCCCGTCGCACCGGGCGCTGCGCGAGGTCGCCGGACGCCCGGCCTGGCGCGCCGAGCTGGCCCCGCTCCAGCGCGCCGACCCCGTCGACGACCCGGCCGACTACGCGGAGCTGCTGACCGCCGCCGGCTGCGCCGTGGACGCCTGGGAGACTACCTACGTGCACCTGCTGCCGGCCGACTCCGCCGCCGACCACCCGGTGCTGACCTGGATGGAGGGCACCGCGCTGCGACCCGTCCGGGCCGCGCTGGACGCCGCCGGCTGGTCGGCCTTCCGGGCCGAACTGGGGGTACGCCTCGACGCCGCGTACCCGGTGCGGCACGGTCAGGTGTCCTTCCCGTTCCGCCGCGTCTTCGTCGTCGCCCGCACCGGCGGCGCCCCTGCACAGGAGAACCAGTGACTGATCTGACCACCTTCATCGCCGGTCTGCCCAAGGTGGAGCTGCACGTGCACCACGTCGGCTCCGCGTCGCCCCGGATCGTCTCCGAGCTGGCCGCCCGGCACGAGGGGCGCACCCCCGTACCCAGCGACCCGGACGCCCTCGCCAGCTACTTCGAGTTCCGCGACTTCGCGCACTTCATCGAGGTCTACCTGAGCGTGGTCGACCTCATCCGGGACCCGGAGGACGTCTGGCTCCTCACCCACGAGGTGGCCCGGGAACTGGCCCGCCAACAGGTCCGGTACGCCGAGCTGACCATCACCCCGTACTCGCACGTCCGACGGGGCATCCCCGCGCCGGCCTTCTGCGAGGCGATCGAGGACGCCCGCAAGCGCGCCGCCGTCGACTTCGGTCTCGACCTGCGCTGGTGCTTCGACATCCCCGGGGAGGCCGGCCTCCCGGCCGCCGAGGAGACGCTGCGCATCGCGCTCGACGAGCACCCCGACGGGCTCATCAGCTTCGGTCTCGGCGGCCCGGAGATCGGCGTACCCCGGCCGCAGTTCCGGCCCTTCTTCGACCAGGCCCGCGCCGCCGGGCTGCGCTCGGTGCCGCACGCCGGTGAGACCACCGGCCCGCAGACCGTCTGGGACGCCCTGCACGAGCTGGGCGCCGAGCGGATCGGGCACGGTATCTCCGCCGCACAGGACCCGGAGCTGCTCGCGTACCTCGCCGAGCGGCAGATCGGGATGGAGATCTGCCCGACGTCCAACGTGCGGACCCGTGCCGTGGCGTCCCTCGACGAGCACCCGCTGCCCCGGCTGGTCGAGGCCGGGCTGCTCGTGACCATCAACTCCGACGACCCGCCGATGTTCGGCACCACCCTCAACGACGAGTACGCGGTGGCGGCCCGACTGCTCGGGGCGGGTCCGGGTGAGCTGGCGGCGTTGGCCCGCAACGCCGTGACGGCGTCCTTCCTCGACGCGGCCGGCAAGCAGCGGATCAGCGACGAGATCGACGCGTACGTGGCCAGCGCCGGCTGAGGTACGGGGTGAGCGGGGCGCGCGGCGGGAGCGTGGGTGTGGGGGGACCTGAGACTCCCGCCGCGCGCACGGCTCCACCGGCCGGTGGGTGCGCGGTGCGCTGGCCGGTGGAACTGGTGGGTTCGTGCACTGATCCTGTCAGCCCGCAAGCGTCTGACCGCGCTCGTTAACCTCGATCTAAGGAAGACTTGTGCCGCCGCACAGCCCCGGCGCGCCAGCCGATCGGAGCGCTCCCATCAACCGATCGGCCCGGGGGTGCTCAGTCGTCGGTGGGGCGCTGGCGGGGCCAGCGACGGCCGCTGCTCTTCGGCTCCCGGGCGTCGCGTGCCATCCGGCCCACGAGACCGAACCGGCTGACCTGCCGGGGCGTCGCGTCGGGGTCGGCGAGCAGCATCACCACGCTGGCGCCGCCCAACCGGGCGCGGTCGATGCTGACCGAGCCGTTCGCCTGCAATGACACCCGCTTGGCGATGTCCAGGCCGAGCCCGGTCGAGCCCTGGTCGCTGGTGCCCCGTCGCAGCGCCCGATCCGGGTTGGCGATACCCGGGCCGGCGTCGTCGATCCGGATCGCCACGTACCCGTCGCGGCGGGACACGGCCACCTCGAACGCCGTTCCCTGCGGTGTGTAGCGGAAGACGTTGCCGATCACCGCGTCCAGCGCAGCGGCCAGCTCGGCGCGCGGCACCGGCGCGGGGATGCGCAGCTGGGCGCCGGTGACCCGGTGCGGCCGGTTCTGGTCACCGGCGAGCGCAGCCCAGAACACCATCCGGTCCCGGACCACCTCGCTGACGTCGCACATCGCCGGGCCGGCCTCGTGCGCCACCGCCTTGCGGGTGGTCTTGATCAGCACGTCGATCTCGCCCTCGAGGGTCACGATCGCCTGCCGGATGCGCCGGATGCCCCGCAGTCGGTCCAGCTCCGCCGGGCTGAACGAGCCCACGCTCGTGTCGTCGGACTCCAGGGCCTCCGCGTCCAACCGGAGCACGGTCAACGGCGTCCGCAGCCGGTGCGACAGGTCGGCCACCAGTTCGCGCTCGTCGGTGCGGGCCGCGTCCAGCCGGTCGGCCATCCGGTTGAAGGCGTACCCGGCCTCCGCCAGCTCCCGCGGGCCGGTCGGCTCCACGCGTACGCCCAGGTCGCCGTCACCGATCGACAGGGCGGCCTTGACCAGGCCCTGGGTGGCGTCCACCGCCCGGGCGGCCACCCGGTCGACCACCAGCACCGCCGCGCCGACCATCGCCGTGCCCACCGCGAACAGCAGCAGCCAGGTGCCACCGGCGCCCTCGCCCAGCGTCGCGTCCGGCACGAACACCTCGACCACGGCCGTCCGGTCACCGAGGACCACCGGGTCGAGCCGTACCACTCCGCCGTCCACGTCGGTGACCAGGGAGCGCCGATCGGCGCGCGCCCGGTCCAGGTCGGCGCCGCCGACGCGGCCCGCGGACTCGTCCAACCCCAACCCGTACACCACCGGCCGGACCGCGGCGTCGTCGCCGCTGGCCACGACGGCCCGTTCGATCACCGCCCGGTCCGTACTCACCGCCAACGCGCCGGTCACCAGCGCGCTGCGTCGGGCCGCGTCGGCGATCGCCTCCTCCCGCGTCTGCTCCCGCAGGCTCAACCCGAGCGGGATCAGGAACGCGAGTGCGACGAGGCTGCACATGCCGGCCGTGAGCAGGGCCAGCGCCGTCCTCAGTCCGGTGCCACCAGCCGGAACCCGACCCCCCGCACGGTGCGCAGGTAGCGCGGCTTCGCCGCGGACTCGCCCATCTTTCGGCGGAGCCAGTACAGGTGTACGTCGATGGTCTGATCCTCGCCGACCGATGGCTGCCGCCATACCTCCTCCAAGAGTTCCCGGCGGGACACTACCCGCCCGGGTCGTGCGGCGAGATACGCCAGCAGGTCGAATTCCTTACGGGTCAGCGCCAGTGGTTCCCCGTCGAGGTGGGCGCTGCGCTCGCCGACGTCCACGCGCAGACCGCCGACGGTGTGCACCGCCGGCTGTACCGTCCGGCTGGCCCGCCCAGCGCGCCGCAGAACCGTGGTGATGCGGGCGTCCAGGTGCGCGCCCGTGAACGGCTTGACCATGTAGTCGTCGGCGCCGGCCCGCAGCAGCTTGACCACCGACTGCTCGTCGTCCCGGGCAGTGGCGATGATGATCGGAATGTCGGTGATGCCGCGCAGCATCCGCAGCGCGTCCGAGCCGTCCAGATCGGGCAGGCCAAGGTCCAACACGACGAGGTCGGGCGTCTCCGCGGCGACGCGTCGCAGCGCGTCCAGGGCGGTGCCCACGGCGTGCACGGCGTGCCCCCGGTCAGCGAGGGACCGCAGCATCGCGCCGCGTACGACGTGATCGTCTTCGACCAGGAGCACGGAGGCCACGACAAGACGGTACTTGGCCTGGCAAGTTGATCGCGTTGCGACGTACCTGTGAACCATGCAAGCTGGTAAGACGATGTCCTTCACCCTGTTCGCCGACGCTCGCCTGGCGCTCGCCCGGGACAGCCTCGCCGGCCTCTCGACCGGGGACGCGTTGGGCGCGCGGTACGTCCTGCCGGAGCCCCCGCAGGATTTCACCGACGCCGCGCTGCCGCCCGCGCCCTGGGAGTGGACGGACGACACCGAGATGGCCTGCTCGGTCGTCGCGGAGCTGGCCGAGTCGGGCACGATCGACCGCGACCGGCTGGCCATGGCGTTCGCGCAGCGCTGCGGCGTCCAACGCGGGTACGGTCCCGGCGCGATGCTGATCCTGCGACTGATCCGCACCGGCACCCCGTGGCCGGTGGCCGCCGCGTCCGCCTTCGACGGCCAGGGCTCCTGCGGCAACGGGGCGGCCATGCGGGTCGGCCCGTTGGGCGCGTACTTCGCCGACTCCACCGCACGTGCCGCCGCGCAGGCCCGCGCTTCGGCCGAGGTGACGCACGCGCACCCCGAGGGGATCGCCGGAGCGGTCGCCGTGGCGGTGGCCGCCGCGCTCGCCGCCCGGGCCCGCCTGGACGGCCACCGACCGGCCCCGGCCCGGCTCCTCGCCGGTGTCGCCGCGGCGGTCGACGGCGGCACCGAGGTACACCGCGGTGTGCACGCCGCCATCGGACTGCTCGGGCGGCCACTGCCCCGCGTGGTGGCGACGCTCGGTAACGGCTCCCGCGTGACCGCCCAGGACACCGTCGCGTTCACGCTCTGGGTCGCCGCCACCCACCTCGACGACTATCCGGCGGCGATCCGTACGTGCCTGAGCGCCGGCGGCGACGTGGACACCACGGCGGCCATCGCGGGGGCGGTGGCGGCGGCGTACACCGGCGTCGGCACCCCGGGCGGGGTGCCCGAGGCGTGGCTGGCCGCCCGCGAGCCGCTACCCACCTGGCTGCCCTGACCGCGTGGCTGTCCTGACCGCATGGCTGCCTTGATCGCTTGGCTGTTCTGCCTCACCGCCTGCACGCAGAGCCCGGGAGGATGTGCCACGGCCCCTTTGCTCTGCTTCAACCCGCGCAACAGTTCGGGGGCATGAGTGTTGCGCGCGTTGAAGCAGAGCAAAGGACGCGTGGAGTGTCTGTCCATTGCCGGCCCGGCGATGGACTGACACCCCGCCAGCCGGTACCGGCGGTGCGGCCCCAGCCGGTACCGGCCGTGCTGCCTCAGTCGGTGCGGGCGGGAGCGGCTGCCGAGGCAAGCACCGCGACGGGCGCCTGCTCAGTGGGCGCGTCGGTGCCGTCCGGCTGCGGTGTTGGCGTCACCATGTCGGTCTCCGTCGCGCCGGTCACCTCTGCCAGCGCTGTCCGCTCCGCCGGGTCGCGTCGCCGCCACCGGCTGACCAGCCAACCGATGGCCGCACCGCCGCCCAGGCCGGCCAGCAGACCGGCGGCGAGCATCGCGTCGGCGCTGCCGGGCCCCTCGTCGGAGGTGCCCGCCGCGTCACCGCCGGAGGCGCCGTCGGCACCCTGCGCGCCGGCAGCCGGTGCGCCGTGGCCGCCGTGCGCGGCCGGTCCGGCGGCACCTGCGGCGCCCGGGGCGGCCGGCAGCAGCGTCAGCACCGGCGCGCGGTGCGCGGGGTCGGTGTCCGTCCACTGGACCACGATGCCGTCGGCGTACGTCTGGACGACCTCGAACCTGAGCCGCTCGGCCTGCGGCATCGGGCCCATGGACAGGGCCAGCTTGGCCGGGCCCGTCGAGCCTTCGCCGACGCGCACCCACGTCACCGCCGTGGTCACGGTGCTCACGCCGGACGAGTGGATGCCTGCCACCGGCTTGTCCAGGGTCCGGGAATCGATCTTGGGCGCCCAGCCGTCGACCGACATCGGATAGACCTCGGCCACCGGCGCGTCGGCCGGCAACCGGATCTCGACCTGCTTGGTCGTCGTGCCGGCCCGCTCCTCGGGCACGGTGAACTCCAGCCGTACGGCGTCACCCTGCCGTGCCTCGGTCGGGGTGGTCGTCACGTCCGCGGCCTGCGCCGCCGCGGCCGGCCAGAGCAGCAGCCCGGCCGCGGTCAGCGCGGTCACCGCCGCGATCCGCCGCCGGCGGCCACCGCCGTGCGTGCTCGCCATCGCGTGCCCCCATCCGTCTCGCGCGGCCGGCACCGGTTTCCGGCCACACCACCTAGTTCGGATTCGAGGCACGAAAGGTTCAACGCGAGCCGTCCGGAAGGTGCCGGCGGCGCGACCGATAGCATCGGCAGGAGCCGAGGATCGGCACCGTTTCGTACCGCTTGGAGGAGTCACCGTGTCCGCACCCCGTACCCCCGCCGTGGCCGACCCCGTCGTCGTCGCCGCCGGGACGACGGCGGCCGACGCGGTGGCCGCGGCCGGACTGCCCGCGAACGGCCCCAAGGCGATCGTCGTGGTCCGCGACCCGCAGGGTCAGCTCCGCGACCTGGACTGGACCCCAGCCGAGGAGACCGTCGTCGAGCCGGTCAGCCTGGACTCGCCGGACGGGCTCAACGTGTTGCGCCACTCCACCGCGCACGTGCTCGCCCAGGCCGTGCAGGACGTCTTCCCCGAGGCCAAGCTGGGCATCGGCCCGCCCATCGAGAACGGCTTCTACTACGACTTCGACGTCGCCAAGCCGTTCCAGCCCGATGACCTCGGCAAGCTCGAGAAGCGCATGCAGGAGATCATCAAGTCCGGGCAGCGGTTCCGTCGCCGTCGCTTCGGGAGCCTCGACGAGGCGCGCGCCGAGCTGGCCGACGAGCCGTTCAAGCTGGAGTTGATCGAGGTCAAGGGCGAGGGCCTGGACACCGACGAGGTGATGGAGGTCGGCGGCGGCGAGCTGACCATCTACGACAACCTCGACGCGAAGGAGGACAAGGTCTGCTGGTCGGACCTGTGCCGGGGCCCGCACCTGCCGACCACCCGCCTGATCGGCGCGTTCAAGCTGATGCGTTCGGCCGCCGCGTACTGGCGCGGGTCGGAGAAGAACCCCCAACTACAGCGGGTGTACGGCACCGCGTGGCCGACCCGGGACGAGCTGAAGGCGTACCTCAAGCTGTTGGAGGAGGCCGCCCGGCGCGACCACCGCAAGCTCGGTGCGGACCTGGACCTGTTCAGCTTCCCCGACGAGATCGGCTCGGGCCTCGCGGTCTTCCACCCCAAGGGCGGCATCATCCGCCGGGAGATGGAGCACTACTCGCGGCGGCGGCACGAGGAGGCGGGGTACGAGTTCGTCAACACCCCGCACATCACCAAGGCGCAGCTGTTCCAGACCTCCGGTCACCTGCCGTACTACGCGGACACCATGTTCCCGCCCATGCAGTTGGAGGGCGCGGACTACTACCTCAAGGCGATGAACTGCCCGATGCACAACCTGATCTTCAGGGCGCGCGGGCGGTCGTACCGGGAGCTGCCGCTGCGCATGTTCGAGTTCGGCACGGTCTACCGGTACGAGAAGTCCGGCGTCGTGCACGGCCTCACCCGGGTCCGTGGTCTGACCCAGGACGACTCGCACATCTACTGCACCCGTGAGCAGATGGCCGGCGAGCTGACCGCGCTGCTCAGCTTCGTGTTGGATCTGCTGCGGGACTACGGCCTGGACGACTTCTACCTGGAGTTGTCGACTCGGGACGACTCGCCGAAGTTCATCGGCGCCGACGAGGACTGGGCAGAGGCGACCGAGGCGCTGCGGACCGCCGCCGAGACGTCGGGTCTGGAGCTGGTGCCCGACCCGGGCGGCGCGGCGTTCTACGGGCCGAAGATCTCCGTGCAGGCGCGGGACGCGATCGGCCGGACCTGGCAGTTGTCCACCCTCCAGGTCGACTTCAACCAGCCGGAGCGGTTCGGGTTGGAGTACCAGGCCGCCGACGGCAGTCGCCAGCGTCCCGTGATGATCCACCGGGCGTTGTTCGGGTCGATCGAGCGGTTCTTCGGGGTGCTCACCGAGCACTACGCGGGCGCGTTCCCGGCCTGGCTGGCGCCGGTGCAGGTGGTGGGCATCCCGATCCGGGAGGACCACACCGACTACCTGCACGGCTTCGTCGCGGCGCTGCGCGCCGAGGGCATCCGGGCTCAGGTGGACGCGGGCGACGACCGGATGCAGAAGAAGATCCGCACCGCCCAGCAGCAGAAGATCCCGTTCATGGTGATCGCCGGCGACGACGACGTGGCCGCCGGCACGGTCTCCTTCCGCTACCGCGACGGCTCGCAGCGCAACGGGGTGCCGATCGCCGAGGCGGTCACCCACGTCCTCGACGTGGTGACCTCCCGGACGAACGTCGGCCCGTCGGCCGCCGCAGAGTAGGCGCCGCCGCCTCCGCCTGGCGCAGCATGATCGCGCTCGATCCAGGATGTAGTGGCCTCCCCGCATCAGGGAGGCCACTACATCCATGTTCGAGCACGATCATGAGCGGCGCGGACGCTCGATGCCTCGCCCGCAGGGCGACCTGCGGCATTGGCCGTCAGGCAGAACCGTGGCGCGGTGGCTGTCAGATGCCGCAGTTCGGCGCTGACCAGCCGCCGACCGCCGCCACGTGGGTGTGGTCGTTGTGGTCGGGGTAGCCGGGGCCGAGGATCTGGGCGAAGCCGTGGTAGCGGGCCTGCTGGGCGAGTCGGCAGAACGAGGGTGAGCCGACCAGGTCCACGGCGTCGCCGTACAGGTGCCGGCTGTTCGACGCCCCGCCGACCGCGCTGTTGCAGGTGTAGCTGCGGAAGCTACTGCTGATCGTGATGGGCACGTCGCCGAGGGCGTGCCGCAGGGCCTGGAGTTTCCACATGGAGACGAGCGCGTTGGCGCGGGCGGTGCTGGCCGAGACCGCGCCGCCGGCCCAGGTGCTGTTGCAGTTGTTCAGCTCGGCGTAGCTGAAGTTGGCAGGTGTGCAGTCGTCGTCCTGGAGCGCGTAGAGCCGGTTGAACGTCTGCGGGCCGGCGATGCCGTCCGCGCCCAGCCCGTACGCCTGCTGGAAGCGGATCACCGCGGACCGGGTGGCGGGGCCGAAGGCGCCGTCGATGGTGAGCACGGCGCCGTAGCCGGGGTAGCCGGCGACGCGGATCTGGAGTTGCCGGACGTCCTCGCCGGACATCCCCTGGGACAGGCTGCGACCCCAGGTGTAACAGCCGTCCGCGTGCGCGGCGCTGGCGGTGAGCGTGACCCCGGTCACCGTGGTGACGGCGGCCAGCGCGAGCGCCGCGAGGATTCTGCCGAGCTGACGGATCATGTAACTCTCCATCCATCGATCTAATGAAATGAATGAATGGAAGTTTCACGGCTGAGTCTCGACTCCGTCAAGAAGTTGCAGCAGCGAGTTTCCGGTCACGGGTGTCGCGGCCCT
Source organism: Micromonospora sp. NPDC049102 (assembly GCF_043197485.1). NCBI lineage: Bacteria > Bacillati > Actinomycetota > Actinomycetes > Micromonosporales > Micromonosporaceae > Micromonospora > Micromonospora sp. NPDC049102. Next base: position 16,917 of record NZ_JBICTE010000030.1, on the reverse strand, counting down.
CCGACCTGGCTCCGTAGGATCGGCTCGTGACAGGGGCGGAGCGACACACGGACAGCGGCGGCATGGCGGACGGCCTGGAGCGGCTCTGGACGCCGCACCGGATGACCTACATCTCGGGTGAGGACCGCCCCGCCGAGGGTTACGAGAAGCCGACCGGCTGCCCGTTCTGTCTCGCCCCCGGGCTGCCCAGCGAGGAGAGCCTCGTGGTGGCCCGCGGCGAGCGCGTCTTCGTCGTGCTCAACCTCTACCCGTACAACCCGGGGCACCTGCTGGTCTGCCCGTACCGGCACGTCGCCGACTACACCGACCTCGACGAGCCGGAGACCGTCGAGCTTGCCGCGTACACCCAGACGGCGATGCGGGTGATCCGCAAGGTGAGCAACGCGCACGGCTTCAACCTGGGCATGAACCAGGGCGGGGTGGCCGGGGCCGGCATCGCCGCCCACCTGCACCAGCACGTGGTGCCCCGCTGGGGTGGCGACGCGAACTTCATGCCGGTGATCGGCCGTACCAAGGTGTTGCCGCAGCTACTCGGTGACACCCGCGACCTGTTCGCCCGCGCCTGGCCGTCCTGACCCGCCGGGCCCGCCCCGGATCGGCGCGGCGTCCGCGCCGGTCCGGTCAGTCGGCGCGCAGCAGGGTCGTCAGCTCCGGCCAGCTCTCCACCCGGTGTACGAGCGGCAGCAGTGCGGCGTACGCGGTGACCTGCGCAGGCCGAGGTCGGAACAGGAAGCGGTGCGGCACCGAGTCCAGGTAGCCGAGCACCTCCAACTTGTCGTCCACGAAGTGGCTCAGGCCGAGCCGCCGGGCGATCGGCGCCTTGGCGGGACGGGTCCGGCAGAAGTGCACCCGCTCGACGGGGATTCCGGTGCGGGCGGTGAAGTCGTGGTGGGCGAGCCACTCCCAGGTCCGCCGCTCGGTGGACTCGCCACACTTCGAGACCAGGTGCACCTCGTCGAACGCCGGCCCGAGCGCCGCGAGCGCGTCGAACGCGCCGTCGACCATGGGCGTGCGCAGGTAGTGCGCGCCGAAGAAGGAGGTGTCGGCGTCGTCGTCGGCCGGTTCGATGAGCACCCCGCCGATGTCCACGCCCAGCCGTCGCATGGCGACGATCATGCCGTACCCCGCCGGCGTTCCCGCACCGAGTTTTCCGCCTCGGTGGTTGTTACGTCCCGCCGCCGCGAAGGTGGCACGATCGGCCGATGGCAGTCACGACACGGATGTTGGGGCGCAGCGGCATCGAGGTCAGCGCCCTCGGCATGGGGTGCTGGGCGATCGCCGGTCCCTGGGCGCAGGGCAGTCAGCCGCTGGGCTGGGGAGCGGTCGACGACGACGAGTCGGTGCGAGCCGTGCGCCGGGCGCTCGAGGAGGGCGTGACCCTGTTCGACACCGCCGACACGTACGGCGCGGGGCACGGTGAGCGGGTGCTGGGCCGTGCGCTCGCCGGCCGGCGGGACGAGGCCGTGATCGCCACCAAGTGGGGTTACACGTTCGACGAGGCGGCCCGGCAGGCGACCGGGGAGGACGCGTCACCGGCGCACCTGCGGCGGGCCGTCACCGGGTCGCTGCGTCGGCTGGGCACCGACCGGATCGACCTCTACCAGCTGCACCTGGCCGACCTGCCGGTGCACCGTGCGGAGGCGCTGTTCGCCGTCTGCGAGGAGCTGGTCGCCGAGGGCCTGATCCGCGCGTACGGGTGGAGCACCGACCGTCCCGACCGCGCCGCCGCGCTCGGGCACGCCGCTCCGGGGGCCGCCACCGTGCAGCACGCCCTGTCGGTGCTGCGCGACGCCCCCGAGATGCTCGCCGTCTGCGACAAGTACGACCTGGCCAGCATCAACCGGGGGCCCCTCGGGATGGGGCTGCTCACCGGCAAGTACACGGCCGCGTCCACCCTGCCCCGCGACGACGTACGCGGGTTGGCGCCGGGCTGGCTGGAGTGGTTCCGGGGCGGCCGACCCGCGCCGGAGTGGCTGCGCAGGGTCGGCGCTGTCCGTGCAGCGCTGACCGCCGACGGCCGTACCCTCGCCCAGGGTGCCCTGGGCTGGATCTGGGCTCGTAGCGGGCACGCCGTCCCGATTCCCGGTTGCCGCACGGTCGCCCAGGTCGAGGAGAACGCCGCGGCGCTGCATCGGGGCCCGCTGCCGGCGGACCAGTTCGTCGAGGTGGAACGCCAACTCGCCGCCCTGCGCGCCGCGGCCCTGCGCGACGCCGACCGCCCCCACTGGCCCCGCCCCACCCATCCCACGGTCCACCCGTGACCTCCGGCTGGCTGCCCTGTCGATGTCGTCTAGGGCGTCTCCCAGGGCGCGATCAGCAGCGGGTCATCCTCGGCCGAGATGGTGGCACCGGTCTCCGCGCTCGGTGACGTGGTGATCGCGCAGATGTCACCGGCCACGCAGTGCGGCACCGTGCGCAGGGTCGCTCCCAGCGGCGTGTGGATCTGCCCGACCCGCTCGTCGGCGGTGTGGTCGGGATGCCCCCGCTCGGCCGTGCCGTGCCCGCGGACGTGCACTGTCGCGTCGGGGCGCAGCGTGCCGGTGAAGACCCGGACCAGCGAGACCCGGCCGACGTGCTGGTCGACGGTGGTCTTGACGACCTCGGCGACGAGCGGGCCGTCCGGGTCGCAGCTCAGCGGCGGGCGGGGGGAGCCGTCCACGCCGGTGACCGCCGGCAGATCGCGCTCCAGCGGTGACGGGAACGCGGCGGTCAGCACCTCCAGCAGCGCGTCCAGGCCGACCCCGGTCTCGGCGCAGACGGGCACCACCGGATGGAAGTGGGCCCGGGCCACGGCCTTCTCCAGGTCGTCGACGAGCACCTTGTCGCTGATCTCCTCGCCGTCGAGGTAGCGGTCCATGAGGGTGTCGTCCTCGCTCTCGGCGATGATCCCCTCGATCAGCTCGTCCCGGGACTCGTCGATGGCCCGCTGGTGCTCCGGGTCGGGGGCGCGCACGTCGGCGGGCAGCCCGGCCGTGTAGTCGAAGACCCGGCGGGTGATCAGCCCGAGCAGCCCCTCGGTGGAGACGCCGTCGTCGCCGAGCATCGGCAGGTAGAGGGCCATCACGTTGTCGCCGAAGAGCCGCTGGCAGAGCGCCACCGTCTCGTCGACGTCGGCGCGGGGCGCATCGAGACGGGCCACCGCGACAGCGCGCGGCATGTCGAGCGCTGCGCACTCCTCCCACAGGGCGACGGTGGCCGCGTCCATGCCGCCGGAGGCCGAGACCACGAACAGCGCGGCGTCGGCGGCCCGCAGGCCAGCGCGCAACTCACCGACGAATCCGGCGTCACCGGGGGTGTCCAGCAGGTTGACCTTGATGCCGTCGTGCAGCAGGGACGCGCAGGACAGACTCACCGAGGGCTGCTGGCGTACGGCGGCGGGGTCGTGGTCGCCCACGGTCGTGCCGGTCGCGGCGAGCAGCGCCTCGACGAGCGTCGACTTGCCCGCGCCGGAGTGCCCGACGAGCACCACGTTGCGTATCCGCGCGGGGTCGGTCACCACTGGCGTGCCGCCGGTGGTGACGTTGTCCCGATGTTCCTGCGCCATGGTGGCGCACCTCCCTCAGCCGGTGGTGGCGACCGCCGCGCGAGATGGAAGCGGCCCGGGGCGAGTGCGCGGCAACATCCTCCGGCGGTCTGCCCCGAGGCGGGAAACCAACGGGCGGGCGGGTGAGCTGGGTCACCTTCCGGCTCGATCTCACACCCGTTGCCGGACACGCACAAGCTTGCCCCGGGGGGGTCGCCGGGACCGGCGTTATGGCCGGAGCTGGGCGGACCGTTATCGTGGGGACCGCCATGGCGAAGATCTTCCAAGTGTCGGCCCGCGCGGGGATGACCCGCGTCGTCGAGCCGATTGCCCGTGCCCTGCTGCGCGCGGGCGTCACCCCCAACGTCGTCACCGTCGCGGGCACCGTTGGTGTGCTCGTCGGCGCGCTCGGCTTCGGTGCCCGCGGCCACCTGGTCGCGGGCGCGTTGATCGTCACCCTGTTCGCGCTCACCGACCTGCTCGACGGGACGATGGCCCGGATGAGCGGTGGCTCCACCCGGTTCGGCGCGTTCCTCGATTCGAGCATGGACCGGGTCGCCGACAGCGCCGTCTTCGGCGCGGTGGCGTACTGGCTGGCCACCCAGAATGATCACTCCGGGGTTGCCGCCGCGCTGCTCTGTCTGGCCGCCGGAGGGCTCGTCTCCTACGTGAAGGCGCGCGCCGAAGGGCTGGGCATGACCTGCAACGTGGGCATCGCCGAGCGTACCGAGCGACTGCTGATCGTCGGCGTCGGCGGAATCCTCACCGGCGTGGGCGTGAAGCCGGCGCTGGAGATCGCGCTCTGGCTGCTGGCCGCCATCTCGATCTTCACGGTAGGGCAGCGGATGGCGCACGTCTATCGCCAGGCCCAGCAGCTCCAGCCGGACGGCCAGGCGTGAGCGCGGCCGGCGCGCGGCCCACGCACCGCCCGACGACCGGCGGCCGGGCCACGTGAACCTCACCGAGCTGGGCTACGTCGCGGGCTGGCGCCTGGTCCGCGCGCTGCCCCGGCCGTTGGTGGCGGCGGCGTTCCAGGCGGGCGCGGACCGCGCGCACCGCCGTGACGGCGGGGGTACGGCCCGACTGCGCGCCAACCTGCGCCGCGTGGTCGGCCCGGAGATGCCCGATGCCGAACTGGACGACCTCGTGCGGCGTGGCCTGCGGTCGTACGCCCGGTACTGGATGGAGGCGTTCCGCCTGCCGGCGTTGAGTCGGGCGCAGATCCTGTCCGGGTTCCGCCTCGGCGGGGCGGAGCTGCTGGCGGCCGACGTCGCCGCCGGACGGGGCGCGGTGGTGGCGCTGCCGCACGCCGGCAACTGGGACGCCGCGGGCGCCTGGGTGGCGGCCACCGGTTGGCCGATCAGCACCGTCATGGAGCGGCTCAAGCCGGAGGGCGTGTACGAGCGGTTCCTGGCCTTCCGGGATCAGCTGGGGATGGAGATCCTGCCCACCCACGGCGGGCCGCGTCCCGCCTTCGACGTGCTGCTGGACCGTGTACGCGCCGGCGCGGTGGTGCCGTTGCTGGCCGACCGGGACCTCTCCGCCCGTGGGGTGGAGGTGGACTTCTTCGGCGGGAGGACCCGGATGCCCGCCGGGCCGGCACTGCTCGCACTGCACACGGGAGCGCCGCTGTACGTGGCGTCGATGTGGTACGAACCGGACGCGGCGTGCGCGTCGCTCAGCGGTCCGCTGCCGGTGCCGGGGCCCGAGGTGGGGCCCCTGGACCAGCGCGTCCGGTCGCTGACCCAGCTGATCGCCGACGGTCTGGCGGCGGGTATCGCCCGGCATCCGCAAGACTGGCACATGTTGCAGCGGATGTGGCTGGACCAGCGCGGCGCGGGAGGCGCGGAGCTGTCCGCACCGACCTCGGGTCGGTCCTGAAGGGGGTGGCTGACGCATGCGGATCGGTATCGTCTGCCCGTACTCCTTCGACGTGCCCGGCGGCGTGCAGAACCACGTCGTCGACCTCGCGGAGACGCTGATCACCCTCGGGCACGAGGTCAGCGTGCTCGCGCCGGCCGACGAGGACGCCGACCTGCCGGCGTACGTGGTGTCCGCCGGTCGGGCGGTGCCGCTGCCGTACAACGGGTCGGTGGCCCGGATCGCGTTCGGCCCGGTCTCCACGGCCCGGGTCCGGCGCTGGCTCACCAACGGTGAATTCGACGTGCTGCACGTGCACGAGCCTCTGACGTTGAGCCTGTCCCTGCTGGCGGTTCTGTCGGCGCGCGGGCCGGTGGTGGCCACCTTCCACACGGCGATGACCCGCTCGCGGGTGCTGGCCGCGGCGCAGGGCGTCCTGCAGATCGTGCTGGAACGGATCACCGCCCGGATCGCGGTGAGTGCGCTGGCCCGCAAGGTGCAGGTCGAGCACATGGACGGCGGCGCGGTGGAGATCCCCAACGGGGTGGCGGTGGCGAAGTTCGCCGACGCCGAGCCGCTGCCGGACTGGCCGGGGGAGTGCGGGCCGGGCACCGGCGGCACGCTGGGTTTCCTGGGCCGGTTCACGGAGGCGCGCAAGGGCTTCCCGGTGCTGCGGGACGCCTTCGTGGCGCTGGCGGCGACACGTCCCGGCCTGCGGCTGCTGGTCGCCGGCCCGGGTGACCCGGACGACCTGTACGACCAGTTCCCGGCCGAGATTCGGGATCAGGTGACGTTCCTCGGTTTGGTCTCCGAGGCGGACAAGGCGCGGATGCTGCGCAGCGTGCACCTCTACGTGGCGCCGAACACCGGGGGTGAGTCGTTCGGGATGATCCTCACCGAGGCGCTGGCCGCCGGCACCACGGTGGTGGCGAGCGACCTGGACGCGTTCCGCCGGGTGCTCGACGGTGGGCGGGCGGGCCGGCTGTTCCCGACCGGCGACGCGGTGGGGCTGCGCCACGCCCTGTCCGAGCTGCTCGACGACCCGATGGCGCGGGCGACGCTGACCGCCTGCGGCGATCAGGTGGTGGCGAATTTCGACTGGCCCATGGTTGCCCGCCGTGTTCTGGAGGTATACGCAGCGGCGATCGAGGCGACCGACGGGCGGGTCATCGACCAGGAATGGGTGGGGCTGGGCTGACCCGGAGTGGCCGATGGTGCTCCTGTGACGCCGGTGACCGGCGTCGACGCGCGCGATGGAGGAGAAACGGAGCAGCACTACGATGCCGCACATGTGGTGGGTGGTGGCCGCGAGTCTGCTCGTGGGAGTGCTTGCGGCGTACCTCATCTGGACCGCCGGCCGGGTCGAGCGGCTGCAGGGCCGCGCGGAGCTGGCGGCGCGGGCCCTCGACGCCCACCTGTTGCGCCGTGCGGCGGCGGCCGCCGTGCTGGCGGAGCGACGCTTCGGCGTCGAGCTGTACGCGGCGGCACGGATCGCACTCGACGCCGTGCCGGACGAGCGGGAGGCGGCGGAGAACGACCTGACCCGGCAGCTACGCATGGTGCGGTTGGACCCGACCGACCCGGACTGCACGGCGGTCATCGCGGCGAGCCGCCGGCTCGCGCTGTCCCGGCAGGTACACACCGATCTGGTACGCGACGCCCGGTCGGCGCGCAGCCGTCCGCTGGTGCGGTTGTTGCGGATGGGGCGGGGTCGCCAGTGGCCGCGCTACTTCGACATCGACGACCCGACGCTCGTCGTGCCGGCGGACGTGCCGGCCGGTTGACCGGGTTCTGCTGGTGGAGCTGACGCTGCCGGCGGCCGGTGAGCGGGGCCACAGTGCAGGCCACCGGCCCTCTGATTGGCTGTCGGCGCGGCGTTGAGCGGTGCGTAGCATTTTCGCTGCCACCTCCCACCGCAGGTCCAAGGAGTGCTGACCCGTGTCCGACACCACCGCCCCGACCACCGCTACCGCCCCCGTCGTCGGCACGGCCCGCGTGAAGCGGGGCATGGCCGAGATGCTCAAGGGCGGCGTGATCATGGACGTCGTCAACGCCGAGCAGGCCAAGATCGCCGAGGACGCCGGCGCGGTCGCGGTGATGGCCCTGGAGCGGGTGCCCGCCGACATCCGCGCGCAGGGCGGGGTGTCCCGGATGAGCGACCCCGACATGATCGACGGGATCATCGAGGCGGTCTCGATCCCGGTGATGGCCAAGGCCCGCATCGGCCACTTCGTCGAGGCGCAGATCCTCCAGTCGCTGGGCGTGGACTACGTCGACGAGTCCGAGGTGCTGACGCCGGCCGACTACGCCAACCACATCGACAAGTGGGCGTTCACCGTGCCCTTCGTCTGTGGCGCGACCAACCTGGGCGAGGCGCTGCGCCGGATCACCGAGGGCGCGGCCATGATCCGCTCCAAGGGCGAGGCGGGCACCGGTGACGTCTCGAACGCCACCACCCACATGCGCAGGATCCGCCAGGAGATCCGCCGGCTCTCCTCGCTGCCGGCCGACGAGCTGTACGTCGCGGCCAAGGAGTTGCAGGCCCCGTACGAGTTGGTCAAGGAGGTCGCCGAGAGCGGCAAGCTGCCCGTGGTGCTGTTCACCGCCGGCGGGATCGCGACCCCGGCCGACGCGGCGATGATGATGCAGCTCGGCGCGGAGGGCGTCTTCGTCGGCTCCGGCATCTTCAAGGCGGGCAACCCCGCGCAGCGGGCCGCCGCGATCGTCAAGGCCACCACGTTCCACGACGACCCGGACGTCCTCGCGAAGGTGTCCCGCGGTCTCGGTGAGGCGATGGTCGGCATCAACGTCGACGAGATCCCCCAGCCGCACCGCCTGGCCGAGCGCGGCTGGTGACGATGAGCCGGCCCACCATCGGTGTGCTCGCGTTGCAGGGTGACGTGCGCGAGCATGTGGCGGCGCTGACCGCGGCGGGCGCGGACGCCCGTCCGGTCCGCCGCCCGGGCGAGCTGGACGCGGTCGACGGCCTGGTGATCCCCGGCGGCGAGTCCACCACCATCAGCAAGCTCGTCGACATCTTCGAGCTGCGCGAGCCGATCGACAAGCGGATCGCCGACGGGATGCCGGTCTACGGCTCGTGCGCCGGCATGATCATGCTCGCCACCGAGGTGCTGGACGGCCGCGCCGACCAGCGCGGTTTCGCCGGCATCGACATGACGGTACGGCGCAACGCGTTCGGCCGGCAGGTCGACTCGTTCGAGGCGCCCGTGGAGATCACCGGCGTGGAGGGCGACCCGTTCCACGCCGTGTTCATCCGTGCGCCGTGGGTCGAGCGGGTCGGCGCGGGCGTCGAGGTGATCGGGAAGGTGACCGGTGGCCCGGCCGCCGAGCGGATCGTGGCGGTCCGGCAGGGCAATCTGCTGGCCACCTCGTTCCACCCCGAGCTGACGGGCGACCTGCGCGTGCACGCGTACTTCGTGGAGTTGGTGCGGACCGCCTGAGCGGCCGACGCCGGCGCGCGGGCATGGATCGGGCCCCCGGACCGTTGGTTCGGGCGGGCCCCGACGCCGCACCGCCGCCCCGGGCAGGTCCCGGGTGTGACATGGCGGGGTGTGACCTCGGTAAGATTGCCGCGGTTCGGCAGGGCCGTCGCCCGGCGCGGCACTTCCCGCGGGGCCGACCGGCCGCCGGATCGCCGGATCGCCGGATGCGGCGCGGAATCGGTGCGGCAGTCGACGCAGGCGTGCAATGACAGACGGAGGTAGAAGATGTCCGGCCACTCAAAGTGGGCGACGACCAAGCACAAGAAGGCCGTCATCGACGCCAAGCGCGGCAAGATGTTCGCCAAGCTGATCAAGAACGTCGAGGTGGCCGCGCGCACCGGCGGTGGCGACCCCTCCGGCAACCCGACACTCTTCGACGCCATCCAGAAGGCGAAGAAGAGCTCGGTGCCGAACGACAACATCGACCGCGCCGTCAAGCGCGGCTCCGGCCTGGAAGCCGGCGGCGCCGACTGGCAGACGATCATGTACGAGGGGTACGGCCCGAACGGTGTGGCCATGCTCATCGAGTGCCTCACCGACAACCGCAACCGGGCGGCCACCGAGGTGCGCACCGCGCTGACCCGCAACGGCGGCTCGCTCGCCGACGCCGGCTCGGTGTCGTACATGTTCTCCCGCAAGGGCGTGGTGATCGTGCCCAAGGAGGGCGCCAGCGAGGACGACGTGATGATGGCCGTCCTCGACGCCGGCGCCGAGGAGGTCAACGACCTCGGTGAGGCGTTCGAGGTGGTCTCCGAGCCGACCGACCTGATCCCGGTGCGGACGGCGTTGCAGGACGCCGGCATCGAGTACGAGTCGGCGGAGTCCTCCCTGATCCCCAGCATGAACGTGCCGCTGGACGAAGAGGGCGCTCGCAAGATCTTCAAGCTGATCGACGTCCTGGAGGACTGCGACGACGTGCAGAACGTCTACGCGAACTTCGACGTCTCCGACGACGTGATGGCCGCAGTCGACGCCTGAGGTCCGGCGCGCCCGGCGCGCCCGGCCGGTCCAGCGTGATCCACACCAGGTCGCCGATGTGGGGGTGTCCGCGCGAGCGGTTGGCCCCACATCGGCGACCTGGCCTGTGTCAGCGCGTTCTCGACCGCGTCGGACCGACGGGTGTCACCGGCCGCAGCCCGGCGGGCCGCACGAAGATCGATCGTCGGGCGATCGCGTCCAGGCTCGGCCCCACCTCGTAGCCGTCGAGCCAGACCCACCCGTCGTAGGTAGGCCAGTCGAGAACGCGGATGACGCGGAAGAGGATCGGCCGGCTGAACTGGATACTCGCCGCGCGGGTGACCTGAAGCAGGTCACCCGCCCGCACGGCCGTCTGGTTTACGGTCGCGCCACGCCCTGAGATGATCACTCGCCTCGACCAGCCGGGGGCACGAACCGTCCGGCGTGCACCTGGTGCAGACGTTGCGATGATGAAAGTCGATCACGTAGGTCGCCATCGTCACGAGAAACGGCGGTTCCGGCCGGGGCTGCTCACCCATCATGACGATCACCCCGCTGTGGCGACGACGCGCCGTTCTCTGTCCTCGACGCGGGCGGCGTGGTGAGCCGGTAGGCCCCTGTGCGGTCCGGGAACCGGGTCCGCTCCACCACGTCGAAGGGCTCGTCCGGTCGGTGAAACCACTTCCAACGGCACACGGCCTGCCTCCCGAGATCACTGCAAGTAGGGCATCTACCAGGCACGATCCTGCGTTCAACCATCAACCTGCAACGTCTCACGCCGAAAACCACGCTTCGAGATTGACGCCGTCTCGTTTGGCCGGCCATTCTGTTACAGATGAGACAGACAGGCCACGTGAGGTGAGACCGGAGGCCGGATGAGCGAGGTCGGTTCGTCAGTTCCACGGCGGCAACTCGGCCGGCTTCTGCGCCAGGCACGTGAGGAAGCCGGGATCAACCTTGAGGCCGCCGCCAATGACCTCGAATGGTCCCGGGCCAAGATGTACCGGCTGGAGAGTGGCCAGACTGCGCTGCGTACCCATGACGTGGTCTTGATGTGCCAGCTCTACGGCACGTCTGCCGAGCTGACCGAAGTGTTGGTCAGTCTCGCGCGGGAGAGCAAGTCCCGGGGGTGGTGGCACGCGTATGACGAGGTGATCCCGGGTTGGTTCGAGTTGTATGTGGGGCTGGAGGCGGCCTCCTCCGCCATCCGCCAGTACGAGCCGACCCTCATTCCCGGACTTCTGCAGACCCCGGAGTACATGGCCGCGGTGTTCGAGACCAAACCCGGGCGCACCCCGCAGGAGGTGGCGCAGAAGGTCGCCTTACGGATGCAGCGGCAGAAGCTGTTGACCAGGCGTAGTCCTGCGGCCCCGCGTCTTGACGTCGTGGTCGACGAGGCCGTGGTCCGCCGACCCGTCGATGACATCGAGGCTTGGCGGATGCAGCTCGCTTACCTGGTAAACGCCGCCCAAGCGCCGAACATCGCGGTCCGGGTGCTGCCGCTGGGGGTCGGACCGCACCGGGCATCCGTGGCCGGGGCCTTTGTCCTGCTCGATTTTCCGGCAATCGGTACTCGGCCGGCAGAGCCCAGCACGGTCTACAGCGAGTCGTTGACCGGTGGTCTCTACCTCGATCGTCCGGCCGAGGTCCAGACGTACTCTGAGGTCTGGCAGGCGCTTTGGGATCTTGCCCTGCCCGAGCGCGCGTCGGAGGATCTGGTGAGCACAGTGATCAAGGAGACCTACGATGAGTGATCTGACCGGTGCCCGCTGGCGCACGAGCACGCGTAGTGGCAATGAGGGCAACTGCGTGGAGGTCGCCGACAACCTTCCTCATCTCGTGGCCGTCCGGGACAGCAAGGACGTCGAGGGGCCGGCGCTCACCTTCTCCCCGGCGGCCTGGGCCGCGTTCGTCAGCCGCGCCAAGGCAGCGGTGGAGCACGCCGGCTTCTGATCGACTCGACTTCCTGGATATCGGGGTGTCCAGCGCGCGGGACACCCCGATATCGGTGAACCGGCGTTGATCAAGCGCCGGTTCAGGCCCGTCAGTCCTCCGGCACGGCGTCGACCAGGAACGCCTGATCGGGTTGGCCCGTGCACGGCTCGGCGGCGGCCTCGGCCGGCACCTCCGTGTCGTCGTCGCGGATGCCCACGCACAGGTCACTGCCAGCCGGTCGCAGGCGGTACGCGTCCGGCGTCGAACCGGTCGGCTCGAAGCGGAACAGTTGGTCCCAGGAGTCGGTGCGGCACTGGTGCTGGGGCTCGATGAGGTTCCGCCCGGGATCCTCGCGCCGCACCGTGAGGCAGCCGACCCCGTTGATCGGGTGCTCCCACTTGACGAAGTACATGCCATCGGTCACCGGCACCAGATAGGTCTCCGGCGGTGTGGCGCCCGCGCAGGGGCGCTGGACCGCCACCTCGCTCTCGTATCGACCGCTGCGATCGCGCCCCTCGCTGATACAGAGCTGCGGGTCACGGGCGAGATGGATCCGGCTCCGACCGCCGGCCGGCGATCGCTGGCCAGCGCCGGACGTCGTTTCGCCGGCCGGGGCGCTGCCGGTCGGCGACTGGCCGACGGCGGGGTTCTCCGACGTCCGACGCTCGTTGTCGTCGGGCCACCAGAAGAAGGCGCCGACGCCGACCAGCAGGGTGGCCACGACGAGCAGCGCCAGCGGCACGGGCCGGGCGAACCAGCGCGGTCGTGCCTCGTCCGGGCCGCCGGTCAGCACATCGCCCGTGCTCGCTCCGACCGACGCTTGCACAGTCGGATCGGCGAAGGCGTACGCGCCCGCCGCCAACCTGTCCCGCGCGCGCAACCACTCGTCGACCTGGTCACCCGCGCCACACGCACGCACGAACGCCGCCAGCACCTCGGGTCGCGGCAATGTGGACCGGCGCAGGACGTCGGCGGCGGTGCTGCGGGCCAGCACGTCGCCGGCCGCGACGGCGTGCTGTTCCAGTTGCCGGAACGTCAGCCGGGACCGGTCCTTGAGCTGGCGCAGCAGGTCGACGAACTCGGCCGGGTCGGCCGCCTCGCCCGGTCGAAGCTCCCCCGTGGTCATCGCCTGATTCTGCTTACCGCACAAGCCTTGGAGCAAGTCGTCACGGCGTCTGTCCGAGGTGGTCGGACAAGACCCGGACAGGCGGCCCTGAGCTGTGCGGACACCGCAGCGCCCGGAGCAGGGCATTGTTCGCGGCGACCCGGTTATCTAGCGTTTTACTCGACGGTCGCGACGCTTCGCGCCGTAGGGGCCGTCGGGTTCGGACCGGGGACCGGTCCGAACCCGACCACAGCAACGACACGGGGGAGATCCGATGATTGACGCTGTCCGGGATCCGGTGCCGCGGGCTGCCACCGCGGGGGAGTACGTGGCGTCGCTTCGGGACGTGCGACGACGTTCCGGCCTGACGTACCGGGAGATCTCCCGCCGGGCCTCGGCGGCCGGGCACTGGCTGCCACCGAGCACCCTCGCCACCATGCTGGGGCGCAACACCCTGCCCCGCGAGCGGACCGTCGTGGCGTTGCTCGCCGCCTGCGGCACGTCCGCACCCGAGATCGAACGGTGGCTCGACCTCCGCCGCGACATCGAGGCCCACCTCAGCGAGCCGATGCGCCCCACCGGCCTACCAGCGCCGGGTGAGCCGACGCATCCCGCGCCGCCGGTCTCCACTCCGGTGTCCGTCGAGTCGACCGGTCCGCGCCGGTCCACAAACCGACCGCGGGCGGCGACCCGGTCAGCGCGTCGCCGGATGTCACTGGGGGCGCTGGCGTTGGTGGGAGCGCTGACGGTGGGCGCGCTGCTGCCCGTCGGCGACGTCATGACCCCCGCGTCCAGCGGCGCGGGTTCGAGCGGCCCGTGTCCCCTCGTCCTGCGCCAGGGCATGTACGGCCCCTGCGTGCTGGATCTCCAGGAGCGGCTGGCGGCGGGCGGGTTACGCGTGCCCGTCGATGGGTGGTTCGGGCCCGACACGACCAGCCGGGTGATCGCCTTCCAGGCGTTGGCCGCCCTGGAGGTCAGCGGCACGGTGGATCGGCAGGTGCTCGACGCTCTCCAGGACAACTCGGTGTCGCCCGTCGCGTGGACGGATGACCGGGTCAGCAAGTACCTCCGGGCACGTTTCCCGGAGGACCCGTCCGAGGCGGTGCGGCTGGCCCGGTGTCTGTCCGGACTGGATCCGCTGCGGGTGGAGGTGACCGCCGACGGGTCGCGGCGCTGGGGCCTGTTCCAGTTCAGCGACATGGAGCTGTCACGCCTCGGCGTCGACCGCCGGACCGCGCTCGATCCGGGTTGGAACATCGGGGCGGCACGCGACGTCTGGTCGCGTACCGGCGACTTCCGCCACTGGCGGTGCCCCCCGTCACCCTGAACGGACACCGCAGGGATCGCGCGGAGCGGCAGGCCGATCGGTGCGGTCATGCGGAGCCCTTCCGGTGCGGGATCGGCCACGACCAATCGTTGCCGTGCGGATCGGCTCACCGTAGGAGTGTTCACGGTGTTCGCAACCACCGAACAGGAGTTCGGGCCGGTGCCGTACGAGCAGGTCAGCGCGACGGGCGGCGGCCCGGAGCGGGTGTCCGCTCCGGGCCGCCGTCTCGGGTGCCGCTCAGGTCGTCTGGCGGCGGGTCTTCAGGGCGGTGTCGATCAGTTCCCACACCGCCACCACGGCGGCGCTCAGCGCGATGATGGCCGCGAGAATCTCGCGATTGTCCGCGACCGCCAGCCAGTCGAGCCGCTCGCCGAGGGCCGGGTTGAGCAGTCGGTCGGAGAGCGCCAGCCACACCACCGGCACCGTGAACGCCAGGTTGAGCAGCGCCTTCGTCGCGAACAGCCGCCAGGTCCAGCGCCCGATCCGGTACTTGACGATCTCGAACACCACGTCGAGGGCGAGGACGCCGATCAGCGCCGGCAGCCAGAACGACCAGAGGGCCGGGTCGAGGATCGGGATGTTGTCGCCGTCGGTGGTGCGCACCCACGACTGGTAGTGCTGCAACGGTAGGTAGCCGATGAACACCATCAGCATCACCACCGACGCGATGGTGTCGACGAGTGAGACGTCGCGGTGTGCGGGGACGTCGGGCAGCTCGTCGACGGTCCAGTCGGGCAGGTCGACGGTGGGCTGCGACCGCTCGATGAGGACGAACGTCAGGGTGAGCCAGAAGCAGATGTGCACCGCCACGTGCAGGGCGACGACGAGGCCCGGGCCGATCGCGCCGAAGCCCTTGCCCTCGACGACCGCGACGACCGCGACGACCGTCCCGGCGAGCGCCGGGATGAAGCTGAGCAGCAGCTTCAGCAGTCGCAGCCAGACCAGGTAGTAGGTGGGACCGAGGAGCTGGAGCCGGCGGTCGGCGTAGCGGGCGGCCAGCCGGTCGGGGTTGCCCAGTTCGGTGAGCACCTCCCGCTCGGCGGCTGCCGCGTCCGCGCCGCCCCCGGTCCGGTCCTCGATCATGTCCTCGATCGAGGCGCGTAGCTCGGTGGCGATCTCGTCGCGGCGCTGGGCGGGTACCGATCGCAGGGTGGCGGCCAGGTAGCGGTCAGTCAGTGTGTTCATCGGTCCACTCCTTGGATCAGCCCGGTGATGGAGGTCTGTACGGCGGCGAGGTCGTCCAGGAGTCGACTCAGCATCGACTCGCCCTCGTCACTGGTCCGGTAGAACTTGCGCGGCCGGCTCTCCTCGGTGTTCCACTCGCTGGTCAGCAGGCCCTGGTCTTCCAGGCGGCGCAGCAGCGGGTAGAGCGTGTTGGCGTCCACCGGAAAGCCGTGGTCGGTGAGCCGTTGCAGCAGTGCGTAGCCGTAGTCCGGTCGACGCAGCGCGACCAGGCTGGCCACCACGACGGTGCCTCGACGCAACTCCTGCAGGTGCGTCCGTAGAACATCCTCGCTAACCATGCGTCACACTATACTGTGTACCACACACTGTTGTCTAGCGCGACATCAATGTGTGCGTTGCAGGGGTGGGGGAGTCGGGAGGGCGCGCATCGACGCCGGGCGGCGGTCCCTCCGCTCGTCCTTTGCTCTGCTTCAACCGAAGCAACACGAAGGGTCCGTAGGTGTCGCCTCCGTTGAAGCAGAGCAAAGGGGGCGTTGGGCATACGTGACCCGTGGCGCGCGGCCGCTGGCGCGTCGCTGGTGGCGCGTGGCCGGTGGCGCGTGAGGCGTGGCCGGTGGGGCGTGGCCCTTGGCCCGTGGCGCTCCCGGCGCTTGGCCGGTGGCGGGTGCGGCCAGTGCCGCGCGCGGCATGCGACGGTTCGGGCCCCGCCACGCACGGCGTGCCAGGGCGGCGGGTGTGCCGGCGCGGGGGCGCTGCGCCGGCTACCTACTCGAACCGGGAGGCATCTCCGGCGCCCCGGCGCAGGATCTCCGGCTCGGGCCCGGACAGGTCGATCACCGTCGTCGGCTCCATGCCGCACTCGCCGGCGTCGAGCACCGCGTCGACCTGGTGGTCGAGCCGTTCCTTGATCTCCCACCCCTGGGTCATCGGCTCGTCGTCGCCGGGCAGGAGCAGCGTGCTGGACACCAGCGGCTCGCCCAGCTCGGCCAGCAGCGCCTGGGTCACCATGTGCCGGGGTACGCGGACACCGACGGTGCGCTTGCGCGGGTGCAGCATCCGGCGGGGCACCTCGCGGGTGGCCGGCAGGATGAACGTGTAGCTGCCCGGCGTGGACGCCTTCACCAGCCGGAACACCGCGTTGTTGATCTGGACGAACTGGCCGAGCTGCGCGAAGTCGCGGCAGACCAGGGTGAAGTGGTGCCGGTCGTCGAGGTGACGGATCTGCCGGATCCGGTCCAGCCCGTCCTGGTTGCCGAGCTGGATGCCGAGCGCGTAGCAGGAGTCCGTCGGGTAGGCGACCAGGCCGCCGCCGCGGACCAGGTCGGCTACCTGCCGGATCGCGCGGGGCTGCGGGTTCTCCGGGTGTACGTCGTAGTACCTCGCCATCCTGAAGAGCCTAGACGAGTAAGTCCTAACGACCCTGGGTTGTGGAGATAGACGAAGGGTGTTGAGGATCAGTTTTGTGACGACCGACCTCAACACCCTTCTGACGGCACTGTACGTGAAGATCGATGACTGGCTC